>DAOOQW010000067.1:6869-10323 GCA_035388945.1 Flavobacteriales bacterium
GGCATACTTTCACCGGTGATGAGTGCTTCGTTTACAAAACCACTCCCATCTTCTAAAATTCCATCCGCTGGGATTTTATCGCCATAATTCACCAAGAGCAAATCGCCAGGAACGATTAATCGAGCCGGAATTTCTTCAATGTGCGTATGATTATCGTGTTCGCTAATTCTACGAGCAGTTTCGGGTTGAAGAGCAGCTAGTTCTCGAATAGCATTTCCGGTTTGCTTAACGGAGCGTTGTTCTATAACGTTTCCTAAGAGAACTAGAGTAATGATACTTGCAGCAGTTTCGAAGAACAGGTACTGTTCTGGATTGGCCGTTCCTGTTCCAATGATACTTCCCCAAATACTATAAATAAAAGCTGAACCTGAGCCAATAGTAATGAGAACATCCATATTAGGAACTCCTGTCTTTAAGGAATTCCAGGCACTTTTTCCAAAATACTGCCAGCCAATAAACATGACTGGTAAACTCAAACCAAACTGCACCCAAGGCATATGTAACACATGCCAAGAAATGACCATATGAGCAAGTAATGGAAGCGAAAAGATTAGTGAAATGATGAATCTCTTCTCGGTTGAGTTCAATCCTGTTTGAACAGGAGTTTCGGGTTCAATGATTTGATACCCTAAATTCTCAATGTCTTTCTTTATGGCTGATTCTTCGTACGAATCAATACTAGTGTAGCGAACTTCACCAATTGCAAAAGTTACTTCAGCATCCTTCAGACCTTTGTTTCTTAACAAATTCTGAATTCCCAAGGCACAGTTGGCGCATGTCATACCATCCACTTGGAGCGTACGTTGTGCCTCTGCCGTTTTCATAATCAGTCTAAAGTTAACGAATCTCGGTCAATAACCTCCAGTTTAACTTGCTCAACACTATGTTTAAAGCGCTTGAGAATTGTAATCTGATAACCACCGAATTCTTTTTTCTCGTTTACAGCAGGAATGCCATCAAATAACTTATTGACTAATCCTGAAACAGTCTCGTAATCAGTTCCTTCTTCTAGCGCAATAGGTAACCAATCGTTTACATCACTTATCGAAGAAGTCGCATTAACAATAAACTCCGTTTCGCTTTTCTTTTCTACCGCTGGTTTTTCTTCATCATACTCATCCTGAATCTCACCAACCAATTCCTCAATAATATCTTCCATGGTTACAATTCCTTCGGTTCCACCAAATTCATTTGTAACAATCGCCATTTGGATATGTTGACGTTGAAGTTCGCGCAAAAGATCATTCACAAATTTACCTAGCGGAACATAGTAAGCTGGACGAAGTAAAGTGTTAAGGTCGATAGGTTTTTTGAGGCGAATGTGTCTGATTAGATCTTTCGAGTGGATAATTCCGATGATGTTATCAATCGAGTCTTTGTAAACGGGCAAACGAGAATAACCTTCTTCAACTACTTGGTCGATGATTTTTTCTACATCATCTTCAATATCGATTGCAACCACACGCGTACGGGGAACATAAATCTGTTTCACCATGCGATCGTCGAACTCGAACACGTTTTGAATGAGTTCATGTTCCGATTGTTTGATCGCTCCACCTTCCTCACTTTCGGTAAGAATCATTCGAAGTTCTTCTTCGGTATGAATATCGGTATGATCAGCAGAGGATAATCCGAACATACGTAATGTCAAATTCGACATACCGTTCAAAGTCCAAATGAACGGACGAAACACAACGTAGAAAATGCGCATCGGCAAGGCTACAAACAAGGTTGCTTGCATTGGATTGCGGATAGCAGCGGTTTTCGGAACCTGTTCACCCAAAACTATATGTAATACTGTAATGAGTGTGAATGCAATTGGAATAGCAATGGAATGAGCAGTTACAGGATCGGCTGTGTAGCCAATTTTAGCGAAAATGGTCAAAACTAAATTGGCAACAACTCGTTCACCTATCCAACCCAAACCAAGACTGGCAAGAGTAATTCCTAACTGAGAGGCACTCAGGTAAGCATCGAGGTTCGTAACGATATGTTTAGCAAACTTGGCGAAACTATTTCCAGAAGCTACTTTCAGGTCGATTTGTGATTGACGCACCTTCACGATGGCAAATTCAGCTCCTACAAAGAAGCCGTTTAACACAACCAATAGAAGCGTCACGAGTAGATCAGCTAACATAGGTCAAGTTAAATAATGAAACAGGAAGGGAGATTGTAAAACACAGGAAAGTGTTCATCCGTGTAGTAAATACCTGAGGTATTGGTGTGCGGTTAATTCGAGCAAAGCCGCACAATCGACTTTTAGGGGGAGGTTGGTCCAACGTTTTTTCTTAATGGTGCAAAGGTATAAAAATAGGCATCTGAACAACAAATCACTATTCAGGGCCTTTTAAAGCTTTTAGATATTTTTTTTCAAGCCCCCTTGTTGGATGCATTCCTTTATTATATTTGCGCCCTCTTAATGGTGGCCATAGCTCAGTTGGTTAGAGCGCTAGTTTGTGGCACTAGAGGTCGGGGGTTCGAGACCCCTTGGCCACCCAGAAACCCCGCTTGTCGGGGTTTTTTTGTTTCTACCCATTTCGTTTATAGCTAATTCCTTCACCTTTTACCCAAGTGCCGGGAGCTTTATTGTCTTCGAAATATTGATATACGAGCTGTAAATTCTTCCAGAAATCTCCCCATAATTTGCCTTCTTTCGTTTTTAAGGCTAATTCTAATTGCGCTTTTCCCATGCGAAAAGGGAAGAAATGAACAGGAATATTGCTTTGTTGAGCCGACTTTGCCATCACAGCCAACAAGTATATTTCCTCAATTTTCTCATTGGTCATCGGAAGGCAACCAATTGTCACGCATTCACCATGAATAAATATATCCCCGCCAGGATCTTTGCCTGCACTTCTAGCTAGGTCGATTTTATTGGGATAAGATACACCTAAAGACAAATAATAGGAAGAAGCTGGATTGAAACGATCGATGGTATAAACTCCTTCGGGTACTTGTCCATCGCCTTGTTGAATTTTCGAGCCCAAACTTCCCGACTTAGCACATATCTTATATGTTCTCAGATGAACAAAAGTTTTTGAGTCGGAATTTTTTCCCCACACTTCTAATTCGTCCTCTTTTTTGAACGCTCGAAGGAAGATTTGCAGCTTTTTTTCTTCGAGATGTTGTTTTTTTAAGAGTGAAACGAGCTCAACATGGCAATTTTTCCATGCCGATTTTACCCGAGCATAGGTTTTTTGCTTTTCTAAAAAGGTGTTTTGTTGTCCAAACATAGCAATGGAAATCATGCTTAAGAGGATGCATATTATACCTTTTTTAGGCTGCATAAGTCTTGATTTATTTTTTGAGTGAACGTTCTTTTCGGTCGTAAAGTATTCATAATCATCACTTCCGGAAAAAGAAAAACCCCGATCGAATTGACCGGGGTTTGCTGGTGGTGCCTCCAGGGATCGAACCAGGGACACATGGATTTTCAGTCCATTGCTCTACCATC
>DAOOQW010000068.1:0-10292 GCA_035388945.1 Flavobacteriales bacterium
ACTTGCATCGCTTATTGGTTCAACCAATCGGAATTTAAATTACCAAGCACTCCTTCAAATTTTGAATTCCGATTGGTTGAACCAATAAGCGATGCAAGTTGGCCACCCGCAGAACTTCCTCCTATCGCAATATGCTTTGTGTCTATTTGATATTCACTAGCATGTTCACGCATCCATCGAATAGCGGCTTTAATATCATGGACAGCCGCTGGATATTTTGCTTCAAGGGAAAGTCTGTATTCAACTGAAACCACAACGAAACCATTTTCGGCTAGCTTTTGAGCCATGGGTGTGTTTAAGGTTTTATTTCCTGCACGCCAGCCACCACCATGTACTAATACTAAAGCAGGATAATACTTTTTCTTTTTATTGGGAATGAATATATCAACATGAAGATCGCGCTCACCAAAAGGTGTGTCCTTAAGCGTAAGGTAGACTACATTCTCCTTTTGAATGATTGCATTTGATGAAGATGGCTCAACCGGTTTGATGTAGGGATAATCCCGAATTAATTTCTTCTTCGTGCTCCATACTGTATAAGTGGTATCAAGTGGAATTGAAGTTGAGGTATTATTTACCTGCGCATTAGCATTTAAGATACCAATGCATCCGATAATAAAAATCACTAAGCATGAAAGGTATTTCCTCTCTGTCATTTTTTATAATTTCAATTGTTCTTCCACGATTGCTTTCACCAGACTATTCAAGTAGACTTCAATATTGTCATATCCGGTACTAAGATCCTTGCCATTTGGTTTCGCTACAGCCGGGTCAAGCTTCATTGTTGTTTCCCATGCATCAGGCATTCCATCTCCGTCAGTATCATCAGGAGGTGTTGTACTGTTCAGTTCGGGCCATCCACCTACATCACCTTGTGTATCAATGATTCCATTTGTGCTTCCGTTAGAGCCTTCATGTTGATACGTTTTATTTTTTACATCAGTTACTATTCGAACATCAACAGCATCGCGAACGAGTGAAGCACCCGCATGATCAAGAACACGGTCGTATGCTTTTAGGGCAGTATGAGTGGTTACATTATTCTCTATGTCGTGTGGCGTAGTTCTATTCATTGCTGTCTTATCTGCATCCGAAATTGGAATAGTGTATTCACAGGCAATGGTATTACCATTTACATCCGTACAAGAAGCAGGGTAGGTAGTGTAGGTACTATGAAATTGATTGAGCACTCCATAGGTCCAATTATCATTTGTAGCATTTGCATTACCTTCAATATAATTTCCATCAACATAAAATTTACCCCAGGTATCATAAACTTCTGTTCCCTTGATTTTATTTTTGTCGAACGAAGCAATCCGTGCCTGCTTGGAGCTTCCATTGTTCGCAATGGTTGCAGGGCCAGGTTTAAAATAACAATTCACAATATTTACGTTCATGCCTTCGCCTCCATAGGTACTATTACTACCCCAGTTATAAATCACATTGTTACGCAGATCGACAAGATCGGTAAGGGCAAATGCCTTTCCAGCTTCTTCACCAAGTCGTGCATTGCGACTATCATGATGAGCCAAAAGATTATGATGAAAAGATGCTTTCTTCCCTCCCCAAATTCCACCATATCCATGAGCACCTTTACCGTGAACAGAATTACGAAGACTTTCAGCAATAATACACCACTGCACCGTTGTATTTTCGTTGGCATAAAAAGAAACACATTCATCCGTTGACCAGCTCATCGAACAATGATCAACCATTATGTTCTTATGAAATCTTCCGCCAAGTGCATCACCCTCTTGTTGTGCAGCATCACCCATTCGGAAACGAAGGAACCGGATAATGACATTATCAGCATTCACATTCACAGGATAATCGCGAAGCGTGATTCCATCCCCTGGAGCCGTTTGTCCAGCGATCGTAACATTTCCATTCGTAATATTCAGATTTGATTTTAAGGTAATCGTTCCGGAAATTTTAAACAGAATGTATCGTGCTCCAGAGGCCTGAACCGCTGAACGTAAACTTCCGGTACCAGCATCATTCAGATTTGTAACATACATTACCTTACCACCACGTCCTCCTGTCGCTTCTCGGCCAAAGCCTTCTGCTCCGGAAAATGCAAAAGCGTCTTCTACGATTTGAATCGGTTTATCTCCACCTGATGGAGGAGTTGGATCATCATTGCTCTTACAGCTGCTAACAAAAAAAAATGTTAGAAATAAGATAATATTCATACTCGTCTTCATTGGCAAGACAATTTGTATTTCTCTAAAAATGATTAAACAAAAAGTGTGACCTTGATCCGGTCACACTTTTAATCCTAAAGCTTTATTCTCCAGCGCGGATCTCCCGTATTATATTTCCCGGCAAAACCGGTGTCTTTAAAGTTGAAGTTGCTCTTGGCTGGATCAACCCACAATGCAGTCTGTGTTCCCAAATAGGTAGAAGAAGGAAGACCTGTTATTTCATATGTTGCTATGAACGCCCAATCAGAAGTACCATAAGTATTAATCACTTCAATCGTTGTGTTTGGTAGTCCATCCTTTCCACGAATGTTGTTTGTTGCCGTTCCGCTAATATTCCATCCCGGACCAAAAATA
The DNA here is from genome assembly GCA_035388945.1 of Flavobacteriales bacterium. Classification (GTDB taxonomy): domain Bacteria; phylum Bacteroidota; class Bacteroidia; order M30B66; family M30B66; genus CALQRR01. Next base: position 2,559 of record DAOOQW010000068.1, read on the forward strand.
GAATTCTTAATAGAAATTCCATTGATCACATCGTTATTACCCGCACCACCTCTGAATCTGAAAATATAATTTCCACTTTCAGTTGTTACCATATTGCTGAACGTATAACTTTCAATGGTAATGGACTGCATATTATTGTAAGTAGACAATCCAAATTGCAAATGATTAAAGGTACTATTCTGAAATAAAATATTATGAACCTGAGCCGTAGTGGATGGCGGTCCATTAACATTTGTATCGGTAGTTAACAATCCGTAGCTCCCAATACTGTCTACCACAGTGTTAATAATGTTATAATTCTCTATCACCACATTATTGTTTCGTATTCGCATGATACCCCTCATCGTGTTGATATAGCAATTCTCAAAGGTAATTTCATTCACACTAATATTATCTGTCGCAGGATTAAAGACATAAGTACCTGAAAAATTTCCACCCCGAAGTTCAAGATCAACAAAACGAATATGATCTATGGTTGAGCCCCCGGCAATATTCCAGTTTCCATTGGTATTGTATAACATTGCCTTCTTGGGTTGAAATCCATAAGCCGCGCGAATGGTGATCGATTTGTTCAATGCTACAGTCGGCATATCAAACTTTGATCCTCTTGCAATAAGAATTACATCACCGTCTGCAGCTGCCGCCACTTCTGTAGCCACAGCTGTTGGATCAGTTGCGCCAGTCAAATCATGAACGCCCGAAGCAGCAGGATCAATATCCTGAACAAGTGTTTGATAATCAACCCAACCGCGGAGTTCATCTTCACTATAAATGGCTACCTGATATTTTGTTGCCGGGTCCAGTCCTTGAACAACAAATGTTTCACCTGATTCCTGATCTGCATCTGGCACTACAAACTCCAGTAATGGGGTTGTTAATTTTAGATCGTTGCCTGCAAATACTTTTATTCCTGTCACTTTTGCTCCAGCTACTAACCATGATACCCTTGCAGCCACATCAATTACATCATAACTTTTCGGGGTATTGAGAATAGTTGGGAATTGTTGTGTCTTTACATTTCCAAGGTCAGATACCTTGCTGTCATATTGAGGATCCTCGGCATGAGCCACTGCACGCAATTGATAGAGCGTTGCCCAGAAAAGAGGATCTCCGTTAAGAAGTTCATCGTTGATTACAAATTGACTTGTGTCTGACTGAATAGTATAATCAATCGTCTTAAATGTATCACGGCTCACTTCTACTGTGTAGGAAACTGCTTTCTTTAGATTTCCCATGTTAACAACAATCGTATTACCGACTGCTTGTAGATCCTGGTTAAGCACAGGTCTGAATAGACGCGTCTCAGGGTAGATCTTTTCCTCATCGCATGAATAGAAGAATATTGCGCATAAGGTTATTATAAAAAGAACTCCACCTATGTTAAATTTCTTTGTTGTCATCTGTTTAGAATTTATATCTAATCGTTCGCTTAATAGTATGATAGATTTGAATACCGATTTAATTTCCTCCAAAGCCATATCCATCATTCTTTAGCACGCCCTGTGCAATTTCACTGGCTGGTATTGGAAAAATATATCGTACTCCATTGGGTCTATCAACATAATTTGCCCAGTCTTTTGTTACCCACTCCGGATAGGTAAGCGTGTTATCGTGCAAGACATTTAAGAAAGGACTTTGAGTCCAGGTTCCGTCAACATCAGCAGGGTGAACATAGCTGTCGGGGTTGAGAATGATAAATTTCCCACTGGCATTCCTTTTCCAATAAATAAAATCAGGTAAGTTGTTGGCGGCTGCAGCTCCGGGATCAGCAGTTCCACCCGGAAATAATATGTCGTTCAAAGCTTTAAGACCATTTACGGTCTCATCCATCTTCACGCTATAGTTACCCCAACGAATCAATTCATATTTGCGAATCATTTCACCACCAAACTCCCAGGCGCGTTCATCTACAATTGCTTCGAAGAAATCGTTCTTGCTTGCCGAGACGTTCGAAATATAAGCATCGACTTTATCGCTCCATACGGATGGATCAAAGGCACGCTGACGTACACGCCTCATTGCATTCTGCGCTTCGCCAGTCGGTCCGTTTAATTCATTCTCCGCTTCTGCGAACATTAGTAACACATCAGAATAACGAAGCATAGGCCAATTAATACCAGTGCCTTTAGCAGAAGCTTTTCCAGGAGGAGTTTCCAGAAAATAACGACTCCATTTTCCTTGAGAAATATTATGGCCGTTTGATGTGTTGAGGCCATTACTGTAGCCAATAAACTCTTCTTCGAAATTCATATTGACTTTATACATTCCGCAGGTAACATCTCTTCGGATGTCATCACTATCAAATGAAAGGTAATATGTTGGTGGCATCGACATATAATTATTGCCAGCACCATAATCATGATTAGCGGTTGCGCCACCTTCCACGGTAATACCGATATTCCATCCAACATCGCCATTACCTAAAGCGAATGGTACTTCAAAAAGAATATCCTGATTAACGGGTGCTATAAATTTATTTTCGTTCATAAACACCTGTCTGAAATCAGCAGGCAAAGGCCGGTCTTTCAATAACATTAACTTGGCTGAGTAGTCCTTTGCGATTTGGTAATATTCAAGGTAATCAGTCTCACGATCCATTGTTAAGTCGGGTGTCAGAAACCATCCCCCACGTTGTAAAGCTAAACGTGCAATCATACCTAATGTATACTCACGATTTATCTGTTCAATGCCATACGGAAGTTCATCCGCCCAGGACATTTTGCTTTCGATAGCAATAAGATCATCAATCACAGCGGATAGTATTACGTTACGATCCTCCTTTGGCAAGTAAAAATCATTACCTGCTTTTGGCGCGAGCTGAACAAAAGGCACATCACCAAAATAAAATATTAACATGCTATACCAGTAGGCTCGAATAGTGTACGCTTCTCCCAATAAATTATACATAGTCTTGGAGACTGATCCATCTGAAGAATTAAGTGCGCTGCTCTTTTCGATACCTTCAATGGCAATGTTTGAATCGCGGATGGCCTTGTAGGCATTTTCCCAAACAATTTTTAAATCGTTGTTTGATTCAAGTGCATTAAGATCCCATATCTGATACCGATCAGATGAACTGCTCCATCCGCTCTGGCGTTCGATATCGGTATTACCTGTCATGTTGTTAGAAAGGCGAGAGCGAAATGCATCTTGCCCAAAGTACGTGTACGCTGCGTTAACACCTTTTCGTGCATCATCTACATTCGAAAAAATGTAGGTATCGTCAAAAGTTGAAAGTGACTTGGGGTCAAGAAAATCATTGCAGGATGTCGCTACCAACATTCCCATCAATATTAAAATATTTCTAAGTTTCATAAACTTCATTTTTTAAATATTTAATTGATTAAAATGTGAGATCAACTCCAATGGTGTAAGCACGACCTCGTGGCATAGAAGAGTAATCTAAGCCCGGTGTAAGTGGATTTTGGTATGAGCTTACTTCAGGATCGTATCCGGAATATTTAGTCCAGACGTGAAGATTGCTGCCGGTTGCGTAAATTCTAAATCTGGATAAACCAACTTTTGAAATTAAATCTCTTGGTAATGAATAACCAATGGAGAGATTATTCAATCGCAAGAATGATCCATCTTCTACTGCCCATGAATGAATTACTGCACCCGCAATTCCATGACTTGCGTGTGACCAAATCGATTTACCTTCATTCATTTCACCGAGTTGTTGAAGATCTGTTACAACTTCACCAGGAGTACCAGTATACGATCCGTCCACATCGATGTAGGTAAAACGCTCCTCCGAATTCATCGTATTCAGCAAGTTTCCATAGGTAACTCTTCTAAACTGGTTGTACTGAATTTTACCTGCGTTGTAAACATCATTACCAAATCTGAAATTGAAAAACATGGAAAAGTCAAATCCTTTGTACGATGCGTTTACTCCAAACCCACCTTCAATTTTAGGTGACGTGTTACCTATTACTTTCCGATCTTTCGCATCGATAATACCATCGCCTGCATCCATCTTACCATCACCATCCGTATCAACGGTAAGTTGATCCACCAATTTTAAAAAGCCGGGTCTGATATTCGTATTTCCAACAACTGCACCAGAACTTGCAACGTCTGTTTTTAAAATATATTTACTGGTTGTTTCATCATACGATTCGAAATCATCGACACTATAGTATCCTGCAGTTTCATATCCATAGATGTCACCAATCTTTCCACCGACCTGTAAATAATAATCGTTGATGTTGTTAAGATCTGTGCTTGCCCAATTTGATTGAACAAAGCGATCATTGGTACCATCCAATTTCTCGATCTCGCCTCTGTTGATCGCACCGTTAACATTTACAGATAAGCTAAAGTCACTAGTCTCTATAATCTGTCCGGTTAATCCCAACTCTACACCTTTATTGGAAGTTGTTCCAATATTATTCCATTGTGTTGTGTATCCTGTATTAGAAGGAATCGCTGAGGTTAATAAAAGATCATTCGCGGTATTCCAGTATACATCAAGTGTTCCAGATATTCTGGAATTTGCCACCGTAAAATCAAATCCCAAATTGCGTTGAATAGTTCTTTCCCACACAAGATCCGGATTGTATAAAACAGTGCTATTGGGTGTGTAATAAACGTTATCAACATTTCCCCAACCCGGACCGCGTAGCGTTGAAGCAGCAAATAAATTCTGTGCGGCTCCTGCGTTTACACCATCATTTCCTGTCGTACCATAACTTACGCGCATCTTCAAATCATTAACAAACTTTATGTTTTGCATAAAGTTTTCTTGAGACATCTTCCATCCCAACGCCAATGCAGGGAAGTATCCTACCCGATTACCTTTTGCAAAGATGCTGGAGACGTCCGATCGAAATGTAACGGTAGCGATGTACTTATCATTAAACATATAGTTTCCTCTTCCGAAAAGTGAAAAGCGATTTGTTTCGATATAATTTCGGGTATAGATACGATCAGTTCTTCCCAATTGCATGTTTGCAAATAATTCATCGGGTGTTATAGAATTTCTGAAATCTTCAGATCGGATAAAATCTTCAGATCCTCCGGTAGAAGATATTTCCTGACCTACAAGAAAATCAAGCTTATGTTGCCCCTGATCTTTTACCCGATAGGCAATGGTGTTATACCATCGATAGCTGGTCGTATTATTTTTGGTCTGCTCACCCAGTGGAGCACTACCTCCATTGTTGAACGATTCACCCGTGTCAGGACCATAGAATCTTAAGTTTTTACCGTATCCCTGTTCGCTTGTAAAAACGCTTTTAACATCAAGGTTCTTCAATACATTCCAGGTCAACCCTGCATTTAATACATAATTAGTAGTGGTCTTTTCTCTCCAATCCTGTTCCGCCAATTTAACGGGTCCAATCCTCGCAGTAATAAATTTCTGATAATCATCATCTGATCCTGCTCCTTGATTAGGATCAGGTTCCAGCTCATCTGCAATACCATTAACCGGTCTTGTTTGAACGGCATCCTTAACGTTTACCTGTGGATTCGTAGAAGTTCCTGTAGCTGTACCTGCACCGTTAACAACCGTATTGGTAATTCTGGTTGAAGCTTCAAATTTTAGTGTTCTACCAATTTGATGATCAATTTTAAAGTTCAGAACATTCCGGGTGAAGTCCGAATTAATCATCAATCCTTGGTCTTTATTATTGGTGAGACTCAGCATCACTTTAGTTTTATCCGTACCCCCTTTGAAATTAATGTTGTGATATTGAGATACCTTTGTGCCACCAAACAATTCATCTTGCCAATCGGTTGGTTTCTTGTCTTTATAAATATCTAAATCATCATAAACACCAAAGTATTTTTCGAAGGCTTCTACATCCGATTCAGACCTAAGCTTTGCGTATTCATAGTTAGCCAAAGCAAATTCATACGGAGACAATACCTGATACTTTCGATCATTAGGTAAATTCTTGAATTGCACAAAACCATTGTAGGAAACTTCGGTTTTTCCTGCCGCTGCCTTTTTTGTAGTAATTACAATAACTCCATTCGATGCACGGGCACCATATATAGCAGACGATGCAGCATCCTTCAAAACGGTAATACTTTCCACATCTGTGGGAGGTATATCGCGAATGCTTGAAACAATAAAACCATCGACAACTAAAAGTGGTGAATTATTTTGGGTGATTGAACCTCCTCCGCGCACTCTCAATAAAATATCGGCATCTGGAGATCCATCTGTAGTTGTTACGGTTACTCCAGGCAATCTACCCGTAAGTGCCTGAGCCGTACTTGCCACTGGGATCTTGGCAATTTCTTTCGCACCAATAGAAGCAGTCGCGCCAGTCATATCCGATTTCTTCACTGTGCCATATCCATAATCAACCACAACAACCTCGTCCAATGCGGTTAAGTCAGACTCCATAGTTACCTCAATTGAAGTTTGATTACCAACAACAATTTCCTGAGGTTTCATCCCGATGAAGGATAAGACAAGTGTCGCATCAGAAGATACTGCTAATGTAAATTTCCCATCGGCATCGGTAACCGTACCATTTTTTGTTCCCTTCTCAAGCACTGAAACCCCAGGTAAAGAAGTACCATCATCCGATTTAATAGTTCCAGAAATCTTTTTTTCCTGAGCACGTGAAGTGACCGGAAAAGCTATTGAAGCAATCAAAAAGATCAAAGCTCCAATCATCCATTTGAGTCGTAATACTTTATTCATAGGCTCATTATTTTTTTAATATGATTTTTTTCGATCTGCGCAATCGATTGCGCATATGGATGTAAACATAACAACATTTTTTAAATTATTCATAGTTTACAATGTATTTCAATCGATTTAATATAGAGAGCAACCGATTCCGCTAAATCTCAACATTCTGAGCTGTTTAACGCGCTGAAACTGGTTGAGATAATTGTGAGGCCATAGACTGTATATAGCTTAAAAACTCTGTTTCGTTAGAAATTCCATTTGCTTCCAATTCCCAGGCGCCTTCGAAATAATATTCCAGTTTACCCATATTTGGTTTTAATGCTATGATTTCACTGAATTCATCTTCCTTAAATCCTAGCGCATTTGCGGGATTGAAGAAAACGACCAACCCCAGTGCATCATTATTTAAACTTTGATTTCCGTATGTAGCGATATAGCCCCAATGCTGTGCATCGCCTTTACTTTTAAATACTTTTGCAAGTTTGTCTTTGACAATACCGGTACACAGTGTATCCGGATTATTCGTAACTGACAAAATTTGATGCGACAAGCGTGTGCCAGCATGAATTGAAATAGTAGATTGAACATCATACTTCTTACCTCCTAATTTCCATCCATAATAATTTGTTAGAATAGAAGAATAGACAACGCCATTCTCGGTTATCCGACAGGTAACGCTGTCAGTCTTTTCAACGCGAATAGTTTTACCATTTTCAAAGGCACCAATAGATCCAACACCTAAAGACTTACCTACCTTCATTACATCCATACCCCACGGTTGAATTTCATGGTAAGAATCAAATCCATCCAGACCAACATTTTGCAATACCATCTCAGGTCCTTTTTTTCCAAATACATCAGTCGCGTTTCGTTGATCAAGATAAAAGCGATATCCTACTTTATCTGATTCCCAACCCGGACCTTCATACCGGATAAACCATGAGTGATCCTTATGCTCAGGAGGAACACGGAGATAATCAACATTCTTAAATGTGCCACCGATGTATTCACGATTAACAAACTTGCCGTCTACCTTATGAGACAATTCTGCCTGAGTACGTTTGGTATAGTTTCTTGGC
>DAOOQW010000069.1:0-10193 GCA_035388945.1 Flavobacteriales bacterium
GTACCCGAATCGGCAACTACACCAGCTGTTACACGTGTATTATTTAAACGGAAATATTGTCCGGGAGCATAATCTGCTTCGAGTGGATCAGCTAAATAGAGTGTGCCAACACCCGCTCCAGCCAAACCATCGGGATGAAAGCAAATATCCGAAGCCCCAAGCCCAATTCGCTGCGTTTCTCCATCGGATGTACGAGCAGGTAGGAAAGGAAGTGCAAAAGACATAGCAGCAGATAAGGAAGCACGCTCGGGATCGAATCTCATTCCCACAATTGCCACCATATAACGTTCTCCTTCAATCTCTTTGTCAAGTCCCAAAGGCAATCCCATCGGTACAGAAGGATCTAAAACTGATTTGTACCTGCTATCGCTCACGTAAGCAAGCAATTCTTCTTGATTGGTAACGGTAAGCTGTCCAACTCCGGGAATATTGGGCAGGAAACCACTGTTGTCGTGAGTAGCAAATACATTTCCTTGATAGAATTGTTTCGCTCCATTAAAGAGTGCTTCATTGAATTCAACCTTGATGTTAGCGTTCATAAATGGCACACGAATCAAGCCTGTACCTCGAGCTGCAGGACCGAGGTATTCGATTGTTTTAATCTCCATTTCGAACTTTCCAACCTTCACCTTTTGATTCACTAATAAACCACCAACAGGAGTTCTATCGGTAATTAAAGGCGCATCACAATCGGCCATACAGGCACTTTGAATGGCATCTTCTGCTAATGTCCCAGCTATTCGAAAGCGATTTACTTCACTTGTTTGATAAGGTGTAGATGCGGAGTCGGTGCGGTTACTAAGCCAGTGTACTCGCCAGTAATACTCACCTGTATCGGGAAGAAATAGATCCTTTTTTACTGATTTATAAAATCGATCTTTTACAATTTCGGGAGTTGTGGTTTTGAGAATTTGAAGTGTTTCATTGAAAACTCCTGTTGCGGCAAATAAAATCGTAGAGAAACTGCTCGTTTTTGCCACTTCAATTCGATACCGCTCTTTTACTTCTGCCTGAAATAATTTGGGGTCATTTCCGATAAGGGAATTCAATAAATCAACAGGAGGAATTATCCCAGCTTCTGTAGGTAAAAAAGTGGGGAAATCGGAGGTTTTGAACTGAAATGAAACGGTGTGATTTAGATACGTTGTATCACGCGAGGGTACTTGTAAAACAGGCATTTCGAACCCTTGAAGAAAATTACCATTCGCATTGGATGTTTCTACATGTCCATCTCCATATGTAAAAGAATGATTGCTAGAAACAGAATATGTTTTACCCGGCTTAAGCTCGCCAAAAGTGGCTCCATTACTTAAATCACGACCGATTTCTGCGTGTTGCAATTGAGCAATAGTGGGAAAAACTCCAAGTTGCTGTTGTAATTGAGCTCTTAATCCGTTGGGATATTCTTTTGTTTGTTGAATAAGATCAAACATCACATTTCCTTCTCGTAATTCTGTTTCAACCGAAAGGCTTGTGACTGTTGAGTCAAATGGCTCCGTCCGACTAATTAACGGAACCTGAATAAAAGGAATACGCTTCCCCGGAACAGGATAAACCAAAGAGGAAACTGGAGGAGTATCAAAAAGAAAGGGCATTCCATAACGAAACGTACAGATTTCGCTTTCACCATTATTACTAAATACAATCGACTGAGACACATCCGTTACTTTCACTCTCCAAGCATAAAAACGTCCTGGAATTAATGCTGGACTTTGCGTCGAGTACAAAAACACCGGAGATGGAGTTGTATGCGTTAAAACAGGCACTCCGGTAGAATTCATTACCTGTAAAGGATTCATTCCTTCGGGCAATTCAACCAATTTAAACTCATAGTTCAACAAACCCGGATTAATCGAAACTGCAGGTGGAAACCAACTAAAAATAATATTCTGAGGAGTTGTACTAGTAACCTCTGTAGAGCATTGTGGGCTTATTAAAATGGGAGGTTGAACAAACTGAATCGTGAATACATTACTACATCCTAATGGTTCGTTTTGAGATCGCAATTCATGTGTTTGATAATCATACGCTTGAAGGCACAATTGATACTCTCCTTCGGGTAGATTTCCACTAATAACTTGTTCTTGAGAAATGCCCGAAAACTGAACAGTTGACTCATCAACATATTGCTGCAAATCGGCACCAGTCATAATACGAACGCCCGGTTCAACAATCAAAGGAGGAACAGCAGGAGTTACATTATTGGGAATTGTAACACTTTGATTGGTAGATAAATTTTTCAGACTTCCAGCTAAATAAACCGAAAGAGGTTGATTAGTTGGGTTAAGGATAGTGAGTGTGGTTTGCGTTGGACTACTGAAATAATCCATTGCTTCCATCGAATAAGGAGGCAACACAACAATGCTGATGTTCAGTGGTGTATTTTGAGCTTGAACAAACCCGGAAAGGGAAATGAGCAAAATGCCTATGAAATATTTATAGAAATTCAGGTTCATCAGTGAAGATTAAATTGATATCCGGCAGAAAAGAAAACTTCGGTAAATGGTACAGATAGCGGATTGTTAGAAGAATTGCTTGTAAATCGAATATTTCCCAATAAACTCTGAGATTTATTAATTCGTAACGTGAGATTTAAACCTCCTGTAATGGTTGTCCCATTTGCCTTTCCATCAAATTTGTTACTTAATAAACTTGTATTTATTGACGTATTTAATCGTGATTTAAATAGCGTTTTTCCAACACCTAAAATGGGTCCGACAGAGACAATTGTCCCTGCTCCAAACTGGCTTCGGGTATAATTAAATCCACCACTGAAATTAATTCCTGTCGGGATGACTAAATAATTAACATTAAGATTTCCGAGCATGACTTTGCTCTCAACAAAAGCCGGAAACAATGGATTTAGATTGGTCATTTCCTGATAAGTAGTGAGCAGAATAACTGTCATAGCTCTTTTTTTATTCATGAGAGTAAAGCGATTCATCAGATTAATATTCTGATTCGCAATGGCCATTCGAATGGTATCATTAATGGGAATAATTCCAGCACGTTGAGCTATTCCATAATTGCCATATTGAAGGTCAACACTGTATGTTTTACTCACATTAACACTTAATCCAACAGAACCTATAGTTCTTAGGTTGCTGATTAATCGCTTGCCAGAAAGGTTGTCGTTCTGCTTTCCAAAACTTCCGTTTATCCGTACTTTATTCTTAAATAAATTAAAGGATGGCTCGATTGTATAAGATTCTAAATCGGTTTGATACATGTAAGCACCCATAGATTTATAATCTTGGCTAACTCGTTTGTATTGAAGTTTAAGATTGATGTACTTTGAAACATATCCAATACTTGCATTTCCGGCATATAGTAATTGAGACGAAGCGTTTACATTCAGAATACTTGCGAATTTCTTGAATTGAGGATCGCTGATTGAATCGAGTTGTATGTTGCGTGTATAGGCACTTGCAGCAGCGTCAAGATTAAGTTGAACATGCTTGAATAATAAAAACTTCGAGTTAATTCCAAATACTGCGTTTTCGGCGGGCTTCAGACGTTGTGGATGATCTTTATATGAGGTAGAATCGTCTTGTGCTTTAAAATAAATTAAGTCGAAAAAGTTCTGTGGAGTTCCTACTCCAATTCGGGCACTATAGCCTATACGTTTGTATGTTGGCGTAGCTTGGATAAATTGCTGTGTTGTGTCTTCGCGAACCGCTTTATTAAATCGACCATACATGGCAGAAAACCGAAATTTTCCGGGATTCAATTCGAGTGCTGCACCGTAAAATGATAAGCCTGCTAAAGAATATTGGGAATAAGATAAATTTCTCCAACCTAAGTGAGCTGTAATCCACTTGTAGCGAGGACTTACACCATATTGATTAAATGGTTGAGTAAAGCTGCGTTCTTGAGAGCCGATATTGAAATAAAATGGAAAACTAATTCCATAAATAGTAACCGTAGGACTTCCGGTTAATCGCCAGTTAAATGGAGTGCTTCGAGGAGGAATGCCGTGAGAAGAATAGGCATCTGCAAACAGAGATAATCCGCCACCAAACTTAATTGGCTTTTGTTTACCGATTGATTCTAGATCTTGTGAAAAGACCGAAAACTGAGCGAACAAACAAGCACAAATCGACAGAAATAAAAGACGCATTTACCCAGAATCTTGGTTGTTCCAAAGCCATTCCGGACTTTACTGGGTATCAATCACCAATATTAGTGAGTAAAAAATGTTGGGTGGGTAAAAAATGTTGTTAAAGCAATGTGACTGGCACTTTAACAAATCTGAAATAATGTTGGATGATTGATTTCAAAACCTGTTGAAACATCGTTCACAACTTCTACCTCACCTAATACCGCCCCGTTTTACTTTACGTTTAGATTAGCAAAAAACGGTTTCTTACATGGCTACTCGCAAACCTAAACAGAAGAAGATTTATGTTCTAGATACATCGGTCATTCTATACAATCACAACGCGATTTACAGTTTTGAGGATAACGATGTAGCGATTCCAATAACGGTTTTAGAAGAGCTCGACAATTTCAAAAAAGGGAACGACACCAAGAATTTTGAGGCACGTGAGTTTATTCGAGAGATGGATAGGCTTTCGGGAGATTTTATCCTGACAGAATGGTTGACGCTTGGTCCGAAACTAGGGCGTTTCAAAGTAGAGATGAATGGCAAAGGAAAGCTGGATGCTGTTCAAATTTTAGGGGAAGACAAGGCCGATCATCGGATCATTAATTCGGCACTTGCTTTAAGCAAGGAAAATCCCGAGATGAAGGTTGTTTTGGTGACCAAAGACATCAACCTACGTTTGAAAGCTAAATCGCTCAACTTGCATAGTGAGGATTTTCAAACCGGTAAAATCAAGAATGTAGAGGAATTATACACGGGCAAATCGGTGATTCATGGAGTGAACGTGGCCGTGATTGATCAGCTGTATACACATGGTTCCTGTTCGCCTTCAGATTTCTTAAGTGACGATCCAATTTTCAACCATTTCTACATCCTCAAAAACGGAAAACATTCGGTTTTGGCGACATACAATCCAGCTACTTTACAAATGGAGCGGGTTGAAAAAACGGCAGCTTATGGAATTCGTCCACGAAATGCCGAACAGATTTTCGCTTTACATGCCTTGATGAATCCCGAAGTGAAATTGGTGACTTTACAAGGTGTAGCAGGAACAGGTAAGACCTTATTAGCATTAAGTGGAGCACTTGAACAGAAACGCGAATATCGTCAGGTGTATCTTGCTCGTCCCATTGTGCCTTTGAGCAATAAGGATATAGGTTATTTACCGGGTGATATAAAAAGCAAGTTGAATCCTTATATGGAACCACTTTGGGACAATCTCAAAATGATTCAAAATCAGTGGGAAGAGACTGATAAAGAATACAAGAAAATCACCGAAATGGTGGAGAGCGAAAAGCTGATGATAACTCCATTAGCTTATATACGCGGAAGAAGTTTATCGAATATTTATTTCATTGTGGATGAGGCTCAAAACCTAACACCACATGAAGTAAAAACCATTATCACCCGTGCTGGAGAAAACACTAAAATTGTCTTTACAGGTGATATTTTCCAAATCGACACACCTTATCTTGATACTCAGTCGAATGGATTAAGCTATTTGATTGACAAGATTCGCAACAATCCTCTGTATGCTCACATAACACTGGAAAAAGGTGAGCGTTCTGAATTGGCTAATTTGGCAAACGATCTTTTGTAATAGCTTTTAAAAAGGAGCGGAATTCTCGTCTTGATAACCGCTTCAGCATTATTTAAAACAATAAAGGCTTTCTTACATTTTTCAACAAAGAAATGTAATCGTGAATTTTTTTATTCGCTGGCTAAGCTATTGATATAAAACACATTAGAACATTATTTATATTGCAGAACTCAAACTAAAAGTATAGACGTGCAACGCTCTTTTTAATTTATACGTCTAAAAGACAGGTACATAGATCCTATGAAAAAAACTTACATCACACCTGCCTTATTTGCAATTATACTTCTTGTTTTAGGCTCTTGCGAAAAGAAGTTTAAAGAAACATCTCCTTTAAACTTGAAGGTTAAAATGATCAATCCCGATGTATCAGATTTTGTGACGCTAAAAACGGGACAAATTTATCTAAGCACATTCGGAATTACTGGCGACCGTAAACAAGGCGATGATGTTCTGTTTGTGAATAATCTACCTGCCGATTCGTATGCAGATCTTAAGACTGAAACAGTTTCCCCGGCTGTCAATTATTCTTTACCACAAGGCACATATACGAATCTAGTAGTAAACATGGGAATCAAGCCCAAGGATTCAATTGGAGCCATTGTATTGCAAGGAGAATATGTGGAAGAAGAAGAAGGTGGCGAACATGAAATTCATCGTTTTATTTTTAGGTATGATCCCGAAACATTGTATTCGCTAAACACCACATTATTGGGAGAAATTAATGTGGTTTCAGATCAAAACACGAGTGCAAATGTGATTTTAGATGTTAAGTATCTGTTTGCTAATATTTCAGAGCAAATGTGGCATTCTTCACATCATATTGAAATTGATGGAGTAGAAACCATTTTGATTAACGAAACTGAAAACACTACCATATACAACTTGTTGATTAGCCGACTAAATGCCGCATTTTCAGCGCAAGTAGTTCAATAATTGCTATGGCCGAAGAAGCCTCAGATAAGCAACTTGTTGATGGCTGCGTTCGTGGAGAACGTCGCTTTCAGGAATTGCTATACAAACGCTTCTCCCCTAAAATGTACTCTGTTTGCCTAGGCTATGCAGGACGAGGCAATGAAGCAGCAGATATGCTTCAAGATGCCTTTATCAAAGTTTTTAGAAACATTGGTGAGTTCCGATTTGATTGTCCTCTAGAAGCTTGGATTAGACGCATTGTGGTTAATACAGCTATAGATCAGTATCGAAAAGCTAGTCGACAAGCAATGCCACTGTCGTTGGATGATACACTTGAATTAGACGACGAAACCGTATTCTCTCATCCAAGTGATCATAAGTACTTTCTTGATTTAGTATCTGCTCTACCCGATGGCTATCGACTCATTTTCAATCTGTATGTGATTGAAGGATTAAATCACCGGGAAATAGCCGAACAGGTTGGAATTAGCGAAGGAACATCTAAGTCGCAACTAGCTCGAGCTAAGAAATACTTACAACAAAAACTCAAGCAGGAAACTGCCACAAACCCATCAGCTCAAAAAAATGAAGGAAGATCTTTTCAATTGGTATAAGAAAGGTTTTGATAACCTTCCGCCAACCGAACCTCCACCAATGGTATGGGAGAATATTGCCTCTGCACTCGATGGTAAACCCAAGCGTAGAATTCCAGCATTTTGGTGGTGGAGTGGACTAAGTATTCTAGTTGTTGGATTAGCAACAGCAGTATGGTTGAACTATTCTCCTACAAGCAACGTCGCAAACGCAAAACCTGAATCATTCTCCGCTCAATCAAAACGACCGCAAACAGTGATGAAGCATACAGCGCCTTCAAAACAAAAAGAATCCTCAAATTCGATTCAATCAAAGACTGTTAATTCTGATAATCCATTTCGGGAAACAAGTCCTAGCCAAGCCTCAACGGAACAAGTCGCTACCGCTAATAATACAAGTTTTTCTAAGCAGAAAGCTTCAATAACAAGTCATTCTCCCGAAATACTTGTTTCCACACCTAGTAATCCTGAAAATAATCTAGAAAATACTAATGCTCCAGTTAATTCACTCAACAGCAACCCACTAGCTGAAGAAACTAATCTATCTATCACCCAAAAAACAGAGACTATCCTGACTCATTCTTCTGGATTAATTTTACCAAAACGATCTTTCATAGGCTTTGAGCTTTCCACAATAAACCCAGAATTAACAACCACTTCACAGCAGTTACCCGAATTAATCATCCCGAAAATGAATAATTCGGGATCATCTTGGTTCTTTGGTGTGGCTTCTGAAATCAACAATAATTGGGTATTTAATCATGATTTAGTTGATGCGATGAGAAAAGAGTCGATGAACTCTATTCTGCCTCACTTTTCTTCTACACATTCTTTAGTTGCGTCAAAAGAATTCCTTCCTAATCACCGCATTCGTGCTGAATTGATACTATCCAAAAAAGAAGGCCAACATTATGTCACCTATCTTAACGGGCAATTATTGAAAAAAGACCTCCATCTGAATTATTCGGGTGCTACATTACTCTATGATTACCGAAATCCTTCGCCTAAAAATTTGTTTGGTTTCACATTAAGGACGCATTGGTTAGGTGGTGCATCACTTTGTTACCTGTCGGAAAGCAAATTAGCTATTGGACAAACCATGGTTAGCCCGTCTGGTTACCGAAAAATGAATATTTCTTTAGTCGCAGGTATGGAAAAGGAAGTGTTTTTTACTCGTCAATTATCTCTTGGGGCAGGGTTAAGGTTAATGGGCGGATTAACTAATATTTTCAAGGGATATGAGAATATTCCAGCTTGGTTTAATCGCACACATACCGGAAATATTGCTGGAACATTATCGGTTCGATACTACCTGAATATTCCCAATCATTAAAAATTTCTTCTCCACACAACCCTATTTTTAGTTTCATCGTCATTTGATTTGAGAGGACTTTGGTCAGGAATCTCATCTCAAACCATCTCTTTTTTCAACCAAAAACCGGCTGCCTTAGCAACAAGTGACAGCCGGTTTTATTTTTACCAACAAGCCATTATGGTTTGTAGCTTTGTGTGATGATAACACACAGATTGTTGCAGCGATTGGTTTTAGGGTTTGTTTTCCTTTTCCCTCACATTTCTATTTCTCAAGCCTATTGGTGGAAAGATGCCGTATTCTATGAAGTTTTCGTTCGTAGTTTCTACGACAGCAACGGCGATGGAAAAGGCGACATCAACGGATTAATTGAAAAACTCGATTACCTCAACGATGGCAATCCTTCAACCCAAAGCGATTTAGGCGTAACTGCTTTATGGTTAATGCCAATCATGCCTTCGCCTAGTTATCACGGATACGATGTAACAGATTATTATGGCGTTGAAAGCGATTATGGGAATCGTCAGGCATTCAAAAACCTCATAGACAGTGCCCATGCACGTGGAATAAAAGTCATTATCGACTTGGTGATGAACCATTCCTCCAGTTCACATCCTTGGTTTCAATCTGCATTAGGCTCGGTGAACAGTCCGTTTCGAGATTATTACATTTGGGAAGACAGCAATCCTGGATTCACAGGTCCTTGGGGTCAAACCGTTTGGCATCCTCGAAATGGAAAATGGAATTATGGCATTTTTTGGAACGAGATGCCCGATTTGAATTACCGAAATACATCAGTACAAACTGAAATGAAATCAGTAGCTCGCTTCTGGACAGATAGCATGCATGTGGATGGTTTTCGTTTAGATGCCATTCAATATTTGGTAGAAGATGGCACACAACTATCCGGAACACCCGAAACATTTGCCTATATCGAGGATTGGAGTTCAAATTTCAAAAGCGTTCATCCCGAAGTGATGACTGTTGGCGAAATCTGGTCACCTACTGCTGTAGGCGTTCCTTATGTTCAAGATGGTCGCTTGGATATGTGTTTCGAATTTGATCTTGCAGAGTCGATTATTAGCAGTTTACTAGCTAACAGTCCGAACACCTTTCAAAACATGATGAATACCGTGAACACCTCGTTTCCGGAAAGTCGGTATGGAACGTTTTTAACGAATCACGACATTAACCGCTCGTTTGATCAATTGGGACAAAACACTGATAAAGCTAAGCTGGCTGCAGCTGTTTATCTCACGTTGCCAGGAACTCCATTTATCTATTATGGGGAAGAAATAGGTATGACAGGAACCGGTAACGACGAAACCAAACGTAAGCCTATGCAGTGGAGTAATCTCGCCAATGCAGGATTTTCATGGGGAACACCTTGGGAGCCATTAGCAAGCAATTACAATTTGGTGAATGTGGCAGCTCAACAACAAGACAATACATCCCTTTGGCATACTTACCAGCAGTTTATTTCTGTCAGAAAAGAGAATACAGCCTTACGAAAAGGTGCATACAAGGTGATGGCCGATGTGAATACTGAATTAATTGGCTACGCACGATACACAAATGATGAGCTATTATTGGTCATTCATAATTTTACTGGAAATGACGTATCTAATGCTGCTTTTGCACTAGGAGCGACCAATTTGCCAGAAGGAAATT
>DAOOQW010000070.1:0-10137 GCA_035388945.1 Flavobacteriales bacterium
TAGATTTGGCTTTGAAAGACGTAAGGGATCTTTACGAATCACTGCTCGACCTACGAACATTGGCTGAGCACCAAAGACGAAAAGCTACTGCTGAGCCTGTAACTGCATCTGCTCCAACACCTGTTGCTGAACCCGTTATCGAACCTGTTGCTGAAGTAAAAGTTGAAATTATTTCAGAACCAGAAGAGGAAGTGGTTCAGCCAGAGAAAGAAGTTGCAGCTGAAATTATTCCTGTAGAAGAGAAAGTAGAAGAGAAAGTTGTTGCACCAGAACCGGTAGCTCAGCCTAAACCAGAATCGATTCAAGAAGAAATAAAAGCTGCAGCAGAGAAATTGCCAGAAGCTTCACCTATAGCATGGCAAAAAACATTTGATGGCACTCAGGTTAAAGAGGAAGTTTCAAAACCAATTGTTGCAGAACCTCCTGCTGCTGTAGTAACTCCTAAAGTTGATTTATTACAAGAACGTCAGAAAGATTTTGTTCCAACCGTTCGTAAGATTGAGTTCAAACCGGAATCAACACCGAATGAACCGAAGAAAGAAAGCATTTTTGAGAAAGCAGCTTCATTGTACGACAAGATTGCCAAACCTTCTGAAAAGACTGTAGCCAACCAAGCTACTCGTCAGCCGATTTCGAATATTAAGTCATCGATTGGTATCAACGAGAAGTTCGCGTATTTGAAAGATTTGTTCAAGAACAACGTGAACGAAT
Source organism: Flavobacteriales bacterium (assembly GCA_035388945.1). GTDB lineage: Bacteria > Bacteroidota > Bacteroidia > M30B66 > M30B66 > CALQRR01. The sequence goes on from DAOOQW010000070.1 coordinate 712, forward strand.
ACAACGAGGCACTCGATAAGCTCAATAATTTTGAGAATTATGGTGAAGCCGAAGATTTCTTTCAGGAGCTTAAAGCTAAGTACAATTGGGATCCAGAAAGCAAATCATTCCAAGGTTTAGCTGATTTGTTGAATCGTCGCTATTTGCATAACGCTTAATATGGGTAAACTCATCCTGGTGCCAACACCTCTTGGCAATCTGGAGGATATTACACTGCGTTCGATTCGTTTGCTGAAGGAAGCCGATGTGGTTTTAGCAGAAGACACACGGACTTCGGGAAATCTATTACGATTACTTGATATTTCGAGGCCTTTACGTGCCTTTCATCAACACAATGAACATCAAGTGTTGCAATCGACTATTCGTTTGATAGAAGAGAGCAAGACAGTTGTTCTTATTTCAGATGCTGGAACACCGGGTATTTCTGATCCAGGATTTTTACTTGTTCGGGCCTGTATTGAAGCCGGAATTGAAGTAGAATGTCTTCCCGGACCAACCGCATTAATTCCTGCATTAATCATTTCTGGCTTACCTGCTGATCGGTTTTGTTTTGAAGGATTTCTTCCCCATAAAAAAGGGCGGCAAACTAAGATCAAACGATTAGCAACCGAAGAGCGCACGTTTATCTTGTATGAATCACCATTTCGATTGGTGAAGTCGCTCCGACAATTAGCTGAATTTTGTGGAACTGAGCGTAAAGCTGCAGTTGTGCGTGAACTCACGAAAATGTTTGAAGAATGCAAACGCGGTACTTTAACAGAGCTTGCTGACTACTACGAAAAGCATCCACCCAAAGGGGAAATTGTACTAGTTGTTGGCGGAATAAATCAGTCTGGCGATGAAGAAGAGCCAGAAGAAATAGAAGAATCGGGACGAGCAAAAAGGAAGAAGCAGTAGAAAAAAGCTACAAACGAAACACCTGCCTGAGTAGTTAACGTGTCTTCGGTAAGCATCGAAAACGCAGCAATACAAAAGAAAGCAAGTAGTGGAGCGTAGATTGGTCGTGGGGCACGGATGATGGGAAGAATGAAGCAGATTAGAAAGCAAATTAATCCCGGAAATCCTAAAGCTACAGTGATGTAGAAATAGTGATTGTGACTCGTCATCCACCATTCTGGATCGAGCCAGCTGGATGATTTTTGGTATTCGGCTTTAAAGCTATCGGGAACATCGCCCGTACCAACACCATAAATTGGATTTTCGCTGATGAGACTAAACGAGTTCTTCCAGAATTCCAACTTCATCATTATCGTGTGACCAACAGGTTTATTTCCACCCCGTTTGCTATAATCAAGTTCCCATAGCAATTGGTAAAAACGCATTCGTATTCCCCACAAGCCTGTATAATTTACGTTTGCAACACCTTTTTCAATGTAGCGAATATCAAGATCCGACAGGGCATTTACTCCATCCTGATCTTTTTTAAGTCCTTTAGAATTCAGATAGCGGATAAGTGTAAATCGAGTTGGATTTCCTTTTCCGTCGAGGCTATCGAGGTGTTGTGTGGAGCGTTTAGCCCAAGAAGAATACAATTCAGTATCACATACATAACTCAACACATAATGTCCATTTTCGAGGACAGCGAAATCGTGTATGTAGTTGTTTCCACGAGGTGATTTTTCGGGAGCAGGAAGCAAGTACATCGCATCGGGCGTACTGTAACGTTTCCAAGCTTCTAAACCTTGCCAAACGATAATTCCCGTTGCAGTAATTGGAATAAATAGAATGATGAGCACTTTAAGGAGCGAAGCTTTTTTCCAAAGTCGATACATTCCCCAGAGAAAGGATAGAACGAGAAGAATTCCCAATCCGGTAAGCGATTGTAAAATAAATAGGAAGACAACCAGCCACGTGATGATGATTCGAAGTCCCCATCTTTCGTAAGTATTGATGGGAATTGCATTCGAAACGAGCATCCACATACCAATTAGGGCAATGAGGATAATAAGAAGTGCAAAACGGATATGAGAGATGAAGATGGAAATGGTTCGTATGTCGGCCAGTTCTCCATTAAGCCATCGCGGTAAACCAAAAGCAGTACAAGCTAGTGTTGCAAGAAACACCGAAAGGACTGCGAGTTTTAGGAGCAAGTTGTACCATTCTTTTTTCAAAGGTTTGGTAGAAGCAAGAACGAAAGGAAAGATGAGGAATGGCAGGTTGATTCGAATAAGTTTCAAGCCATCGTTTAGATTGCTTGTCCATAGCATTCCTGGCAGTAGCATAAGGAAAATCCCACAAAGCAGCCAAGCACTTTTATTTGATTTGAACCGTTCCCATTTTTCTTTATAACCACCTTCCAGAATCCAGTTTCCTCCAATAAAGAATTGGGAAAGGCTCATTAGAAGTAATGAAAATGGCAAGCCTGCGACCATGAGTAACAGGCCGGTAAAGTGCAAATAGGGGTGAAGAAAGCGTAGCTGTTTAGGAAGCATTCGCTGATTTAAAACAGGCGGTTAAATTGGAGAAAAATATCGGATTGCATTAGTTCTTTTCCAAGATCATTTTTTCGAGGAAGTTGATCCATCCAGCATCCATATTCATACTTGGTACTAAAACGAGTTCTTGTCCACCGTGTTGTTTGAAGAGTTCATTGTATTCGGTTCCCACTTCGTGAATGGTTTCGAGGCAATCGGCAGTAAATGAAGGGGAAAATACTAGGATGCGTTTTTTACCTTCTTTCGCTAAGCGGATAAGCGTTTCATCGGTGTAGGGCGTTAACCAAGGGTCTTTTCCTAAACGCGATTGAAAGTTGATGAAGGTTTTATCAGCCGGAAACCCAGCTAGATCTCTCACTGCCCGTGCATTTGCAAAACACTGTGCCCGATAGCAAACATGGTTGTGTTCGTTAATAGCAGGACATTCTTTTGGTCCATCCTGACACGTTCCTCCACATTCGGTTTTACGAATATGTCGCCAAGGAACTCCATGGAAAGTAAACATGAATGCATCGAAATTACCGTCGTTCAAGGCTTTTCCTTTTTCTGCCCATAAGCGGATGTAGTCTTGATGATCGAAGTAGGAAGAAATCGCGTGAACTTCCGGCATTACTTCCCAACGAGCAATTGTTTCGAAAGCTAATTGAAGAGAAGAACCCGTGCTAGATGAGGCGTATTGCGGGTATAGCGGAAGTAGGATTAGTTTATTCACTTTGGCTTGACGAAATCGCTCTAGGGCTTTTCGCATGGGCGGTTGTTGGTAACGCATTCCTAATTCAACAATAAACGTATCTCCCAACTTTTTCTGAAGGTCGTGTTTTAAAGCCTTACCATATATGAGAAGAGGAGATCCTTCCTTAGTCCAAATTTCTTGGTAAAGTTTGGCAGATTTTGGAGCTCTAAAATTGGCAATTATACCATTTACCAATACTTGTCGAACTAAATAGGGGACATCAATCACCCGAGCATCCATCAGAAATTCTCTAAGATATTTCCGCACATCGGCAGTTGATGGACTGTCGGGAGTTCCCAATTGTATTAATAAAACGCCGGTTTTACTCGATTTCATAGTGAATATACCTTCTAAAGAAGGGAAGGCAAATGTAGCCAATGGATTGTTTGAGATGACAAGGAAATATGGGTATTGCTGCTCATTTCAGTTGTGAAAGTGAAGTTCTATGTTTGTGTTTAAGCATTTAGATGCAAATAAATCTACCAAACCAATTATGCTGAATTCAGTATCGGCAAGTTCTTGTTTTATTCGAAATGACTTAGTTAACCAAGCATTGAGTTTTGGTGATTGGGAGGTTAATTTGAAGAGCGGAGAAACACGCTGGTCGGATTATTTGTTTAGCTTTTTTGAGATTAACGATCACAAGTCTTTTAATTTCTTTAAAACCAATCCATACTATTCTCAAGAAGATACATTACGATTGACCACCAAGGCAAATGATGCCATTCGAAATCATCAAAAAACCGAAGGTGTATTTAAGGTGCAACTACCAAGTGGAAAAACAGCTTGGCATTATTCTATTTTCCAGCGCATAGAAGAAAATTCAGCGGATATAGAATTGTTGCATGTTACTCATCAAGACATAACCAATCAAATTAAGTTAGGGCAAAAGAATATTGGGTTTAATCCGGAATACAACCATTTGATTCATCAATTACAAGAAATTGTATTTCAATTAAATGCGGAGGGTTGTATCTCTTTTGTTAATGATATTTGGGAGCAAACAACCTCGTATTCAAAGGCTGAAACGATTGGGAAGCCCTTGAAACGCTGGGTTCATTCGCACGATTTAGATAAGTTAGATGCTATTTTTAAGAATTTATCAGATAAAGCCGTTTCGAGTATTGAAGACGAAATTCGAATAATCGATAAAGAGGGTGAATTTATTTGGGTTTCATTACGATTGAATCACTCAGGTTTAGAGACAAAATCGCTTAGTTTCTTTGGTTCTATGCTGGATATTAATCAGCAAAAGAAATCAACTGCATTATTACTCAAACAGCAACTCGCCATTGAGAATTCTCGAGAGGGCATTGCTATCATGAATAATAACGATCAATACACGTATTTAAATCGTGCACATATTGAATTGTTTGGATATTCTGATGAAACTGAATTTTTAGGTAAATCCTGGAAATTCATTTATCCACCGGATGAAATTGAACGGATTTCGAATGAAGTATTTCCTGAGTTTATTGCTAAAGGATATTACAAAGGAACAACTCGAGGATTAAGAAAGGATGGTACTATTTTGTATCAAGATATTTGTCTGACATCCTTGCCTGATGGAGGTTTGATGTGTATAACACGAGATATAAGTGAAGTTGTAAAGAAGAATGAAGAACTTTATCGTTTAGCAATTGTTGCAGAGAAAACCAATTCAATTGTCATGATTGGTGATGATAAAGGTCGTGTGCAATGGGTAAACGATAGTTTCACAGAGATAACCGGTTTTAGAAGCGAGGAAATTGTTGGTAAACGTCCTGATGAAGTTTTAAATGGAACGGAAACCAGTCCGGAAACGCAACAAGAAATTATTGACGCCATTCAGAAAGGAACAGGTTTTCAAGGGGAGATATTATCTTATAAGAAAGATGGTTCGCCTATTTGGTTGTTAATCGATGTAGCGCCAATTTTCAATTCAATGGGTCGCTTGGTGAATTTCGTAGCAGTTGAGAATGATATTACGATACTGAAACAAGCAGAGCAGAATACGATATCGGCTTTAGAGAAAGAGCGTCAATTAAATCAATTTAAATCTCATTTTATCAATTTAGCATCACATGAATTCCGTACACCGCTGGCAACGATTCAGTCGAGTATGGATATTTTAAAGTTAAGGATGCAAAAAGAGGTTCAAACAACCTCAGGATTCAGAGTTTCGTTTTTTCAGCATCATAACCGAATTGAACAAGAAATTAAGTGGATGACGGAGGTGATGAATAACATACTGGTATTGGGGAAAACAGATGCTGGCAGGTTGAATGTGAAGCAGGAGAAGATCTGTATGAATGAGTTGATTAAAGACGTAATGAGTGATAAAGTATCTGTTTCAGAAGGGAAGGATACGTTTTCGTTACAGATTAATGGCGAATGTTATTACATGTACTTGGATCCTCAGTTAATGAGGCATGTCGTGTATAATTTATTGTCGAATGCCTTGAAATACACATTAAGTGATCGAGTTCCAGAGATTTTGATAGATTATTTACCTGATGAATTACATATTCATGTAAAAGACTATGGAATTGGAATACCCGATTCGGAGATGCAGCATTTATTTACTTCATTTTTCCGAGCTTCGAATACGATCAATATTCAAGGTATCGGTTTAGGCTTGGTCATCGTGAAACAGTTGGTAGAGATGCACGGAGGAAGAGTGGAGGTTACGAGTAAATATGGATGCGGAACTGAATTTATTGTAATTTTACCTAAAGAACAATTTGAGAATGAGGAAAGTATTAATTGTTGAAGACGAGATCGTGTTGCGGAACAACATGGAAGAAATCATCTCACTTCATGGTTTCGAAGTTAAGAGTGCAGAAAATGGAGAGGCGGGTTTATTATTAGCTCGTCATTTTCAACCTGACTTAATTTTATGCGATATTAAAATGCCTCGGTATGATGGTTTTTGGCTGATAGAACAAATTCGTAATGAAGTTGGGTTGCAATCGGTGCCGTTCATTTTTGTTTCTGCCAAAGTCGATCGTCGTGATGTTCGTGAAGGAATGGAACTAGGAGCAGATGATTATATCACCAAGCCATTTACAAGTAATGAGTTAATTCAGGCAATTAATTCGCGTCTTGATCGAGTTAAAATATTACGGTCACAAACAGATGCCAAAGAAAGCACTGCAGCCGAAGAAATTGATCAGAAAGAACTTGAAAAAGTTCAAGAAATGATTAATCGTTTAACACCTTCTGAGAAAAGAATTCTTAAGCGAATTGCAGAGAATCATTCATCATTAGAAATTGCTCAGGAATTATTTATTAGTACCAAAACAGTTGAGAATCATCGTTCTAATATTACCAACAAACTTGGTTTAAAAGGGCATTTGTCTTTATTGCGTTTTTGCTTAAATAATCAAAAAATAATTCTAGGATAATTTTATCTTTTTTGACAGAATTTAATTTCAAAAATGCGATTTTATTATTCGCAGTTGATGCGTATTTTCTATTTATAGAGGTTTTCCTGATAGTTGTTTAGCCTATGAAAAGGCCAGTTTTTAAATTGACTATTTGAATAAAATTTATTCGAATTAATTCATTATTTAGGGCAATAAACGAATATTATTTAATTGATAAATAGAAATTTAAAGGCATTTATTTTTCATTAGTATTGGCACTTAGGTGTTGACATTCATTTATTTACGATATAGGTATTGGTAGTTAAGTAGTTCCTATATTTACTAAAATAAATGGCTATGCATATTTTCTTAATTGACGATGATGGAATTACAAATATGCTTAATCAGTATTTTTTTGAAGAGCATTTTCGGGATGTAACCATATCTGCGTATACTGATCCTGAAGATGCATTAGATTTTTTAATGAATTCGAAAGAGCAACCGAATTATATTTTTTTAGATATAAATATGCCCGTAATGGACGGTTGGGAATTTTTAGAGAATTATGAAAAACGGAAAATAGATAAGGAACATAAGCCAGATATTTATTTGCTCTCATCTTCTGTAGATCCTGCCGATTTTAATCGCGCTAAAACAAAATGTTATGTAAAGGGCTTTATATCTAAGCCTCTTGAGATTGAAAAATTGGGATTTATGAAGAAATGAATTTATTTTTTTGTAATATTTCCAATGTAAGTTTTAGGGGCAGTTGTATGCGCTTCGTTTTGAGTCAGTTGCGATCTAATTAAAGCCTTATTAAAATCTGTAAGGTAAACGCGTACTTTACAAATCCTATTCTATATCCTTTGTTTAGTTTTCGCTCCTAATCTCAACCAAGATGGAAGTAGGAAATATTTGGCTCATCGATGACGACCCGATGAATAATGTCTTTAACAGTTATTTGATACAGGATCATTTTCCTGAAATACAAATTGAGTGTTTTCTTTTTGCAGGCGATGCTTTGAAAGAACTCGCAAAGTTTCCACGTTATCGGAAATTCCCTGATTTAATTTTATTGGATATAACAATGCCCGTAATCGACGGTTGGGATTTTCTCCAAGTCTGCACCGAACGCTTCCCTGGCTTACGTTATACGACTAAAATATACATGTTGTCTTCTTCTGAGAATATGGCAGATCGTCAAAAGGCTATTGAACATCGATTTGTTTCTGGATTCTTATCGAAACCTCTTCAAACCAGTTTTCTATTGGATTTAATACGCAACCACCAATTGGTTTGAATTTTTTTCAACCCAAATTTTAATGTAATCGGAAATACTTGGAAAGACCTGTTTTATTGGATTAATAAGTCTACTAATTGTTGCACATTTGGCTTGTTTGATCGAGCTCGTTTTCCAAAAATGACCGGAGTTGATTTTGGACATTTAATTTGAAATTTCATTTTTTGAAATAGGTGTCAGCCCTCTTTCATTATCTAGAATTAATACTCACTTTTGCACCATTAGGTTAAGTTATCACATAATTCATTTACTAGATACAATCATTTCCTGAGCAGTTATGATTGATGTAAATGAGCAGTTGTCATTCTGAATGGGTTAGGAGATCAACTGATTTTATGTGTGCTATTACCCGGAGTCGCTTCAGCACAGGTGGCTCCGGGTTTTTTTATGCAATCAAGTTCGGGCATAAAAAAACCGCCACTCCCAATGGAAATGGCGGTTGATAGAATAAAAAGCAATTATTATTTATCGTCTTTCACTTCTTCAAAATCAACATCAGTCACTTCTGCATTTTGAGCTTGTCCTTCTGGTTGAGAAGAAGCTCCTGCATCAGCTCCCTGAGTTGCTTTGTACATATCCTCAGAAGCTGCCGACCATGCTGTATTAAGTGTTTCTAATGCACCGTCAATAGCTGTTAAGTCGCGACTCTGATGTGCTGCTTTTAAAGAAGCTAAAGCGGTTTCGATTGCACCTTTTTTATCGGCTGGAATCTTATCACCATATTCTTTCAATTGCTTTTCAGTCTGGAAAATCAATGTGTCAGCTTGGTTAATTTTTTCAGCTTCTTCTTTCGCTTTACGGTCAATTTCAGCATTGGCTTCAGCTTCCGCTTTCATTTTCTTGATATCATCATCACTTAGTCCAGAAGAAGCTTCAATACGAATTTTTTGTTCTTTACCTGTAGCTTTATCTTTAGCTGCAACGTGAAGAATTCCGTTTGCATCAATATCAAAAGTAACTTCTACTTGAGGAACACCGCGTGGTGCTGGTGGAATTCCATCTAGATGGAAACGACCAATTGTACGGTTTTGAGCAGCCATTGGACGCTCTCCTTGAAGGATATGGATTTCTACTGATGGCTGATTATCGCTAGCGGTAGAGAATACTTCCGATTTCTTAGTTGGAATAGTTGTGTTCGACTCGATCAAACGTGTCATCACACCACCCATTGTTTCGATTCCTAATGAAAGTGGAGTTACGTCCAGTAGCAATACATCTTTCACTTCACCTGTCAATACACCACCTTGGATTGCAGCTCCAATTGCCACAACTTCATCGGGATTTACTCCTTTGTTAGGTGCTTTCCCGAAGAATTTCTCCACCGCAGCTTGGATTGCAGGGATACGTGTTGAACCACCAACTAAGATAATCTCATCGATATCACTTGTGCTGTAATTAGCATTTTTCAATGCAGTACGGCAAGGCTCTATGGTACGGCGAATTAAATCATCAGCCAGCTGTTCGAATTTTGCACGTGTTAACGTACGAACCAAGTGTTTAGGTCCTGTAGCTGTTGCTGTTACGTAAGGAAGGTTAATTTCTGTACTAGCAGAACTAGAAAGTTCCACTTTTGCTTTTTCGGCTGCTTCTTTTAAGCGTTGAAGTGCCATT
>DAOOQW010000071.1:0-10078 GCA_035388945.1 Flavobacteriales bacterium
ACGGAGATTCCATTAATCGACTTTGAGCATTTAGAAAATCTTCCGGCTGATTCGGCTCGGATATTTAGCACACCAGTTTTTGAAGGGAATTTGATTTCGGCAGATAGTAAGAAGCTAACCTTGTATTTGCGTCATGAAGATCAGCTACCCAAAAGCACTGCAGATAGTTTATTGCTAGGCATCGAAAGCAAACTAAAACAGTTCGGAGGCAAAACCCATTTAATGGGAAAACTCCGTTCCGAAAAAGCCTATCTAGGAAAAACTCAGCAGGAGCTTTTGCTGTTCATGTCGTTATCGTTTGTATTAGTCACTTTTTTCCTTTGGCTAACATTCCGAAATCTATGGGGTGTTTTAGTTCCCCTATCGGTAGTGGTTTTATCCATCATCTGGACGATTGGAATCATGGCTGCTACAGGCAAACCGATTGATATTATGATCATTCTCATGCCTTGTATTTTGTTTGTGGTAGGCATGTCGGATGTGATTCATATTACAAGTCAGTTTTACGAAAAAATAGAAGCCGGATTTAAGCGGATAGATGCGATAAGATTGGCACTTCAGGAAGTCGGATTTGCTACGTTTCTAACCTGTATAAGTACGGCTGTTGCATTTTTAACTTTAAATACCACATCTATTCAACCGATACGCGATTTCGGAACCTATACAGCAATAGGAGTTGTGGTTGCGTACATTTTCTCCATCACATTATTACCATTCATATTACTTCGGGTTAAGAATCCGGATAAATTTAGAATTCACTCTTCACAAGCCCGTTGGGATGGATTTTTACGGGGCACTTTACGAGCAATTTTCAAGCGAAAAGCTCTTGTGATATGGGGTTCGGTTGGAGTACTGATTTTCTCTGTAGCAGGAATTAATCGTATCGAGATTAACAATTCGGTGTTAGATGATTTAGATGAAAAAGACCCGATAAAAGAAGATTTTCGGTTTTTTGATGAGTATTTCTCTGGAGTTCGGGGGTTTGAAATGTCGGTCAAACCCGCAGCTGGAAAAACGAGTATTCTAACATGGGAGTCGGTTCAAGAACTGCAGAAGTTGGAGTTTTTCCTTGAAAACACATATCAAACAGGAGCATTAGTTTCCCCTTTGGGTTTGCTAAGAGGATTCAATCAAGCAACCCACGATGGTATAGCTGAATGGTATAAACTACCTGAAACTCGCATACAATTCGACTCATTGGTAAAAACCATGAGACCTTTTTTAGGAAGAAAGGAAATTCGTTTGTTTTTATCGCGGGATGAAAAAATTGGTCGGATTACAGGCCGGATAAAGGATAAAGGCAGCAAAGCGGTAGGAAAGAAGAATACAAAGCTTGAGCGATTTATACAAGATGCGTCTTTCAAACAGATAGAAGTTCGTGTTACGGGTTCTTCCGATTTGATTGATAAAAGCAATAGTTATTTAACTGAAAACATGCTTCAAGGCCTCAGTTTAGACATAGCGGTTTTGATGTTGATTATTGGATTGATTTTCCGTTCCTGGCGGATGATGTTATTATCGATATTGCCTAATTTACTGCCTTTGTGTATGGTAGCAGGATTAATGGGCTGGGCTGGAATTGAGATGAAGGTAACAATTTCGATAATCTTCTCCATTGCATTTGGTATAGCAGTAGATGATACACTTCACCTACTGAGCAGGTTAAAAATCGAAATGGCAAAAGGACAGAGTTTGCCAGTTGCATTAAAGACTACTTATTTATCTACTGGAAAGGCAATGATCTTAACAGCAATGGTGATAGCAGCGGGATTTTCAACATTGATGTTGAGTGATTTTAAGAGTACTTTTTATGTGGGAATGATGATTTCGGTGACATTAATTTTTGCATTAATAGCCGAATTGGTGTTAATGCCAGTATTGTTAGTTGTTTTGTTTGGAAAAAAATCTACACAAAAAAAGCCAATACAAGTTGCTGATTTAGAGAACAACTAATCAAATTTAGATGAAAATGTTTGATGTTAGAGGGTGAAATTTTCATACAGAAAATCCATATAAATGTTGAAGTAATTACAAACCGTTTATATTTGCGGATAAGAACAAAAAGCAAAACTTTATGAAAAAAGCACTATTTACTGCGCTTCTTGCGCTTGCATTCAACCTCGGCTTTGCTGCGGAGAGTGCCGATCTATTCAAGGTAGATGATCAAGAAATCAACACTGAATTTGCTCAATTAAATGAGCTTGAGCAGTTTGTAAATGCTAACGAAGGCATTACTCTTGAGGAAATCAACCCTAGTAACCCATTAGTTCAGAATGTAAACAACTCAAGTGACATTCTGGGTATTTTATCAACTCTTCGTGGAGATGCTCCACTAGGGATTCCTTCTTTCGTTTGGGGTCTTTGCCTTTCTTGGGTAGGAGTATTGGTAGTTTACTTTGTAGCTGATGATCGTGATGAAACTAAGAAAGCATTTACAGGTTGTGCTGTGAACGCTGGTCTTTACATCATCTGGATTGTTGTTTACGTAGTAATTATCGGAAATTCATTCCTATTCTTCGGATAGAATTAATGAATCACTCAAGTCAAAACAAGTTTTGTTTTGTCTTCACCTTACTAGTAATTCTAATGTTGCCCAATTTTTCAATTGGGCAACATTATTTTAGGTTAAGGGCAGACTTCACAATTAAGGAGAAATTCAGCGATGGGAAAATGAGCCTTACAATGGGTTCAGTTCTTTACGATCGCTCTTATAGAAAATTAGTGTACCATGTCACTTTTCCTTCAAAGGAAGATTGGGTGATTATGGATACTGTTTTCAATCGAATAGTAGATAAAAAGCTGGTAGCTCGACAGTTTGTTCCGATGTTACCATCTTCAACGATATTTGAGTTCGCATTACAAAACAATCTGGATAATTTCGGATTGGAAAAATCTTCTTACACGTTGAGTAAAATCGATCGTGATGGAGATATGGTTTTAACCACTTGGTTGCCTGATAAACGACTTCAAAAAGCTATCGGTAAAATTATTGTTTCAAAACGAGCTGGTAAATTAGTTGGAGTAGCATTCTACACACCTAAAAACGAGTTAGTTAAAAAACAAATTTTTAAGGGGTATTTGAAAAGCTCAGGAGTTGAGTTCCCTGCTGAGATACTCGAGATACTTTATAAAGTTGGTGGAAAAGAAACGAAGATTTCAACTTTTAAGAATCTTCGCATTAATGAAATGAATGATGATGCGTTATATAATTTTCCTGTTCCTGCTAAGTAATTTTAGCATTCAGGCTCAACATTTCGGCTCATCAGAATTGCGACAAGGTTTTCACAAACCTCATGTTCATCCCGATTTTGGTTTTGCTAAAAACAACACCAACGAAATCCAATACCTGTTTTCGGGTTTATTCCTTTTTTACAAGTTTGCAGTATCTTCTCAAGATAACAACAAGTGTACTTTCAGCCCATCTTGCTCAGAATACGGTATGTTAGCTGTTAAGAAGAAAGGCCCTATTTTAGGAATGCTTGCTACACTCGATCGTTTACAACGTTGTAACGGGTTGAGTCCTAAGAATTACACCATCGATCAGGAGAAAAACCTGCTTATTGATAATCCCTGATGCGGAATCTTATTCTTTTTTGGATGCTGGTTAGTTTTAGTCCGGCATTTTCTCAGAATCTCTACGACTTAGCTAATTCAAAAGAGTTTGCAAGCTATCTCTATCGTTCTCAACAATATTCATTGGCTTCGATTGAATTAGAACGACTTCTATTTATCCAACCCGATAACGATACACTTCGAGAAACACTCGTGAGAAGCTACATGTTAAACAAAGACTATGTAGTTTCCATTAAAAGGCTTGATTCATTTTTCCCAAACCCAAGAGAAATTAAAAAGCCATTTGATGACCTTTTTGCTTACTCCTTGTTAGCAGATAAGAAAACTGAACGTGCTCGTACATTTTTGAGTTCAAACGAGACATTAGAGCCTGAAAAGCGTCAATATTATCAAGCTTTTAGTTATTTGCTTGAACAAGATTATAAGCAAGCTGATAAACTACTTTCCGAAATTCCCAATACGAATACGACTTTAGCTCCTTTACGAGATTTAAGTAAAGAAGGAGTTTCGATGCGACATAAATCGGGTGGTTTAGCCATGGCGATGTCGGCAATTGTTCCAGGAAGTGGTAAATTTTATACGGGTGATTGGAAAGATGGAATTATAAGTCTGATTTCTATTGGAGTTACAGGTTATCAAGCTATTCATGGGTTTCAAGTGAAAGGTACCAAAAGCGCTTATGGGTGGATTTATGGCACTATTGCAACAGGATTTTACTTAGGGAATATTTATGGTTCATTTACCTCAGCTAAGCGTTTCAACAAAAGACAATCCGATCGGGTTGCTCAAAAAGTTGATGCTGCTTTTAGTATTCAGCCTTAGTATACTATTCCCCAGAGCTTCTGCTCAAGATCTAGAAGAAACATATCGTTTTGGTCTGGAACAATATGCTATTTCAAATTACGAAAGCGCCACGCTTGCATTTGAACGAATTCTGTATTTTGGAAAAGGACAATATATTATTAGTACGCTTGATCATTTAGCTCGAATAAAACTTGCCCAAGGCGATCCCGAATCTGCCATTAAATACTATCATCGAGCATCTGTTACAGCCGATGAGTACGCTGAAAAATCTTGGTATACACTAAGAAAATGTGCTGGTTTATTGTCATTACAGAAAACCAAATTAGCCATGGTTGATTTGTATGACATTACTGATAACCTACCTGATAGTACTTTGAAATACAAGTACTTCTTATTAGGAGTTGCACACTTTGCAGAATTGAATTTCGCTGAAAGCCGAATTGCGTTTAAACAAGCTTTGCCTGAAACAGAAGTAAATAAACGAAATTCCTTAGATAGTTTGTTTAATGTAGTTCAAGACATCAAACACCCTAAAGCCAAAACAGCTAAAATTCTTAGTATAATTATTCCTGGAGCTGGACAATTTTATGCTGGTGATATTAAAAATGGAGTTAATTCACTTCTATTAACGGGTGGTTTCATGTTTCTGGGCATTAATACAGCCGTTAAATATGGATTTATGAATTCGTTTGTTTCCGTATTCCCTTGGTTTCAACGCTATTACATGGGCGGATACCACCGCGCTGAACGTATTGCAGTTGAACGATTAGCTGAAAAACGTGATTATATTTATCAAGAAGTATTGAATCTATATCAATAACTTATTCCTATTGAGTAGATTGATATTCAGCAATTAATTGCTCTACTAATTTAGGAACCGCTTTCCCTGCTAAATCCTGAATGTGCGTTAAACGATAAATCTGTCCAGTCGTATTTTCAGAGGGATCTACTAGGTACTTTCTACTATCATAAGGAGCATGATATAATAATCCAGCAGCAGGATAAACATTCAAAGATGTCCCAATTACCAATAAGATTTCTGCTTGTTTAACTAATTCTGTAGCAGTATTTATCATCGGAACATCTTCTCCAAACCATACAATATGCGGACGAAGTTGGGTGCCGTGTTCACATGTTTGACCTAGTTGAATAGGTGCGTATCCGATCGTATAAATATTATCCTCATACCTTTCACTTCTAGCTTTAATAAGCTCTCCATGTAGGTGTAAAATTTGAGTTGATCCGGCACGTTCATGTAAATCATCTACATTTTGAGTAATGACATGTACATCGAAATAGTTTTCCAATTTGACTAATGCAACATGAGCCGCATTTGGAACCACTTCCTCCAATTGTTTTCTTCGTTGATTATAAAAGTCGAGTACCAAGGCAGGATTTTTACGCCAACCTTCGGGTGTTGCCACATCCATAATGGAATGCTCTTCCCATAATCCACCACTATCTCTAAATGTCCTAATGCCACTTTCGGCACTAATTCCGGCTCCAGTCAGTACTACTAAAACAGGCTTTTTATTAAGCTCTTTATCCATTCTTAAGTAATCTTTAAAAATAGAATTAAAATACAAGTACTGCAATGTTGAAAACCATCAGTAATAAACTGCCTAAAATGGACTGATTTCTTTTACTTTTGCGGCTTGCAGCTATGTATTATCTAATACAAATTGCTGGATATCAAAAGAATATGGACGATTACAAAAAGAAACAAGCGCTCGATTACCATGCAAATGGTCGTCCGGGTAAAATTGAAGTCATTTCAAGTAAACCCACATCAACTCAACGAGATTTATCTCTAGCCTATTCACCAGGTGTCGCTGAACCTTGTCTTGAGATAGAAAAAAATCCCGATGATGTGTATAAATATACAACCAAGGGAAATCTAGTTGCGGTAATATCAAATGGTACAGCCGTTTTAGGATTAGGAAATATCGGGCCGGAAGCATCTAAACCGGTGATGGAAGGAAAAGGAGTCCTATTTAAAATTTTCGCCGACATTGATGTATTTGATATTGAAGTCGATGCGACTGATATTGATAAGTTTGTCGATACGGTAAAAGCTATTTCACCCACGTTTGGAGGAATTAATCTGGAGGATATAAAAGCTCCGGAATGTTTTGAGATTGAGCGTCGTTTAAAAGAATCATTGAAAATTCCTGTCATGCATGATGATCAGCATGGAACAGCTATTATCACTGGTTCTGCCTTGTTGAATGCATTAGAGATTGCAGGCAAAAAAATAGCTGAAGTAAAAGTTGTGTTTAATGGAGCAGGTGCTTCGGCAATATCTTGTGCCCGTTTGTATTTGCAGTTAGGAGTTAAAAAGGAAAATCTAATTATGTGCGACAGCACTGGTGTGATAAGTACTTCCCGAACAGATTTAGATTCTCAAAAACAGTTCTTTGCTGCCAATACAGATAAAAAGACATTAACGGAAGCATTCGTTAATGCGGATGTTTTTGTAGGATTATCGAAAGGAAATATTGTGAATCAAGATATGATTCGCAGTATGGCGAAAGACCCTATTGTTTTCGCGTTAGCTAATCCTGATCCTGAGATTCCATATCACGATGCTATTGCAGCGCGTGAAGATATTATCATGGCAACTGGGCGTTCGGATTATCCTAATCAGGTTAACAATGTATTAGGTTTCCCGTTTATTTTCCGAGGAGCCTTGGATGTTCGAGCTACGAGTATCAACGAAGAGATGAAGTTAGCAGCCGTTTATGCGATTGCTAATCTGGCTAAACAACCTGTCCCAGAACAGGTGAATATGGCCTATAACAAAGCCAATCTTCAATTTGGACGTGAGTATATTATTCCAAAACCAGTTGATCCAAGGCTTATCACTTATGTAGCTCCAGCAGTTGCTCAAGCAGCTATGGATTCGGGTGTTGCGAAGAATCCTATTGCTGATATGGAGGCTTATAAACTCGAGCTAATACGTCGAATGGGGCTTGACAACTCCTTAATGGATCGTTTAACAACTCGGGCTAAAACAAATCCGAAACGTATCATATTCGCAGAAGCAGATCATCATAAAATACTAAAAGCAGCACAAGTAGTTAACAACGAAGGAATAGCTATTCCAATCCTTCTTGGAAATCGGATTAAGATTAAAGAGATATGTGATGAATTTAACATCAATCTAGATGGTGTTGAAATAATTGACCCGCGCGATTCTGAACAAGATGATCGCCGTCATGCATTTGGAGATATCTTTTATGACTTGCGCAAAAGACGCGGTATTACCTTGTATGAAGCAAGAAAAATGATGCGTGAACGGAATTACTTTGGAGCCATGATGGTTCGAACAGGTGCCGCTGATGCATTGATTTCAGGTTTAACTCGTCGCTACCCTGATACTGTTAAACCTGCTTTACAAGTTATTGGCATTCGCGAAAATGTGAGTCGTGTGGCTGGTTTGTACATCATCATGACGAAAAATGGTCCTGTATTTTTCTCCGACACAACCGTAAACATAAATCCTACAGCAGAAGAATTGGTTGATATCACCATCCTCACTGCTGATGCGGTAAGTAATCTTAACATCACTCCTAAAATTGCATTGCTATCGTATGCGAATTTTGGTTCTGCCGAAGGTGCTGATGCACTAAAAATGCGCGAAGTAGCACGCATGCTCCATGAGCGTCGTCCAGATTTAATTGTAGACGGTGAGTTGCAAGCAAATTTTGCGATGAATAATAATATGCTGAAAGAACAGTTTCCTTTTTCGTGCTTAGTGGATAATAAGGTAAACACCTTGATTTTCCCTAATCTGGCAGCTGGGAATATTGCTTATAAACTCATGCAAGAATTAGCATCAGCCGAAGCAATCGGTCCATTGTTGTTGGGCATGAAAAAACCAGTTCACATTTTACAATTAGGTAGCTCTGTTCGTGAAATTGTGAATATGGTTACCCTAGCAGTTGTTGATGCACAAGCTCATTCTTAATTTATGTACGAATATTTTAGTGGTAAATTGATTGAAAAAACACCTACCTACGCGGTTATCGACTGTGGAGGAGTTGGTTATGTACTGAATATTTCACTGAGTACTTTTTCACAAATTACCAATCCAGATAAGTGCCTTTTGTATGCCCATTTAGCTGTTCGAGAAGATGCTCACGTACTATATGGGTTTGCCACACGCTCCGAACGAGAAACATTTAGACTGTTAATAAATGTATCCGGAGTGGGTGCCGGTACCGCGCGTATGATTTTATCTTCGCTAAGTTCCTCCGAAATTGCTGAAGCCGTAATGAGTAATAACGTCACCACTTTGAAAAATGTAAAAGGTATTGGTGAAAAAACTGCTCAACGGATTATCGTCGATTTAAAGGGCAAATTTGACCGCGATTCGGTTAGTCCAGAACTTTTTGCAGGCTTACACAATACAGTAAGAAGCGAAGCGTTAACTGCACTGACTTTACTCGGGTTTCCTAAGATTAACGCAGAAAAAGCTCTAGATAAAGTAATTAAATCAGCCGGGCAGGAATTGAGCGTAGAAGACATGATCAAGCAAACCTTGAAAATGCTTTAACGTATCAAGTCCCGTTTGTCTGTTATTGAACCATTGATTGATTGAAAACGTACTATAAATATCTTTCAGGAAGTATTGCTGCATTGCTCTTCATGGCTGTTGCTTGGAGCGCAAACAGTCGCCCTTTCGGTTGGGTCGAAGAGGAATTTCGTTTTCAACCAGAATCACTAGTTGGTGATACAACCGATCCCGATAGTTTACTTCCATTCCCTTTTTCGGATGATGAATTGGATCCTTTAGATCCATCACCCAACGGTTTGTTTCTAGCCGACCCTTCCAACATTGAAACGACCATCGAACTCAATCCTAAAACCAATGAGTACGATGTAAATCAGAAAATGGGTGATATGCGTTATGGCTATCCGAGCTATCTCACCTTCTCCGAATATCAGGAAATGGATTTCGATGCAGCACTTCAGAAAAACTGGCGTGATCGCATGGCTTCTGATGATGCGAGTAAACCTAAGAAGGGATTTCAGCCTAAAATCATCGTTCCGGGTGATGCATTTGCTACGATTTTCGGAAGCAATACCATCGATATTCGTCCTCAAGGATCAGCTGAACTAATTTTCGGAGGGAATTTCAACCGAACCCAAAATCCAGCCTTACCTATTCGTCAACAACGTGTTGGAGCATTCAATTTCCAACAGAAGATTCAGATGAATATTGTTGGGAAAATAGGCGACAAAATTCAGTTACAAACGAACTATAACACGGAGACTGGCTTCAATTTCGACAATAAAGTCAATTTGAAATATGAAGGTAAAGAGGATGAAATCATCCAATTACTGGAAGCGGGTAATGTGAGCATGCCTTTAACAGGTTCACTTATCACGGGTAGTCAGAGTTTGATGGGTGTTAAAACCAAGCTGAAATTTGGTCGTTTAACGGCTACCACTATTTTCTCCCAACAACAGGGCGATAAAAAGACTATCAATGTTCAAGGTGGAGCTCAAACCACACAATTTGATATCTCAGCATCCGATTACGATGCTAACCGACATTATTTCTTAAATCAGTTTTTCAAAGACCGGTACGACCAGTCGATGAGTACTTTACCAAACGTTACATCTCCTTTCAACGTAACACGTGTCGAAGTTTATATCACCAACCGCACATACGCTACTACCAATGTTCGTAACA
>DAOOQW010000072.1:0-3166 GCA_035388945.1 Flavobacteriales bacterium
TCCAAGTTAGCATTCCTGAATTCAAAATGTCGGTACCTTACCGTTTGAACTAAGAGGTTCCCTTCGGGTTTCTTCTTTAAGCAAACGATGTCCTACCGCGCATTCTAGACATCTGCGCGAATCACAGTAGTTTGTTTTTAGTTGGATCAAGCCTTGAGATGCTGCAGCAGTATCGGGCTGAATCCCAAATTGATTCCACACTTCCAGAATAACATTTTTCTCTGGTGGAAGTTGATACAAAACTTCTAAAACACGATCACGAAGCTCTTCATCACCTCGATGAGTAGCATAAACAAACAGAAAAGGCACTATTGCATTCATAAGCAAACTCTGACTTGCAGATTTTCCGAAATGCTTTTTCTTCTTTGTAGAAAAGTGGTCCATTACATAATGTTCGTCCCAATAAGGAGAACATTCCATATCAAACCAATTCACCCATTCTTTCAAGCTCCCCATTTCTCGAAAATTTTCGGGTGAAATCGAGTGCTTACTAATCAGATTTGCCAACTGCGATATCCGAACAGTAGGAAAATTCATTGGGCGAAGACGAAGGAACTTCCATAAGTGCTTCTCGATTGGCTTTAGTTTGTGTTTCCGAGCTAAAAACCTGTATTCATTCCACAAAGCTTGTAGATATTCATCTTCATGTTCTGAATGTAATAGTCCGCTTTGTCCGTATAACAAAGCCTCCAGTTGAAATTGACTTTGCTTATAATTTAGAAGTATACGATATGGCGTTGATCGGGCTAACAATTCAAATGGTACTGCATTTAACTGCATTCCAACCGACCGAAAAATGAAACAATAAAGTGCTTCGGTCCAATCGTTTTTTGTCAAACTTAGAAGTTGACGAATTCGAGAAGATTTCTCTTCCAAACGTTCAGTAACCAAGCGATCAAGCCAGTTTTGCATGGTTATAACATCAGGCCTACCCAAAGCTGCACAAGGAATCGGGAACATACTTCCTGATAACTCTTCCCAACGTTGAAGTAGTGATTCCTTAATAAATGACTTCAGTTCAATTACAGGTATTACTTGATTGTTCAAGTCAAACACATCCATATCGTGAATTGCTACCACATGTAAAATAACGGTGTGATAAGCTGCGTCAGTCTCGTGTTTATGCCTGTACCAATCCGACGATCGTATGTGTAGTTCAACATTTCCAGCCCAAAGTGTATTTCCAATTTTAATTCGAGCATTCTGAAAATCAGGACCTGAATGTTTATTATGTGTACCTGGAGAAATGACTTCCAAAGATTCACCAGAAGCCAAAGCCAGCTTGTCTGTTTGGTACAATCTGAATTTCCAGATAAAATGCAAAAGTTGCTCACTAATCATAGGAGGATTTTGAACCCTCAAGTTGAGAGCAATCCCCTAAAATCATTTTGCTCCTCATACAAATGATTTGCATGTCATGCAAAAAGCTGAACTAAAAAGTGTCGATTTACCAACAATGGCGTTGATAATTAGCCGTTTATAAACGTTTAATATACGACTTAGGTCCGCGAAAATGCCGTTATTAACATCGGAGGGAGGTTAGCGGTGGCCCCGGGCTTAAGTGGGATTTTTAGTTTAGAAAATACTTGCAATCGATTGATTATCTGGAAACAAAACCACAATCCTGAAATTTCAACATTTCATCTCCAAATATAAATTCGACTAATTCTTCCGCTTAAAACCTCAATCCGTCAAATCCCTTCTAAAAGCGATTTCATCTCTAACTGCATCGATTGAGCTTCAACAGCTGCGGCTTCTCGAAAATCAATACCAGATGAAGCATATAAAATGCTTCTAGAAGCATTGACTAATATCCCAACATCCTTTGTCAAAGAAGCTTTGCTAACATCCTTTAAATTTCCGCCTTGAGCTCCTACACCTGGAATTAACAAGAAATGATCAGGGACTAAACTTCTAACATGCTGCAATTCTTCTACACGAGTTGCTCCAGCAACAAACATGAGTTGTTCTGAACTTCCCCATTCTGAGGCTTTGGATAAAACTTCCTCGAATACATATTTGCCGCTTGTTGTTTTTAACTGCTCAAAATCTTCCGCTCCAGAATTACTCGTAAGAGCAAGCAGAATTGTCCATTTATCTTTTCGATCTAGAAATGGCTGAACCGAATCTTTCCCCATATATGGAGCAACAGTCACGCTATCAAACGAATAGGTATCGAAAAAAGCACGAGCATACATGGCAGAAGTATTCCCAATATCACCTCGTTTTGCATCTGCAATGGTAAAGTGAGTGCTGGGAATATACTCCAATGTTTTCCTTAAGCTCTCCCATCCAGCAGCACCCATCGATTCATAGAAAGCAATATTCGGTTTGTATGCTACACAGTATTCCTTCGTAGCATCAATAATTGCTTTATTAAATTCAAAAACGGGGTCAGCTTCGTTTAATAAATGGGAAGGAATTTTTGTGATGTCCGTATCAAGCCCAACACAGAGATAACTTTTTTGCTTCCAAATAAAGGATATTAACTCCGATCGGGTCATAACGATTCTGTTCCTTCTTGCATACGTTCTGCATTTTCTGCAACCTGTAATGCATTGATTAATTCCTCAATATCTCCACCAACAAAAGCAGGAAGATTATACATGGTAAAGCCAATACGATGGTCTGTTACGCGACTTTGTGGGTAATTATACGTTCTAATTTTTGCCGAACGATCCCCAGTAGAAACCATGGTTTTACGTCTTTTCGAAATGGCATTGTTGTGTTTGGTAAGTTCTAAATCATAAAGCTTAGCTCGAAGCATATTCATAGCTCGGATTTTATTTCCAAGCTGGGAACGTTCTATTTGACACATAACCATAATACCTGTTGGTTTATGCGTCAACTGGACTTTGGTTTCTACTTTATTCACGTTCTGTCCACCTGCTCCACCTGAGCGTGATGTTTGAAATTCAAGATCCGCTGGATTGATTACCACATCTACTTCATCTGCTTCAGGAAGCACGACTACAGTAGCAGCAGAAGTATGCACACGACCTTGTGTTTCGGTAGCAGGTACACGTTGAACTCGGTGTACGCCCGATTCGTATTTCAATACACCAAAAACATTGTCACCGCTTACTTCCATCACAATTTCCTTGAATCCACCGAGTGTGCCTTCACTCTGGTCGATCACATCCACTTTCCATCCTTTATTCTCACA
>DAOOQW010000072.1:3266-9719 GCA_035388945.1 Flavobacteriales bacterium
CGAGTGTGCCTTCACTCTGGTCGATCACATCCACTTTCCATCCTTTATTCTCACAGAACTTAATGTACATGCGAGCTAAATCACCAGCAAAGATGCTAGCTTCATCTCCACCTGTACCCGCACGAATTTCTAAAACAGCATTCTTACCATCCTCGGGATCTTTCGGGATTAGAAGCAAGCGAATCGTTTCTTCCAGAGCGATTTGTTCAGCTTCCAGTAGATTGATTTCATCTTTAGCCATGGCACGAAAAGCCTCATCCGCCTCAGCATACATGAGTTCATTCGCCGATTTCAAATCTTCTAAAATCTTTTTATAACGAATGCCACTTTCAACAACTGGCTGAAGGTCTTTGTATTCCTTATTAAGTCGTTTGAACCGTGTCATATCCGAGATCACTGAAGGATCGGAAATTTGAAGTTCGACTTCTTGATATCGGGCTCGGATTGCCTCCAGTCTTGGGAGCAGGGTATTTTCTTCCATTGGCGGCAAAATTAGGTTTTTTAAGCCTCGTAATGAAAGTTCCCTTGAACTGTTTGTATGGTTAAGGCTTTCTTGCTAGATGACTCAACGCGACCAATGATTTTTGCTTCAACTCCGAAGGAATGAGAAATCTCGATGATTGACTCAGCTATCTCACTCGGAACGTACAACTCCATCCGATGACCCATATTGAAAACACGGTACATTTCTTTCCAATCGGTTCCTGTCGATTCTTGAATAATTTGAAACAATGGAGGAACGTCAAAAAGCGAATCTTTTATGATATGAAGTTGATCGATAAAATGAAGCACTTTCGTTTGACCACCACCACTGCAATGCACCATTCCATGTATTTGGGGACGATGTTTTTCTAGTATTTGTTGGATGATAGGTGCATAAGTTCGAGTCGGAGACAACACCAATTGTCCATAATTAACCGATAAACCTGGCACCTGATCGGTAAGCAGGTATTTGCCGCTATAAACTAATTCTTCAGGTACTTCAGGATTATAGCTTTCGGGGTATTTAGATCGGTAAACAGATGAAAATACATCGTGGCGGGCTGAAGTTAAGCCGTTGCTTCCCATTCCACCATTGTATCGATCCTCATAAGTAGCTTGACCAGAAGATGATAATCCAACAATAACATCTCCTGCTTGAATGCGGCTATTATCAATGATATCACTTCGTTTGATGCGAGCAACTACGGTAGAATCAACAATCAAAGTCCGAACAATGTCACCTACATCTGCCGTTTCTCCGCCAGTTAAATGAACGTGTATTCCAAAAGAACTAAACCAATCACATAGTTCTTGATTCGCTTGGATGATAGCTGAAATAACTTCTCCGGGAATATTTGATTTATTTCGACCTATGGTGGAAGAAACTAAAATTTGATCCGTAGCACCAACACATAAAAGATCATCAGTATTCATGACCAATGCATCTTGAGCTATGCCTTTCCAAACGGATAAGTCTCCGGTTTCTTTCCAATAGATATATGCAAGTGATGATTTTGTTCCAGCCCCATCAGCATGCATAACAAGAGCATATTCTGGATCACCTGTTAAGGTATCAGGAATAATCTTGCAGAATGCTTTTGGAAAGAGGCCTTTATCGGAGTTTCGGATGGCAGCATGGACTTCTTCTTTTCCAGAAGATACGCCTCGTGCAGCATAACGATCATGAGTTTGCATGGGTACAAAATAACAACATCCCGCCGTTTCGGGCAGGATGTTGCAAAATTATATTTTCAAAAGAATTATTTTTTCGGTTTAGCTGGTACTGCTGGTGCTGGCGCTGGTTTAGCCGGAGCTGGTGCTGGAGCAGCAGCTGGAGTTGGTTTAGCAGGAGCTGGTTCTGCAGGAGCAGCTGGTGGCACTGGTGCTGATTTTGGATCAACCTGAAGGTTATCACGTTTGATCTCTTCTACATCAGTTTCAATTTCAGTATCCTCATCAACTGACTCGATCTTAGGAGCTTTAAATTCAGGTGAGCCAACTGCAGGAACGAAAGTCGTACTAGTAATACGGAATTCGGTACGACGGTTAACTTGATGTTCTTCTTCAGAACATTTAACTCCGTCTTTACAACGATTCAACAATTTAGTCTCACCATATCCTTTAGCTGTCAAACGAGATGGATCAATCTTTTGCTCGATTAAGTAATCAACAACCGATTGAGCACGTTTTTGAGAAAGAACAATATTCGCTTTGGCAGCATCACGTGAGTCGGTGTGTGACATCAACTCGATTGTGATGTTTGAGTTGTCTTTCAGGGTTTGAACCAATCCATTCAAAGAATCTTTAGATTCAGGGCGAAGATCCCATTTACCTAAGTCGTACTCAATTTTAGGAAGTTTAATTGGACCTTTCTTGGTTGTTTTCAAGAAGAAATCTTTTTTGTAGTCGCGTCCAGCAGTTTCTCCAACTGTCGTTTCAGTTCCTTTATCGTTTAAGAAATCTGTAGCGCTTGCAAGTAGTTCGTATGTATTGTCTTCACGGAACTTCGTATTGTCGAAATAGTAAGAACCGGTTTGATCAGTGATAGCATCGTAAGTCATACCATCTTTATCAACCATCGTAACTTTCGCTCCAGTAACAGGAGTTTTGTTATCAAAATCATATACATATCCACCCAAAGTGAATAAGATTGGAGGAACACTGAATTCGTAGATATCAGCACCACCACGACCACCTAAACGGCTTGAAGAGAAGTAGCCTCTTTCTTGCTTTCCTTGGAAGATGATACCAAAATCATCTGCTTCAGAATTCAATGGGAATTTCAAGTTAGAAACAGATGACCATTTACCTTTTACAAACTTAGCTTCGAATAAATCTAAACCACCCATTCCAACTAAACCATTAGAAGAGAAGTACAAAGTTGAATCGTTACGAAGTGTTGGATAAAGTTCATCCCCAATTGTATTCACTTGAGGCCCAAGATTTACAGGACTTCCCCAAGCTTTTGACTTCTTATCGAATTTAGCCATCCAGATATCACGTCCACCAAGTCCGCCTGGCATATCAGAAGCAAAATATAATGTTTGCTCATCATCACTAATCCAAGGATGACCAACAGTAAAGCTATCAGCAGCAAAAGGCACTAGGATTGGTTCATCCCAGTTATTTCCTTTTTTACGTGTTGTAAAGATCTGACAACCTTTGATTTTATTTTTATCGTAAGAACAACGGGTGAAGAACATTACACTGAACTTATCATTCAAAGAAGAAGCTCCATCATTGTATTTTGAATTCAAAGGCTCTTTGAAAGAAGTTGGAGTACTCCATTTTCCGTTTTTATCCAATTTAGCTTCGAATAAATCAGAGAATGCTTCACCTGTCCAACCATCAGTTCCACTTCCTGTAGAACCTTCACGACTAGATGTGAAGATGATTTCTTTAAAATTCTTACGAGAATAAATTGGGGAGAAATCATCAAACTTAGAGTTCAATGGTTGAACATTGCTAACCTCATGTTTAGTAGGAGCTGCTTTCCATTTAACAGATAATTTACAGCTTTCAACACCAGATGTACCGCGAGGATCTTCTGGTTTAAGCTTTACATATTTATCGTATTCTGCTAAAGCCTCATCATATTTAGCGTTTTCACGCATCATATCAGCTAAAAACAAAATAGCGATTGGATCTTGATACTTTGCTTTGATTGCCTTTGCAAACCAAACTTCCGCTTTTTTAGTATCCTTAAATGCCATATAGCATAAGGCTTGTTTATAAGTCACCTCAGCTTTTAAAGCTTTGTTTCCACGAATGTTTTCAGATGCTTTCTTGTAGGCATCCAAAGCTTCATAGAATTCTTTGTTGTTAAAAAGGCGATCGGCTTCTTTTACACGTTTCGGTTGAGCAAACAGCGTTGAAGCCGATAAAGCCAGCATTAGCAGGCATGTAAGGAGTTGATTAAAGGTCTTTACCATAATGGAGCTTAGTTGCAATATGCAGCTGGCTAAATTAAAAAAAATGTGCTTGGTACAAAAAAGGGTGGCTTTCTTTCTAAAACAAGGTGAAAAACGCAAAAAAAAGCGGACTAAAAAGTAATTCTAGTCCGCTTTTCACTTGAGAAAAAACCAATCTAATTAGTTGATAAACAACATCTCGCGATACTTAGGCAAGCACCAAATTTCATCGTCAACCAAAAGTTCAAGTTTGTCAACATGGTATCGAATTGGATCAAAAAAGCCTTGCACTTTTGTACAATATGCAGTAGCAAGCTTCCTTACATCAGCAATTTTGTTTGCTTGCTTGCGCGATTCGATCATTTCATCCACCATTTTCTTGATCGCATTCACATGTTCAGAAATTTCAGTAATTATTTCCAATTGTGCTTGGGCTGATTTCTGAAATGTCTTTGCATCCATGATATCTTTCAACCCTTTAACATTCTGTATGAGAGCACTTTGATATTTCAAAGCCGTTGGAACAATATGATTAGCAGCTAAATCTCCCATCACGCGTGATTCAATCTGAATTTTCTTCACATACATCTCCAACTGAATCTCATAACGAGCCTCCACCTCGCGATGACTCAACACATCATTTTCTTCAAATAACTTCAAAGATGGTTTACTAACAAAAGCATCTAATGCTTCTGGTGTTTTGGCAAAGTTATTCAAGCCTCGCTTAGCTGCTTCTTTAACCCATTCATCACTATATCCATTCCCTTCAAATCGAATTGCTTTAGATTCAGTAATGTAGCGACGTAAAACTTGGAAAATCGCTTCGTCTTTATCCAGCTTCTTTTTAGCAATTAAGCCATCTACTTCAATTTTGAAATCACGTAACTGTTGAGTTACAATGGTGTTCAATACAATCATCGATTGCGAACAATTAGCTGAAGATCCAACTGCACGGAATTCAAATTTATTTCCCGTAAAGGCAAAAGGTGAAGTCCGGTTACGATCGGTATTGTCGAGCAAAATCTGAGGAATCTTACCAATATTCAGTTTCAAATCAGTCTTTTCATCTGGAGTCATCTTACCAGATGCTTTCACACGTTGCTCTAAATCATCCAAAACACCAGTAAGCTGAGAACCAATAAAAGCAGAGATAATAGCTGGAGGAGCTTCATTAGCACCCAAACGATGATCATTACCAGCTGACGCAATAGCAGCACGCATCAAATCGGCATAACGATGTAATGCTTTGATAGTTGTAATGAAGAATGTTAGGAATTGTAAATTGTTTTTAGGAGTTTTTCCTGGACTTAATAAGTTCTTTCCCGTATTGGTAGAAAGTGACCAGTTATTATGCTTCCCAGAACCATTGATTCCTGCGAATGGTTTTTCGTGAAGTAAAATGCGGAAACGATGGCGACGAGCAACTTTACTCATCACATCCATGAGTAATTGATTATGATCAACGGCTAAGTTTGCTTCTTCAAATATGGGTGCGCACTCAAATTGATTAGGAGCTACTTCATTATGACGCGTACGAACCGGGATTCCGAGTTTATGACATTCTGTTTCGAAATCGCGCATATAAGCTGCCACACGATCAGGAATAGTTCCGAAATAATGATCTTCTAATTGTTGACCTTTCGCTGGTGAATGCCCAAATAGTGTACGACCCGTTAAAGATAAGTCTGGACGAGCATGGAAAAGTGCTTCATCGATTAAGAAATACTCCTGTTCCCAACCAAGTGTAGCAGTTACTTTTGTAACGTTTTTGTCGAAGTATTGACAAACATCAACTGCAGCCTTATCTAAAGCGTGTAAGGCTTTAATTAATGGGGTTTTGAAATCGAGCGCTTCTCCTGTGTAGGATACGAAAATGGTAGGAATACAAAGTGTTCCGCTAATGATAAAAGCAGGAGATGTAGGATCCCAAGCTGTATAACCTCGAGCTTCAAACGTATTACGTATTCCACCACTTGGGAATGATGAAGCATCTGGCTCTTGTTGAATTAAGTTGCTACCACTAAAATTCTCAATTGCACGACCATCTGCTAAAGGCTCAAAAAATGAATCATGCTTCTCTGCTGTAGCTCCGTTCAAAGGCTGAAACCAATGTGTGAAATGCGTACAACCCATGTTCATTGCCCAAGCTTTCATCGAAGAGGCAACTTGATCTGCCACATGACGTTCGATTTGAGTTCCTTGTTCAATTGCCCCACGCACTTTATCGTAGGCATCTTTACTGAGGAATTCACGCATGGAAATATCCCCAAATACATGAACACCATAATAATCAGAGATTTTCTCTGCTGATGGACCATTCGGCTCATACGTCCGATTAATCAAAGACTCTAATGCTTTAAATCGAATAGTTGACATGGAAATATTTTTATGTTTTTCGGGAGCAAATATAAATTTTCTAGGGGGTAAGTTGAAATATTTTTGATTTTTTTCCTTAACACCCCCTATTTTTTGGGTCCGACTTGAAATATTCTTGCTTTTTTCAAATTTTCGAAAGTGGAATGAAGCAAACCCATTTTGAGAATTCAGACATCCAAACAGG
>DAOOQW010000073.1:0-9587 GCA_035388945.1 Flavobacteriales bacterium
TTAGTAAGATACGTTTTTGTAGATTCTTAATTTGATCTAACACATTTGTATCGTGTTCGTTTTCATACTGTTTTTTCAAGCCACGAATTAGATTAGCTATAGCCAAAAATCGGTTCGTATAGGCCAGCAACAACAAGGATATCGCTGGAAAGAGCAGGGCAGGAGTTGTGAGATTTATTTCCATAAAAATGGTGCTTATACTTGTAGAATCTATTGGATTGAATGCAAATAGATATGTGTTTAAAGTGTATTTTTGACACTCAATCGTTTTAATAACCCTAAACTACGGAGTTTATGCAACACCGTTACGCGTATCGTTCAGGAATTCTGAACAGTTTCAAACTGCTTTTATTGGTTTGTTTGAGCACATCCTTTTCATTGGTGAATGCTCAGATTTACGAACTCGAAGGATTAAATCTTCCCGGACAATGGAACAATTTTGTTAATCCACCTGCAACAGGATCGGTTTTCGGAAGTTCAACACAAGCTTTAGGTACCGTTCATCCAATCAACACTGGCACACGTCGCTGGCAAACCCGCATTCACATTGCAGCTTCAGGTGCTGATACTTCAGCAGGAAGCTATAGTTTCCTTTTTACTTCAGGACCAAATGCTACTCCGTATGCTAACAAATGGGCAGGCGTAAACGTCATCATCGATTCGTTGCAATCGTATCAATTCAATGCTGGTGCTGACAATAGCATCACGGTTCAAAACGATAAAGTTTACACCATGAATTGGGAAGATCGAGGCTATCAAGCCAACCGAGCCATTTTCATGGAAACAAGCAACGAACCAGTTTCGCTTATTAGTCAATCAACCAACATAATCGGAACAACAGTAGGCCCGCAAACTCCTGTTAATGCAACTCTTCTACTTAGTGCAATACCTTCACCCGAAGAGAAATTTTATTTACGCTACAGCACTGATTTTTACGCAACAAGCTTTATCATTCCTGTTTCGGTTGTTGGTACTACGGGAACAGCTACCATCCCGGGCTTTGCAGCTGGATTAGCTGTTTCATATTATTACTTTTCAACCACAATCGACAATCCAACTGCTAACTACGATTTACTTACACTCGATTTCCTAAACGATGATGGGTATAATTTTCTATACGGTGTGGTAGATCCATTTCTTTCTTTTGGTTTGGGTGATGATATTCTTGCTTGTCCGGGAAGCATTCAAGATACCTTGCAAACTGCCGGAACATACGATACCTATTTATGGTCGGATAGTTCAACTGCTTCTACTTTAGTCATCAACTCGCCCGGTACATATTGGTTAGAAGCTTCTATTGGTTCCGAAATTCATCGAGATTCCATCACTATTTCTGAATTAACCTTATCCCCAATCGACTTAGGCGAATCAGGAACCATTTGCGGTGGTGTTCCATTGGAATTGTTTCCGGGTGTGAAAATTTCTCCTTTAGGTGATTCACTCACGATAATTTACGATGCCACGCGAGGACAATCTACTTTAACAGGTGCTACTAGTGTTTACATGCATTCTAGTTTTGAATATGCTCCACTTAGTGGTGCTGTAGAGCCATGGGTTGGAAACTGGGGAGTAAACGATGGTTTAGGAGAAATGACCAACATTGGAGAAGATCTTTGGTCAATAACAATCAACGTTTATGATTACTACGGCATAAATCCAGATTCAAGTGTGAATGGTTTATTTATCGTGTTTCGAAATGCTACTGGAACAGCAACCGGAAAAGATGAAAACGGGAACGACATCTTTCTTGGACTTTATCAAAATCCGCCTTACTCAGCATTTACAGGTATTGGCGGTTCAATTGAGTCAAGTGGATATGACGAAATACTTTGGTCAACAGGTGAAACAAGTCCAAGTATTCAAGTTAGCGAAGCAGGAACTTATTGGGTAAATATGAGCAGCTATTTGGGCTGTTCGTTGAGCGATACCATTACTGTGATTACTTCACCTAATCCAAGCATTAACCTAGGTGCCGATAGAACGAGTTGTAACAATCAACCTGTTACGATTTATGCTACCGGAGGATTTAGTTCCTATTATTGGTCAAACGGCACAACTACACAAGCCCTCACTACTGCAGTAGCAGGAACATATGAAATAACAGTTACCAACTCCGCCGGTTGTTCTGCCTCAGATCTCATTTCGGTGCTTGAAAATGTAACTCCTATAGCATCATTCTCTACTGTTCAATCAGGCTTAACCGTGAATATTACCAATGAAAGTACGCTAACAGCAACGTATGCTTGGGACTTTCAAAATAACGGATCGGTTGATAATACAAATGTTGGTGATGTGAGCTTTACTTATCCAGCTCCCGGACAATATCTTATACGTTTAATTGTAAGTAATTACTGTGGTGCCGACACATTATTTAAAAGTGTAATCGTTACAGATGTTGGAATAGAGCAAGTAGCTGCTCAATCAAGCTTAGTTGTTTATCCGAATCCAACGACTGGAAATCTGAATATTCAATCCAAATCAAAAGATGCAACCTTGCGCATACATTCATCTTCAGGACTTTTAATTGGAGAAATAAATGCAGAAGAAATTAATCTTAGTGGATGGAATATTTTACAAGACAAAGCACCAGGCTTATACATCCTGCAAGAAATAAGTTCTTCAGGCACTCGAATATGCCCGATAATACTGATTAAGGAATAAAAAAATCCCCGGCTGAATGAGTCGGGGATTTTTTTTAAAACTCAAAGTAAAATTGATCTGCTTTGAGTCGGTCGTATGCTTCTTTATCAAATTCAAAAAGCCGTGCTCGTTTGTGAGGAACGCCTTTCTGCTTTTCTTGTAAAGCCTTAAGGAATCCTTTGTTTAGGATTTTCCGACGGAAGTTTCGTTTATCGAGCGTTGTACCTAAAATGGTTTCATAAACCTTCTGCAATTGTCCCAAACTGAATTTATCGGGTAACAATTCAAATCCAATGGGTTGCATTCTCAGTTTTGTTTTCAGACTCAATAATGCCTGATTGAAAATCTGATTGTGGTCGAAAGCTAATTCAGGTACCTGAGAAACTGGACACCAAAATGCTTTCCGGGCAAATGATGCTGCAGATGGTTGATAATCACCAATCTTAACCAAAGAATAATAGGCAACCGTAATTACACGAGCAGTAGGAACATCCCGAACAGCATTTAGCCATTGAGCATCAGAACTGTTCTTAACCCGGTTCGGATCTCCAAAAGCATAAAACTGCTCCAAGAAGATATTATCCAAACTGGTGAGCTCTTTTAATATTCGTTTAGCTGAAGTGTCTAAGTCTTCATTATCGTCAATCAAGTTACCCGGTAAAGAAAATTTACGAGTACTCTGATCCGTGATGTCAAGGTCGCGTTCGATCAGCAACACTTTCAGTTCTCCTTCGTCAAATCCAAATATGACGCAGTCAACAGAAACGTGTGGATTAAGCTGAGCGGTACGAGTTACGGCCGTCGGCATAGGGTGTAGCAAATTCATTGAAAAGGTGCGTAAATATACTGTTTTATGATGAATTGTGTCTATTGTACACTACTATGCTGCATTCCTACATAATTAAAGGCTCTGTCGCTTTTTTCACCATCTTGCAAGCCCTAATTTCAATACGCGTGTTGATAATTTTAGCTAGGATAAAAACTAAGTGTCATTTTAACACTTATTTTAGCCCTTTATTTCGACTATGTCCAAAATTCAACGTATAGGTATTTTTACATCTGGTGGAGATGCTCCCGGTATGAATGCCGCAGTTCGTGCAGTTGTTAGAGCTTGTATTTACTATAAACTCACACCAGTTGGTATTTATCGCGGGTATGATGGAATGATTTCGGGCGATATCAAAGTGCTCGATAGTCGTTCGGTTTCCAATATCATCCAACGGGGCGGAACAATCCTCAAAACAGCCCGCAGCATGGAGTTTATGACTCCTGAAGGAAGGAAAAAAGCGTACGATAATCTTCGCGAATTTGAAGTTGATGCCCTTGTTGCCATTGGTGGTGACGGCACATTTCGCGGGGCGGAAGTTTTCTCCAATGAATACGGAATTCCAGTCGTTGGCTTGCCAGGTACAATCGATAACGACGTTAATGGTACTGATTTCACCATCGGATATGACACCGCAGTAAATACCGCTTGTGCAGCCATCGATAAAGTGCGCGATACAGCATCATCGCACAATCGCTTGTTCTTTATCGAAGTGATGGGACGTGATTCGGGAATGATTGCCATGCATAGCTCCATTGCTGCTGGCGCTGAAGCAACCATGATTCCTGAACGACCACTCGATATCGATGGACTTATTAAATTACTTGAAATAGGAGCAGTTGGTAAAAAATCTTCCAGTCTAGTTGTCGTTGCCGAAGCTGGAAAACCGGGTCGATCCATGGAAATCGCCAAACAAGTTTCTGAACGTTTTGCACATTATGATACCAAAGTTACCATACTCGGACACGTTCAACGTGGCGGTTCGCCTACAGTTGCCGATCGTGTATTAGCAAGTAGAATGGGTGTTGTAGCTGTTGAAAGTCTGTTAGAAGGCAAATCGGGTGTGATGATAGGCATTGTAAATAATCAAGTTAAATTTACGGCCTTCGATCAGGCTACTAAAAACGTAAATAACTTCGAAAACGAACTGCTGCGTATTGCTGCGATTCTTTCCGTTTGATACAAAACATGCTGCATACCGGCTCATATATAGATCTTTTTCCTCATTTAAATCAAGTACCAACCGGACTTCAACCCGAGGTGCTCGATCAACGTGTATTTCTATGCAATGGTGAGCTAAAACCATGGACCGGTAAGCAAACAGATGTGCATTCACCCATCTACATTCAATCAGGTGATTCGTTCGAACAAATACGCTTAGGCTCTTATCCCGAAATGGGTCCGGATGACATGCAACAAGTGCTCGATTCGGCGCTTAAAGCATATAATTTAGGAAGAGGTGAATGGCCTACGCTAAAAGTCCGTGATCGAATTGCTGCTATTGAACATTTCCTTCGTCAGATACTCGAAAAACGTGAGCTTATTGTTCGTTGGCTGATGTTCGAAATTGGTAAAAATCAAAGTGATTCAGAAGTAGAATTCGATCGAACAGTTGAATACATAGAAGATACCCTAGAAGCTGTCAAAAATCTCGATCGCGAAACCTCACGGCTCGAGTTACATCATGGTATTTACGCCCAAGTTCGACGAGGTCCTCTAGGTGTTGTACTATGTATGGGACCTTATAATTATCCACTAAACGAAACGTTCGCCACGCTAATTCCCGCGTTAATCATGGGAAATACGGTGATTTTTCGTCCGGCTAAATTTGGAATCCTTCTCATCCACCCTTTACTTGAAGCTTTCAGAACGTGTTTTCCACCCGGTGTCATCAATGTGATTTATGGCGAAGGCAAAGAAACCGCTGGAAAACTCATGGAAACAGGCAAGATTGATGTGCTAGCCTTTATTGGTTCTAGCAAAGTTGCCAACATCCTCAAAAAACAACATCCTCATTCCAATCGCTTGCGTTCGGTTCTCGGATTGGATGCAAAAAATCCAGCAATCATTCTTCCCGATGCTAATTTGGACATTGCCGTATCTGAATGTCTAAATGGAGCTCTAGCATTTAACGGTCAACGTTGTACAGCACTCAAGTTAATTTATGTTCATCGCTCTATTGTCGAAGCTTTTCTCGAACAACTGTGTCGTAAAGTAGAGCTGCTTAAAGCTGGAATGCCTTGGGAAAAAGATGCATACATCACACCACTTCCCGAACCGGGAAAACCTGCCTATTTGCAAGAACTAGTTGATGATGCCATTGCTAAAGGTGCTAGCATCCTGAACGAAGGCGGAGGAAGAAGTCACCTTAGTTTTTACTTTCCTACCGTGCTTTTCCCTGTCAATAATACCATGCGTATTTATCAGGAAGAACAGTTTGGACCTGTCATTCCAGTAATTGCATTCGATTCGGTAGATGAACCGGTGGAATACATAGTACAAAGCCACTACGGACAACAAGTTAGTATCTTCAGTAATGATGCCGATGAAATCGCCCAATTGATTGATCCACTGATTAATCAGGTTTGTCGGATTAACATCAATACCAAATGTCAGCGTGGTCCCGATAACTATCCATTTAACGGACGAAAAGACTCAGCTGAAGGTACTTTAAGTGTGACCGATGCGCTACGGGTTTTCTCTATTCGTACTATGGTTGCAACTCGCGACACCGAAGAAAATCGTCACGTTTTTACTCAAATTCTCGAAGGCAGAAAATCTAACTTTTTGTCGACCGATTTTATACTTTGAACCTAAATACATTAACCTATGCTACTCATTGCCGATAGCGGATCTACTAAGTGCGACTGGATGCTTCTCAAAGAAAACGAGGAAGCTCAAAGCTTTAGCACCATGGGATTCAATCCTTATTTCCACAACGAAGCGGTTATCTCCAATGCCATCCGCCAGAATACTGGTTTATGTGAATTGGCTCCGCAAGTAACCATGTTGTTTTTATACAGTGCAGGTTGCTCCAGTAAAGAGTTAAAACTGGTTGTTGAACGTGCTTTACGTTCGGTTTTCGTGAATGCAAATATCTATGTCGACCACGATCTAGTCGGTGCTGCTTTCGCTACTTGGGATGAAAATCCAGCTATTACCGGAATTCTTGGTACAGGTTCCAATTCCTGCTACTTCGATGGTGATATTGTGAAACAAGCCAATAGCTCACTCGGCCTAGGTTATATACTAGGTGACGAGGGAAGCGGTTCTTACTACGGTAAAATCCTGTGTAAAAAGTTCCTTTCCAATAGTTTACCCGATGAAATCCACAATGTTCTCGCGAACGATTTCAAGTTAAGTCGCGACATCATCGTCGAAAACGTATACATGAAACCACATGCAAACGTTTATCTAGCCTCATTTATGAAGGTTTTATCCGACAATAAACAATTGGATTGGGTTCAGAAATTAGTGGATAAAGGCATGGAGGATTTCTTTACGAGCAGCATTGCTTGTTACAAGAATTACCAACGTGTTCCAGTTCATTTGATTGGTTCAATTGCCTATCATTTCGAAGATAATGTGCGCCGTGTTGGATCAAACATGGGCATTCAAGTAGGAACGATTATCAAAAAACCTATTTACGGTTTGGTGAACTACCACATGAAACAACATTTTGCTAAAAAATAAGCTAAGAAATCACATACATGGCGCTACAGCACCGTCAAGGAGGAACTTTTAACGAGGCCGTTTCCGACTATTTAAGTCATTCGGTTACGAATCAGGAAATCACATTCAATACCAGCAATGCTCACATTCGTGTAAGCGTTTACGATCACGCAATCATTCGAGTTCGGATAGCTAAGAACGATAGCAACTTCAGTGGATTTTCGTATGCAGTAATTAACGAACCTCAAGCTACACCGTTCGATTTTAGTGAATCTGCAACAGGCTTTTCACTTAAAACACAAGCACTCGAAATCCGCATCAGCAAAGTACCTTTCCGTATTTCCGCTTATACTTTAGATGGAAAAATCCTCACGGCAGATGATCCTGCTTTTGGTACCAGCTGGTTAGCTAACGAAGTCACTACGTATAAACAACTTCAACCCGATGAACGCTTTATCGGACTAGGGGAGAAGACCGGTAACCTCGACCGCCGTGGAAAAACCTACGTTAACTGGAACACCGATAATTTTGCTTATCCAACCGATGGTGATCCTCTTTACTTGAGTACTCCATTTTATATGGGCATTGTAGAAGGTCGTCCGTACGGGATTTTCTTTGATAATACGCACAAAACCACTTTCAACTTCGGTTGCTCGAATGATCGTTTTTCGTATTTCCAAGCCGAAGATGGGGAGATGAATTACTACATCATCCATCAACCAACGGTTGCAGGCATTATCGAACGCTATACTTGGCTTACAGGCAGAATGGAAATGCCACCACTTTGGAGCCTTGGATTTCAACAATGTCGTTATAGCTACTATCCATATCCAGAAGTGCTCAATGCAGCGCGTACGTTTAGAGAGAAAGATATTCCTGCGGATGTTCTTTACCTCGATATTCACTACATGGAAGCCTATAAAGTGTTTACTTGGCATCCAACTCGTTTCCCTGATCCTAAAGGTTTGTTGAAAGAATTGAAGGAAATGGGATTCAATGTGGTGGTAATTCTCGATCCGGGTATTAAGAAAGAAACAGGATATCACGCTTACGATGAAGGCAAGAAACTGGATATGTTCGTGAAATATCCTGATGGTGCTGAATACAACGGACAAGTTTGGCCAGGTTGGAGTGCTTTCCCCGATTTTACGAAGGAAGAAGCACGTACTTGGTGGGCAGAAAAAATGCACACAATTACTGATGTGGGCGTTGAAGGTTTCTGGAACGATATGAACGAACCAGCTGCTTGGGGACAACATCTTCCTGATCTAATTGAATTCGATTACGAAGGCGAAGGTGCTACGCATAAAAAAGCCCGTAACGTTTACGGAATGCAAATGGCTCGCAGCACTCAGGAAGGTGGTAAAAATCTTCTGAAAGGAAAACGGCCTTTTGTTTTAACGCGTGCCGGATACAGCGGTATTCAGCGTCACGCAGCGGTTTGGACAGGCGATAATGTTAGTACCGATGATCACATGTTAGCTGGCGTTCGATTGGTGAACAGCATGGGCTTGACAGGTGTTGCATTCGCTGGTTACGATGTTGGAGGATTTGCCGGAGAAGCTACACCAGAACTTTTTGCTCGTTGGATTGCTTTGGGTGCATTTTCACCTTTCTTCCGTTCGCATTCCATGGTCAATAGCCGCGATTCGGAGCCTTGGTCATTTGGTGAAGCAGTAGAAGACGTGTCGCGTAATTACATCAAGCTTCGCTACCGACTCATGCCGTATATCTATTCCTCGTTTTATGAAACTTCCCAAACAGGAATTCCGGTGGCACGTTCGTTAGCAATCGATTATACGAACGATGCTAAAATCTATCGTAATCCTTATCAGAATCAATACTTGTTTGGTGCATCTATTTTGGTTATTCCGTGTGAAAGTACCCAACTCCATCATAAGGCATATTTCCCAGAAGGCTCTTGGTATAATTTGTACACCGATGCTGTTCAAGCTGGTGGAGTAGAAGTAGTGCTAGAAGCTGGAATGGAAACACTTCCATTATATGTGAAGGCTGGAAGCATTTTGTTAATGCAGGATTCTGTGACGAGTTTGATGAAGGAAAAAGCTGCCGAAACACTCGAAATTCATGTGTATCCGGGCGCTTCAACACGATTTGTTCACTATGAAGATGATGGTGCTACTTATGAATATGCACAAGGCAAAAGCTCAACACGTGAATTCGTGCTAGCTGACAAATCACTAAATATTGGAGCTGCTTCAGGTAACTTTAATTCTCCTATCAAAACCTGGAAAATATACCTACACGGACAAGCAGGTAATACATCCAAACTTCTTGTGAATGGTAAGGAAATGACAGCTAGTAGTCAAAACTACCGATTCATCGAACCTATATCCGATTTTGATCCTTATCATGTTCCTCCGCAAGATCCGATTCAGGTTAAAAATCTACCGTATATCGAACTTCCTTCTCAATCGGGCGAAGTTCA
>DAOOQW010000074.1:0-9472 GCA_035388945.1 Flavobacteriales bacterium
AACACAATCATCTTCTCCTTGGTAAACGTTCCTTCGGCTTGGCCTTTTAGGAAGACTTCGAATGTGTAGGGTTTGAAAAGTGCGTTTTTGACTTCAATCACATAAGTGCGTTCACCTTCTAAAGTGATAAAGTAATCACCATTTTCGTCGCTGCTTACGCTTACCACTTTGCCGTTTTCTTTATCAGTAATGCTGATTTCGGTTTCGATGGTTTGTCCGGCGTCGGAGTCGATTACTTTACCGTTTAAGATTGAAAGTGGCGGTCCTTTGGGAACTTGAACGGGAGCTTTGGAGGAGTCGGTTTTGACTTGAGTTTGAAGAGCAGAGAAATCGATTTCCCAGATATCTAAATCGCCTGTTCCACCTTCGCGGTTGGAGCTAAACCAAGCTAGACGACCATCGGTGCTGAGGGCAAAAAAGCGTTCGTCACCTGTGGTGTTGATCGGATATCCTAAGTTTTCGGGAGGTGTACATTTACCGTTTTCGACGGTGGTTTTGAAAATATCGTAACCGCCCAAACTTTTAGTAGAGTTGGATGCGAAATACAAAGTTTTGCCATCGGGATGCATGAATAAACCAATTTGGTCGAATTCATCATTCACCACTGAACCTAAATTAACAGCATCGCCCCATTCGGTTTTGCTCTTCTTTTTAGCCATGTAGATATCGCCCATTCCGAAACCACCACGAGGGCGTTCGCTTACGAAATACAAGGTTTTGCCATCGGGAGAAATACAGGCAGAACTCTCGAAATAACTGGTGTTTAC
Organism: Flavobacteriales bacterium; assembly: GCA_035388945.1. Lineage (GTDB taxonomy): Bacteria > Bacteroidota > Bacteroidia > M30B66 > M30B66 > CALQRR01. The sequence continues at coordinate 768 of DAOOQW010000074.1, forward strand.
ATCACCTTCAACTGGTTTTGTAGCACTCCATTTACCTGCACGGGATTTTTTCGAAACAAACAATTCTCCTGAACCACGATAACCCATGTTGCGATACACAAAAATCTGACTGCCATCAGGCGTCAAAGTCATATTAGCATCGTGAGTTTCGGTATTGAGCGAGCCGGGAATATTTTCCGCTTCCAACCATTTTCCTGTGATGGAATCTCGAACAGAAATATATATGTCTTCGTAAAATTTGCCGTCTTCTGGATCAGTTAGTTTTCCGGTAGATTCGGGACGACGAGAAGTGAAAATCATCGTTTTCCCATCAGCCGAAACACTTGGATTGTATTCAGGATATTCCGAATTGATAGCTTCTCCAATGTTGCGAATTTGCACATTCACGGGTTTCGACATCAATTCTACCGCACGACGGCACTGATCTAACAAAGCGGTAGCTTCTTCGGTATCATCGTTCTTCTTAGGTGATTTCTCAATGAAATGTTGGTATTCAACAATAGCTTTTGACAGCTGTCCCATTTGCTGGTAGGTTTGGCCCAAGAAGTAATATTTCTCTGGATCATTCACCGCATCTAACCGGATGGAACGCTCTAAACGCTCTTTTGCATCCTCGTAATTTTTTAAGTGAAAATTGCATTCTCCACTCATGAAATAGAGCTCGGCAGTGGTGCTGTCGGTCTTCTCCATATCACGTAACGAACGCCAAGCAGTGGCATAATCGCCGCCCATCATGGTGTTTTTTATCCGAAGTAATTGCAGCTTGTTGGCTCCTTTATCGGCATATAAATTACCTTGTGTTACAGGCAGAATTAGCAACAATAGCAAGAGATTACGCAGCATTTGAATCTTCATTCCTGAGTGTTTTTTCTTTTCTCTAAAGTAGGAAATCATTGGCTTTCCAGTAGAGTAATTGTACTAAGTGCTGATAAAAATGTTTCTAAGCCTGCTCGCTTAGGGGAATCTAGCGTGTAAGAAATTCGTTCGCTGAGGTAATTCAATACCGGATAATGTGCCGGATAATTCGCCTCCACCGATTTTGCTGCTAATTCAATATTCGAAATTCCCAATAGCAACGCGTCTTCCACCTTTTGCCACTTTTCATCCGCAATCGGATTAATCGAAGCCCAACAGGCAAACACAAATGGTTGAAGCTTCCAATTCATCCAAGCTTCGCTCAAATCATATACATACTTGAATCGATGGGCATAATCAAATACACGATCGCCAATAAGCACACCGGCACGTTTTCCTCCCAAAGTGCTGAGAAAATCAGGCTTCGCCGAAGTAAAAACAGGGTTGATTTTCCAGTAATCTCGCGCCAACAGCCGACATAGATTCACCGAAGTACGGGATTGAAAATCGAGCACGATTTCTTCTATTTCCTCCAATGGCACATCACTCATCAACACCACAGAATCTACTTTCCCGACCGCGCCAATACAGGTGTTTCCCAAGATTGAATACTGAGGTAGAGAAAGTAAAGTTGCTACAGGAACTAATCCTACATCCACCATTCCTGACCGTAATTTATCGGCACAAACTGCTGGAATATCCAAACTAATCTGGATTGAATCGGATTCTAATAAGCCGGAACGCTCCAATCCATATAGAAAAGGCGCGGTGTTGAGGTAGGAAACGACAGAGAGTCGAAGCATGGGTGCAATATCGTTGAATTATCACGCGGGTCGATTTTGTGCGTGATTTTTTGACAAGGCTACAACAATTCGTACGTACTTTAGTTTACTTTGCAAACCATTTCTATTGGCAACTAAATTTCCATGGCTCAACCACTTTTATTTGAGACACTTCCGTTAGGGCGTCACTTAGCAGTCCTTACACGATTGTATTATGGTGCGCTCACACTTGAACTTTCCGACCTTGGGATTGATCGTTACTACTCCGTTTTGATGTACATCGATCGTTCCGAACATCCAGTTACGCAACAAATGGTCGGTGAATTTTTGCTCATGGATAAAACTTCCATGGTTCGAGTGATCGATTTTTTGGTCGAAAAAGGATACGTGAAACGCGTGACCAATCCCAACGACCGTCGCTCTTACATCATCGAACTCACCGAAAAAGGACACGAAATCCTCCCCAAGATTATACAAGCCGTTGCGCAGATAAATGATCAAGTTATGGAAGGATTGTCGGAAGCAGAACGTGCACAATTTCATCATACACTCTGTCATATTTCTACTCGTCTCAAGAAAATGCCAGCTAAAGACATACAAATTGACTTTCAACCCAACCCGAACAATTTTCCTCAATAAGCTATGAAACGTACCCTAATCCTGATTCTAGGCATAGCCTTGTTAATCCTGATCAAAATCTTCTTCCTCACGAAAAAGGAAGATCCCAGTAAATCGGGCCCCCCTGGTAAAGGTCAACCTACACCGGTGACCGTGTATATTGTTGATTCTTCCCGGATTGATAATCAAATCACTTCTGTTGGAACACTCCGTTCCGAAGAAGAAGTAGATCTTCAACCCGAAGTTTCTGGAAAGATTACCAGCATTCATTTTCGCGAGGGCGATCGCGTGAGTAAAGGACAGCTTTTACTCCAACTCAACAATGCCGATTTGTTAGCTCAATTGGGTAAACTCAACGTGCAACGCAAAGTTCAGGAAGAGAAAGCGGGACGTTTGAAAAGCTTGCTTCAAATGCAGGGTAGCAGTCAGGAAGAGTACGACCAAGCACAAAACGTGGTTGCCAGCACCGATGCCGACATCAAGTATATACAGGCTCAACTAGCTAAAACCGAAGTTCGCGCTCCATTTTCGGGTGTGATTGGTTTACGTTCGGTGAGTGAAGGCGCTTTTGTAACTGCCAATACACGCATTGCTCGTTTGCAACAAACCGATCAATTGAAACTCGATTTCAATGTTCCAGAACGTTACATTTCTTTGCTTGAATTGCCCTTGAAAGTCGCCTTTGGAGTACAAGGTCGTTCGGATAAATTTGAAGCAAACGTATATGCTATCGAACCGAGTGTTAGCAATACTACACGTACGGTTCAGCTTCGTGCTCGGGTTAGTAATAATGCTCAACAATTGTTACCCGGACAATTTGCTCAAGTGCTCCTGCCCATTAAAAATGATCATTCCTCCATTTTAATTCCTACCCAAGCCATCATCCCCATTTTAAAGGGACAAAAAGTGTTTGTCTGCAAGCAAGGGAAAGCGGCCGAAGTGAAGGTAGAAACGGGTTATCGGAACGATGCGATGATTGAAGTACTTTCGGGTTTAAGTGTGGGCGATAGTGTGATTACCACAGGAATTATGTCGCTTAAGGCTGATGCACCGCTGAAAATTATACCTGCTAAATCACAAAAGAAGGAGGTTCGTTCATGAGTAGCTTATCGACCATAAGCATCCGAAGGCCAGTATTGGCTATCGTGATGAACCTCATTATTATGCTGTTTGGCTGGATTGGATATACCTATTTGGGTGTACGCGAATATCCATCCATCGATCCGCCAGTAATTACCGTTCGTACGGGTTATGCAGGTGCGAATGCTGATGTGATTGAGTCGCAGATTACCGAGCCACTCGAAAAAGCCTTGAATGGTATCGAAGGAATTAGAACCATCTCTTCCGCCAGTAATCAGGGAAGTAGCGTAATTACAGTGGAGTTTAATCTCGGTTCTAATCTCGAAGCTGCTGCTAATGATGTGCGCGACAAAGTTTCTCAAGCTGTACGCGATTTACCTAAAGATATTGATGGATTACCCACCGTTTCTAAGGCAGATGCGAATTCGGATGCGATTTTAAGTCTGACCATTGAAAGCAATACCAAAACCCAACTCGAAGTAAGCGACTATGCCGAAAACGTGATTGGGGAACGCCTGCAGACGATTCCGGGTGTGAGTTCTTTACAAATTTGGGGACAGAAGAAATATGCTATGCGATTGTGGATGGACCCTTCGCGTATGGCTGCATTGGGCATTACTCCCATGGATGTGCAAAATGCTTTAATACAGCAAAACGTAGAACTTCCAGGTGGGAAAATTGAGGGAAATGCTACCGAGCTTAGCGTGAAGACCGTTGGTCGTTTGCGTAGTACGGAAGAATTCAACAACATGATTATCCGGAACGAAAGTGGCGTAAATGTTCGCTTTTCCGATATTGGTGAAGCGCGTTTAGGACCCGAAAACGAGGAAACTATTTTACGTCAGAGTGGAACGCCCATGGTTGCTTGTGCTTTGGTTCCTCAGCCAGGTGCGAATTACCTCGAAATTGCCAAAGAGTTTTACAAACGGGTGGATGAGATTAAAAAAGATCTACCAGATGGTTTCAAACTCGGCATCGCGCTAGATAATACTCGATTTGTTTCTCAAAGTGTGGATGAAGTAGTGGAAACGCTCCTCATTGCCATTTTGCTGGTAATCATCATCATTTACTTGTTCTTCCGCGATTGGTTGATTGCTATTCGTCCGCTTATCGATATTCCCGTTTCGCTCTTAGGTGCCTTTTTCATCATGTATGCGATGGGTTATTCGATCAATGTACTCACGCTCTTGGCAATTGTCTTGGCGACAGGTTTAGTGGTGGATGATGGTATTGTAGTAACCGAGAATATCTATAAGAAAATTGAAGGTGGCATGAATCCGATTGAAGCTGCCGAGAAAGGTTCGAACGAGATTTTCTTTGCGGTGATTTCAACTTCTGTAACACTCATCGCGGTGTTTATGCCGGTGATTTTTCTGGAAGGATTTGTAGGTCGATTGTTCCGAGAATTTGGAGTTGTGCTAGCGGGTGCTGTAGCTATTTCGGCATTTGTGTCTTTAACGCTAACACCCATGCTGAATGCGCGTTTGGTGCGAAAAGATCCGACCAAGAAAAGTAAGTTTTACGTAGCAACTGAACCATTCTTTCGCAGCATGGAAGAAGGTTATTCCAACATGCTGGGCAGTTTCATGAAAAAACGCAAACTCGCTTGGTTGATTCTTCTCGGTGCAGTAGCCATGATTTTCGGAATATTTCCGCTGCTGCAAAAGGAATTATCTCCTTTAGAAGACCGAAGTTGGATGCGTTTAATGGTTAGTGCTCCCGAAGGTGCTTCGTATGAATATACCGATGATTTTGTGTTGAAAATGTCGGATTTCTTGAGTGATTCGGTTCCCGAAAAGAATGTGATACTGACGGTTACAGCTCCCGGTTTTGCGGGTTCGGGTGCCGTGAATTCAGGATTTATTCGCTTGACTTTATCACCACCTGACACGCGTAAACGCACGCAGCAGGATATTGCCAATTACGTGATGAAAAAAGCCAAGGGTTTTCCTCAGGCTAAGGTATTTGCCATTCAGCAACAAACGATTTCAACCGGTGGATTTGGTGGCTTGCCCGTTCAATTTGTGCTACAAGCTCCCAATTTTGAACGTTTAAAAGAAGTGCTTCCTAAATTCTTGGAAGAAGCCAATAAGAATCCCATTTTCCAAGGTGTGGATGTCAACCTGAAGTTCAACAAACCGGAACTTAACGTTAGCATCAACCGCGACAAAGCCGAAAGCATGGGTGTATCGGTTCAGGCGATTGCTCAAACCTTGCAATTATCCTTGAGCGGTTCGCGGATGGCCTATTTTACCATGAATGGAAAGCAGTATCAGGTTATTGGTCAAGTTGATCGGGTAAACCGAGATGAGCCAATCGACTTGAAATCACTTTCGGTGCGGACGAACACGGGTGAATTAGTGCAGTTGGATAACCTAGTTGACGTGGCCGAAGTGAGCAGTCCGCCGCAATTGTACCATTACAACCGTTATTCTTCAGCAACAGTTTCCGCTGGTCTAGCGCCCGGAAAAACCATTGGTGATGGAATCAAAGCCATGAAGGATATTTCGGCAAAACTGTTAGATGATTCGTTCTCTACTTCATTAACAGGAGCTTCGCGCGACTTTGAAGAAAGTTCTTCCAATATTCTATTTGCCTTTTTACTCGCGCTCTTGCTTATTTACCTCGTCCTTGCTGCTCAATTCGAAAGTTTCCGCGATCCACTGGTGATTATGATTACGGTTCCTTTGGCACTTGCTGGTGCATTACTTTCTCTTTGGTATTTCAATCAAACACTCAACATCTTCAGCGAAATTGGGATGATTATGCTCATTGGTTTGGTCACCAAAAACGGAATTCTAATCGTCGAATTTGCCAACCAACTTCAGGAACGGGGAGAAGATAAAGCCAGCGCTATCTTAAACGCTGCATCGGCTCGTTTACGTCCCATTTTGATGACCACTCTAGCTACTGCACTTGGTGCTTTACCTATTGCATTGGCTTTAGGAGCCGGTGCTGTAAGTCGCATGGGAATGGGAATCGTCATTATTGGCGGATTGCTCTTTTCGCTTGCCTTAACCTTATTTGTCATTCCAGCTATGTATTCATTCATCGCTAAAACCCGCGTGCCACATGAAAAAAACTAATTGGATTGCAGTTTTAATCTTGTCCTGCACCACCGTGTTAAACGCGCAGGAAGTGCTTAGCCCTGAAAAAGCCGTTGAGCTGGCACTTAAGAACAACTATTCGATATTAATCGCTCGAAATGAGCAACTTTCTTCTGATGCTCAAGTTACACGCGGAAATGCTGGAATGCTTCCTCGAGTTGATGTGGCTGCCGGAGCATCTGCTCAAAGCACAAACATCAACCAACGTTTTTCCAACGGACTAACCGTAGCTACAAATGGTGTTAGTAATAGCGCCAGCAATGCTTCTGCTGTGTTAAGCTGGACTTTGTTTGATGGTGGTAAAATGTTCCTCACCTGGGATCGACTAAAAGAACAGAAATCCCTAAATCAATTGCAATTGCGCGAACAAGTCGAGCAAAATATTGCAGCTGTGTTGGATGCGTATTTTTTGGTCATTCGACTTAAGCAAGAAGTCCGTTCTCGACAATTTGCGCTGGATGTAACCGAAGAGCAATTCAATCTCACCCGTAAAAAGGTAGAATTAGGCTCATCATCCCGACAAGAATTATTGCAAGTAACGGTCGATCGAAACACTGCTTTGTCGCAACTGAAAACGCAACAAATGGCATACAGTAACGCCCAAACCAGTTTGAATCAAATCATGGGTGTTGGGTTGGAACAAGCGTATGAATTTCCGACAGATTTGAAAAGCAGTTTTACTCCTCAATTGGAGGAAATTCGTAAGCAAGCAATGGAACAAAATGCCGGACTGCTCAAAGCGAGAAGCAATCTAAGTTTGAACAGTTTGCGCTTACGGGAAGTGAAAGCCGAACGTATGCCGATTCTAAAATTAAACACCGGTTATAACTTCAACCGCTCGAGTAGTTCGGCCGGTTTTGCCTTATTCAACCAAAGTAACGGACTAAACGGTGGATTGACATTAAGTTGGAATCTATTCAACGGCGGACAATTAAAAACCCGCATGACTCAAGCTCAATTTGCATTTGAGAACGATGCCATCAAAATTCGTCAAGCCGAAACACAGTTGAATGCCTCCATACAAATTGCTATTCGTCAATGGCAGCAAGCTTCGGAATTATTAAAACTGGAGGATGAGAATTTCATTTCCGCCAAAGAGAACTTAAGTCTGGCATTGGAACGTGTTCGTTTGGGTAATGCTGGAATTTTGGTTGTTAAAGAAGCTCAGCGCAGTTACGAAGAAGCGATCAACCGTCAATCAGCAGCAGCTTTGTCGGCTAAACAAGCAGAGATTGATTTAATGCAACTTAGTGGGAAACTTATTCAATAGATTAATTACGAATTTTCAATTACGAACTACGAATTAAGTACAATGTATTATGTACAACGTATTAAGTACAACGTATTACGTATTACGAAAATGAATTACGAATTAAGTACAACGTATTTCGTATTGCGAAAAAGAATTACGAATTAAATACAAGGATTTGAGTGAATTGATTAAAGAATTTGAGTGAACAGATTTCTAATGTGAATATCAATATGCTTGAACATTATATTCAAAGTCAGGTAAACTGCAACCCATGCAATCTCCAACCTTTAGGAATCTATTTCTTAGTTCGGTTCGATACCTCCAATATTTTTTGATTGTTTAATATATCATTTTGAGACAATAAATTCGCACTTAAAACACTAGAAATATTATTGTTTTCATTTTATTTTATTTTTTAATTTCCAATAAAATCAATTACAAAATTTTCTTGACTTTTTAATTTTAAAGTTTTATTTGAAAGTTTTTGGATTTTATAATACCCACCTAATCGAATTAAATTAACATCGAAAGTTGAATCTAATTTTATTGCATTATAATTATTCCATATAACTATAAAAAAAGCATCAGGTGATTTTTTATTTATACCCCAAAAGGCAAAGGGCATTTCATCTTGATCTGTTCTATATGAAGCTATGTAAGAATTCTTATCATTAATATAAAATCTAAAAGTGGCATTATGTAAAAACTCTTTTTTCTTATCTGTTGAATCAATTCCATCAACTAAATATTTTGAAATTGACCATGAATATTGCTGTATTCTCTTCTCAGGCTTATGCCATTGAATTCCTTCATCTTGTTCAAATTTTTCGCACGAACACAAAATTGAAATTGAGAAAAATGATACTAAATATAGTAGGTATTTTGTGCTTAACATAAGTAAAATTGAAAAGTGTTAATACTTAATAATTTGTATTGATTGAATTAATTTTTGGGACCACCCATGAATTCAATGTATGTATTGGGATCTTTTTGAAGTTTGAATTGATAGTC
>DAOOQW010000075.1:0-9431 GCA_035388945.1 Flavobacteriales bacterium
AATATAAAATGCTGTTACAGAAAAGCAGCATAAACAAAACAAACGCTCAACATACATGCTGTTTCCCAATATTTTGAAAAACAGTGCTAATAAGCCAAAATACAAAGGTGGCTGTTCGTGATAGGAAGTTAAATATGTTTGGCTAAAATAAGGATCCCAAAAAGTGCCTAATCCTTCGGCGAGATTTTTACTTACAGTAACATAAATCATCCCGTCCATAAACATCCCATCTTGAATTAATTGGGAAACGAGTACTAGACAGATGAAAGCAAATGTTAGCATCCAGAACGGGAAATTGCCCGAACGTTTTGACATGCCTAAAAATTTAATCTCCATTAAATTGATAGTTGATTAACTCATTTTATTGAGTTGACTAAGGGCAATTGCAACAACTACTGCAGGAACAATAAAAGAAAATAATGTCCATGCCCCTAGCGTATAAAGTAATAATTGATTCATGGCAACAAATGCGGTGTATAACAATGCAGCCCATTTTTTCATTTTCCATAAACCCAGCATACATATCAATCCAATTGTAGCTGCAAATGCTAAATAAAATGGATACCAAGTAGCTACGCTTTTGGCTAATTCGGAGAAAATTAAAGGTATTGTAATAGCAGCACCAAGAAATCCTAAAATGCAAATTACAGTTATGATAACTGGACGTTCTTGAGTATTAGCATTTTGTTCGGGCTGATCCAGGATATTATATTCTTCCATGTTTAAGCTATTATGATGAATGATTAAATAGCAAGTGTTATTGAATAACTAAACGCTTAACCTGCACATGTTCGCCCGATTGCAGTCGAATTAAATAAACACCTTTACTCAATTGATTTAAGTTTAAAAATGTTTGATTCGTTCCTTTTACAATTGTTGAAGTTTGAATTAATCGACCTTGTAAATCAATCAACTGAACAGCAACCGAAGTGTTTGATTTATTTACCTGAACACAAACTTGTGATGTAGCTGGATTTGGGAAAACACTGGCTTGCATATCCAAATCTTCGATTCCCGTAGGGTCAGATGCAGAATAAATACCAATATTATCGAGATATAAATTTGTTCCAGCACCATTAATTCCTCTAAAACGAACTATGATGGAATTTCCAGAAGCATATGGCAATAAATCTAATTTATAATAATCCCAATGGGAAGCACTGAATGGTCGGAAATTAGTCCAAACGGTATCCAATGTTTCTATTTCCTGTCCGCCACGATGAAATATAGATGTCCAGCTTTCTCCACAATTTGAAGAAATAGAAATATCTAAAGAATCACTCACCGATGTATTTCTTAAGCGATAAGCTAGATCGAAACGCAAAAACAAAGAATCAAGGCTAGCTGGTAGATTTACAACAGGTGTAATTAAATCATCAATTTGTTTGCGAGTTGGATAGTTGAAGAAGTTCATACGTGCAGAATAGCGGCTATCGGTTAATCCTGCTGTATGTGTTGTATCCCAAGTCTTAGAATTATCGTAATTTATTTTCAGCCAATTATTTGCCGACAAATCATTATTCTCAAAACTCTCTGCATAGGGAAGTTCTACATTCGGTTGAACATATACGTGTTTAACACGACTGTTATTATCTAAATCGCGCTCGATAAAATTACCTGTTGGAATAAACGTAGCAATGATTTCGTGATTACCGGTTGTTAATGTTGCTGGTGTTAAAGTGATATAGGTTTGAGCTCCTGGCATCAAAGTACCATTCCACATGGATGTTCCGCCACCTAAACCATCAATCGTCCAATTTATCATCCCGCCACTAATAATCTCAGTTCCTATATTTTTCAAAATTATTGTTGGCTGATAATTCTCTGAACACGCAAAACCTTCGCCTACAATATCAACAATTGCAATATCAAATCCTGAAGTATTAGGTAATACAGGCGTGTTTGTACTAGCTAAGAAATTATAGGCAGCTTCCAAATTGATCATTCCTCGACCATAAGTGTTATCTTCACCTAATGTTCCTAAGTCGGTTGCTGTTTGGTAAAGTGCATTCAACAAATCTCTTCCTGTTAGATATGGAAATGCTTCTTTCAATAATAATACAGCACCTGCCACGTGTGGACCAGCCATTGAAGTTCCTGAATACTCTGCATATTGATCCCATTGAACGCTCGAACGAACATCTACACCCGGAGCCGAAACTTCAGGTTTGATTTTCCAAGCATCAATAACATCACATGAAGTTGGTCCGCGACTAGAAAAACTAGCAATTGGAAGCGAACTCGTATTTGCATTTAAAGCCCCAACAGTAAATATGGATAGACTATCAAACGTTACATATTGTGGCAATCCTATCGTTCCAGCACCTGGTCCTTCATTTCCGGCAGAAAATTCTACTGCAATGCCTGCTGCGTCGAGTGATGTAAATAAATCAATCATGAAAGGAGCTGTACATAATCCTTCAAAAATAGAATCACCAACACCCCAAGAATTACAAATCACATCGGGTACATCATAGCTAGTTGCTACATCACCGTCAGGATTAATAGCAAATTCAAATGCTTCAAAAATGACCGTTACTGGTTTGATGTCTGCTGGATCTTCTACGATTGGATCAGAAGCCATGTATGTAGCATTGAAGGCAATTCCGATTGTATCGGCTGTAGCAGTATCTAATCCTAATATAGTTCCAGTAACGTGCGTTCCGTGTGCATCAGGTTTATCGGCTGGTGTTTCGGAATCGAAGCCTTTCCAACACATAGCCTGAGGATAGAAATTACCCCGATATTGACGACGAATGGCAGGATGCACAGGCCAAACTCCGGTATCACAGGTAAATAGTTTTCGACCTAATCCCGTATAACCCAAATTCCACATAAATGGAGCATGTATCGCTTCTAAACCAGCTTCGTGTCCGCCTACTGAACGCGATTGTGCTGGATGTTTTTCTACAATTGGAACTGGTGTGATGGAAAAACGATTATTCGATTCGATGTGCTCAATTTGAGGAAGAGCTGCTAATTGATAGATTAAATCGGGAGTTGCATCAACAACCATCATGTTTACAATGTGGAACTGACGGACGATTGCTTGCTGTGCAGCCTCAGCACCCAAATACGATTGAATAAAATCTATAACGGGTCGTTGTGATTGTTCTGCTCGATTTTCTAGGGATTGATTTAATGTCCGAACACGCTCATCCTGAGAACGTTGCTCTTGCTGAAAATCAATGCTCATTTGTCGCGTATCAACCCGATCACGCATGTAAATTTGAATACGTTGAACAGCTAGGTAATTTTGCTCAATCCTTTGAACAAGGAAAGGACTAATAGTAGATTGGGAATTAGCTTGAATGCCAAATACACAAGCCAGAAGAATCAAAACGTAACGAAAATTCATGCGGATAACTTTCCGCCAAGTTAAATAAAAGCAATCAAGCTTAACTATTCTGCTTCAAAAGTGTGCGTAAATCGTCGGTAAACGACATGGAGTTCAATCCTAGTGGCACTACGAAATCACCATCAACACGATCAATAATTTTAAAAGCTTTTGCTAATAAATCTTCTCCTTCTTCACTTAAAGCCAAGGTTTTAGAACGAGTATCCATTTTATTCTTCTTGCGACTTAACAGACCTTTTTTCTGTAACGTGCGAAGGATTTTAGATGTCATCATCTTGTCGATACGACAATGTTTGGCAAGATCTTGTTGTGAAACTATATTTTTTTGAGTTCCAATAAATTGAAGTGCAGCCAGTAATAGAAACTGTGCATGAGTAATACCAATAGTGTCTAAACCAGTTTTGAGTTTACGTTGCCAAAGCATCGAAACTTGCCACATTACAAAACCAGCGTTCTGCTCCGGATCGCCAAAAGGGTGACGTGCGGAAGAGGCTTTCACAGAAACCTCAGAAACTTTCTTAGACATACCAATTAGTATTAAAGTTGCAAGTATAAGCAAATTCGATTTCCTGCAAGTACTTAGGCGGAACAAAGAATGTAATATTCGCTACTTAACTAGAAAACAGCGGATTTCAATTCTTAAATTTTGACCGCATGTAGCCAACGAGGTAGTCCTTGCAAATCGGTATGAATTTCAATTTGTGTAAATCCAGCTTCTTCCCAACATGTCTTTACTTCTTGCGTGAAAGCAGAATGACTTTCTGCCAATAACATCCCTCCAGGTTTTAAAATGGAATTTCCCCAACGGGCAAGATTGCGATAGAAAAGCATTGCATCCGAATCAGGAACGAAAAGCGCCATTTCGGGTTCGTGTTCATGAACGTGTGCCGACATGCTGGCTCTTTCTGAATGAGGAATATAGGGTGGATTGGATAGGATGAAATCGAATGGAGCTATGTTTTCGGGAATAGCGCCTAATATATCAGCTTCAAAAAGATGAATGGGAAGTGCTAGTTTATCGGAATTTTCTTGAGCTATTTTCAAAGCTACTTTAGAAATATCACAGGCAAAGACTTCTGCTTTAGGAAGGTAATTTTTTACTGCAAGGGCAATGCAACCACTACCAGTACACGCATCAAGAATACGAGGAGCATCAATTGTTATTTGCTCTAGAAAACCATTGACTAATTCTTCCGTTTCGGGACGAGGAATTAAAACACCAGGCTTCACTCCTATTTCTAATCCACAAAACCAAGCAGAACCTAAGATATACTGAACAGGTTCTTGATTTCGTAATCGTTTCACGAAACGAGAATAAAGAAGCAAATCACTTTCATTCACACGGGTGTTAGGTTCAAGATGTAGTTGAATCATTGACCAGCCGTTGATCTCTGCTGCAGCCATTCGAAAGAGAGCCAGAATCTCGTTGGCTGTGTATATGTCTTTCAGTTGCGACTCGAAATACTGTTTGATTTGGGCAATGCTATTTCCCGGAATTTTCATGAAAAAAGTTAATAAAGTAGGTTGACAAAGGACAGAAAGATGTGGGAGATACACACTATTGAAATCATGTTTTTAGCTATTTTGGCAGCATGGAAATGTATATGCAGCGTGCTCTCGAGCTAGCAGCTCAGGGCTTAGGTAAAGTAGCACCCAATCCGCTAGTTGGTTGTGTGATTGTAAATCAAGATACTATCATAGGTGAAGGATTTCACCAACGTTTTGGGGGAATGCATGCCGAAGTAAATGCCATAAATTCGGTTGCTGATAAAAGTTTATTATCCGATTCTACATTATATGTGACGCTAGAACCTTGTAATCATCAGGGATTAACACCTCCATGTTGTGATATAATTTTAGAACATAAAATCCCACGTGTTGTAATTGCCACTTTGGATTCAAATCCGCTCGTATCAGGCAAAGGTGTAGAACGCTTACGTCAGGCTGGAGTGAATGTACAAGTTGGATTACTGGAAGAAAAAGCTCGTTGGCAGAATCGTCGTTTTTTCACGTTTCACGAACGATATCGCCCTTATATCATACTTAAATGGGCTGAAACTAAAGATGGTTTCATGGATATTCTTCGTGAGAATGGAGAAACTGGAAGCTTTGCTATTAGTGGGAAAGACGCGAAAATATTAGTTCATAAATGGCGTACCGAAGAAGCTTCTATTTTAGTTGGATCACGAACAGTTTTTATCGATAATCCTCAAATGACAGCTCGCCATTGGCCCGGAAAAGATCCGGTTCGTATTGTGATTGATGCCAATTTGAAAGTTCCACGCACGCATAAAATATTCGAAGATCGTGGTCGTACCATTGTTTTCAACCGCCTCGAAACGCGTCCAATTTTTAACATTGAGTATATCCAATTGAATTTTGCCGAGGAAATTCTTCCGCGAATCATGGATTATTTGCGGTACGAGAAACTCACATCAGTCATTGTAGAAGGTGGTGCAGCAACGCTAACCCGCTTTTTAGAATTGGGTTTATGGGATGAAATACGTCGATTCAGAGCACCGATGAATCTTGACAAAGGTTTGAAATCTCCTGTATTGGATTTGAAACCTTATGAATCCGTTACGATTGGAGAAGATCAGCTGGATTTTTTCTATCAGCAAATTCCTCCAGCTGGATTTAAATCAATTTCTGACAATCCGTTTGAAGCTAATTCCTGAATTATTTTCCAAGATTAGCGTATAAATTCCCGAAGGATAGGTTTCAATATCAACCTGATTATTCAAAACTTCCAACTTTTGAATTCTTCCTGTTACATCAATAATCGAACAGGATTGAATGTTGGTAGTTCCAATGTTTATTAAACCAGATGTTGGATTAGGAAACACGTGAAAGTCTTGATTTTGTTGTTCGTTCAGCGACAAAGCATCTGGAACAAAATTATACTTCAATACAAAACCATCTAAGCCATTTCCATTTCGAGGAATTAGGTTTGTATTTGCTGGAAATTCTGGATGAAGTGTATTACTCATTTGTCCAACTAGAAAAACATTCGTTCCCTCACCTATTAAGTCATATCCAGTTTGATCACCATTTCCGCCTTGTTGAAAGTACTGGATTAACGACCAATCACTAGCACATCGTAGTATATAGGAATTCGCAGAATCGCCAGATGAAATATTGAATGATGAATCACCTAATTCGATATCAACATCGCCCTTGTAACTGCCCGTGATTAATATAGAATTAGATTGCCCTTGAGTAATTCGATTGATAGTAGCTGTAAGTGTTTGACTTCCTTGCATTAATACAGCCGAAACAAGAACTGCCGAATTGGTATAACGTGCTAAAAATGGAGAAGCATTACTACCCGTTTTGGTTAATGTAGTTTGCGCTACACCTGGATCAACATCCATTGATGTGCTATTCATACTGCCTGCAATAACTATTTGATTGTCTTCGGTCATCATAACTGATGTACCTAAATCAAGTGAGCTTCCTCCTAATAAGAAGCCCCAGGATAAAGTCCCATCGTTCTGAGAATACTTCACCAAAAAAGCATCTACTGCAGCAGTCAGATTCGTAACACCTACGCCAGGATTAATATCAGCAGTTCCACCTAAAAGTCCAGTACAATACACATATCCATCTGCACTTAAGCACATATCACCAATGTAGTCAATGGCAGGTGTTTGTGAGCCAATAACATTCATCCAAACTAATTGCAAATCGCTGTAATATCTTCCCACAAAGCAATCACCCGAAAAGACATTAGATGTTTTAGAATAGCTACCTCCACCAAAATCAAAATCTACCGTGTTAGTGAATTGTCCAGCAATAAAAATGTCATCGAAGACATCAATTCTAATACTCCGAATATCAATGGTTCCTCCAGAAGTAATATTTCTAAAATCTAAAAGCTGTCCTGTTTCACCATCGTATTTAGCCAAATATCCATCCAAAGAACCAGAAGGATCAGAACCTATTATTTCGGTAGAATCGCTTGGATCGAGATCAATACTACCTTGAAATCGACCGCTAATCCAAATATCACCTTCTGAGTTACAAGCAATAGCAGAAACTAAATCTGTATTTGCACCTCCAATACCAATTTGCCATAACAACGTTCCTGTCGGAGAATATTTGTTTACAACAACATCTTGAAATCCATATGCAGGTAATGCTCCAAGGCTAGATTGGGTTGGTGCAGTATACGTTCCGGCTGCAAAAACATTGTGATCTGCATCCATAGCAATTCGGCTTAGATTATCGGCCGAAGCTCCTCCCATTGCATGTCCCCAAGTTAGTTGCTGTGCGTGAATACTCGTGCACAAACAGAATAACCCAGTAACAATTCCCCAGTTTTTCATACAGCAATTGTCAAGCGTTTGAATGAATAAAATAAATAGTCAAACTACCTGAAATTACGAATAATTCGGGAAAGTATCGAAAGACAATTGTTCATAAGTGCCCTTTAATGATTCAGACACTACTGAAATTAACTATCACAACTGATTAGTATCCAATAACTTGCTGTTCAATTTCAGCAGGAATCTCTCGATAATCGTATTGCTGAGATCGCAACTGTGGCTCAAAACCAGCCAAACGAATGGCTTCTTGAATACCAGCTGAAGTAAATCGATGTGGCGCACCAGCTGCGGAAACGACATTTTCTTCAATCATGATAGATCCAAAATCGTTGGCACCTGCATGTAAACACAATTGAGCCGTATTTTCTCCTACTGTTAACCAAGACGCCTGAATATTAATCACGTTTGGCAACATCATTCGGCTCAAAGCAATCATGCGTATGTATTCATCGGCAGTAACTTGATTGCGTACATTTTTAACTCTACGCAACAACGTTCCATCATCCATAAATGGCCATGGAATAAATGCTAAAAAGCCTTTTGCATTAGCAGGTTTTTCGCTTTGAACCTGACGAATCCAAGCAAGATGTTCAAATCGTTCTTCAACCGTTTCGATATGTCCAAACATCATCGTGGCCGAAGTGGTAATATCTACTTGATGAGCTGCGCGCATTACATCGAGCCATTCTTTTCCACTGCATTTTCCTTTCGAAATCATCCGCCTTACTCGGTCATTGAGAATCTCCGCTCCTGCTCCAGGCAAAGAATCTAATCCGGCAGCTTTTAACCTTACTAAAACTTCGGTATGAGTAAGCTGACTGAGTTTAGCAATATGAGCAATCTCAGGTGGTCCAAGTGCATGAAGTTTAATATCTGGAAAATGAAGCTTTAAATCGCGAAACAATTGTTCGTAGAAATCAATGCCTAATTCGGGATGATGTCCACCTTGAAGTAAAAGTTGATCACCACCTAAGCGACGCATTTCTTCAATCTTAACTCGGTATTGGTCGATTGTAGTGATATACGATTCGGCATGACCGGGAATACGATAAAAGTTGCAAAACTTACAATTTGCGATACATACGTTGGTAGTATTCACATTGCGGTCAATCATCCAAGTTACTTTCCCGTCGGGCTTTTGGCGTTTCCGAAGTTCATTCCCCACAAACATGAGTTCGGGAGTTGATGCTTGATGAAAAAGAAAAACTCCTTCTTCGATAGTAAGCCACTCCATACGAAGTGCTTTTTCCAATAATGCCTGAACGTTCATAGAATCCATAACAGGCGCAAGGTAGAATTTGTTGAGCATACCCAAAAGTTCTGCGTTAGCTAAGAATAAAATTCAGTCGATTTCATAACATTTATCAAGAAGCCTTGTTATTAATCATTCAGAAATTTGATTTTCAATTTATTCAAGCAATTCAGTGAATCCAGCCTATAACAGGCTAACATTGCCATGAATTGTTACATTTGCCACTTAAACCATTCCCATGTCAACCATTAGCATTTCAAGAATAACTAAAGCTGGAAAAGGCGATCGTGTACTAGTTGCTTCTAAAACGGAAGACTTGAAAAATCAAGGATTTTCGAAAGAAGAATATTCATACATCCAAGCTCAATCGAAACTACAACGCAAAAGCATCGCCGTGAATCATTTCGGGCATTTTAGCTTTGTGGTTCTTATTGACACCAAAAAAACTGAATTCCTCACATTAGAAGCTCAACGTGTAGCAGGAAATGCCTTG
>DAOOQW010000076.1:0-9287 GCA_035388945.1 Flavobacteriales bacterium
TAAAATTAAGATTTATTCCTAATTTTAACCAGTCTCGATTTTAGGGGTACTTACATCTTGTGATATTAAATTACCGGTCACAAAAAATGAGAATAATAATATCGAAGCGAATTCTTTTTTTGAGGTTAACATAGATTTCAAATTATTGCTCAAATTTATTTTGATATGATTTGTTTGAAAAGAGTTTTATAGTCGTTTCGAATAGTGATTTTAATAGTCTTTAAATAGGTTGTTTTCACGTATTCTTAATTTGTAGCTTATAATCGATAGTACTATAATCCCCGCCTGAGCGATTGAAGCGTAAAGCCCGCAACGTATGCCTTCGCTTTAGCTACGGCATAAAGTGAGGACTTGCAGCGGAAAGCGCGACCTGTTGAATGAAGCGATAGCGGAATGAATAAAGGGCAGGTCATAATTGATGTGCTGATGTGCTGGTTAGATGATTTGCTGGTTAGATGATATGATGGTTAGATGATATGATGGTTAGATGATTTAAATATACAGCCTAACGAATTCTCGCTCGTTTCCTGCACTTACTCAATCCACCTGATCTATACAGATACAGTGGTGTAGTCTTGCTGCATGAAAACGATGTTCTCTTTGCTCTCGATGCGCTTGGTTAAAGTGCTTTTTGTTTGTTTTACTACGGTTGGACTTGCTGGTGTAGGTGTTTACCAGTATCTACAGCCACCGAATCTTTCGTATGTGGAAGATTTTGCTCCTTACATTTCTGGTTTTACCAATGGTACTGTTGGGAAGAAATCAACTATTCAGGTGCTTCTCAATTTTGATCATCCGGATGAAATAGTTCCTGGAAAAGTGATTGAGGAAGAATTGCTCGAATTTGAGCCATCTGTTAAAGGGGAACTGAAATGGAACGATAAAAGAACACTCGAATTTGTTCCTTCTAAACCACTCGAAAGTGATCAAGAATATTATTGCACGTTTCGACTAGGAGAAGTGCTGGATACGCTGCCCAAGAAATTCCGAAAATTCGTATTTAAATTCCGTTCGTATAAACAAGATTTTCGGGTCGATTACGATGGATTAAGTCCGCTTTCTAATAATGATCCGCTCTGGCAACATTTAAGTGGTCGCATACAAGCAAATGATGATATCGACTCATCTGGTACCATGAAAATGGTTACTGCCACGCAAGATGGCCGTGATTTAAAAATTAAATGGGATTTACAGGAAATTAATTGGGGAAGTCACTTAGCTCAATTTACCATTGATAGTATTCGCCGTGGGGAAAATGCCGGAAAAGTGCATGTCGAAATTGATGGAAACTCCATTGGTGTGGACCGACAAGATAAACGCGATTTTGTGGTGCCTTCGATGGGTGATTTTAATGTGCAAAATGCCACCGTAGAACAATATCCAGAGCAAAGTGTACTCATTCAATTTAGCGATCCGATTCGTAATGGACAACAGTTACAAGGTATGCTTCGAATTGAAGGACAACCAGAACCGCGCATTATTTTAGAAGATAATTCCATTCGATTATTTCCTGCGTTAAAATTAAAAGGAACGTATAAAATTTTGGTGAGTGCGGGAATTGAAAATGTTTGGGGATACCGCATGAATAAAGGAGAAACAGTTTCGGTTGAATTTCTTCCTCTTAAGCCTAATATTCGAATGATTAGTCAAGGAGTTATTTTACCTGATGCTGGAAAATTGTTTTTCCCATTTGAAGCTGTGGGCTTGAAAGCTGTTGATGTACAAGTGTATAAACTGTATGAAAACAACATCCTACAATTTCTACAAGTCAATGATTTAAATGGGCAGGATGAATTATTACGTGTAGGTAAAAAAGTTCTTTCCAAGAAAATTGATTTAAAATATGATTCAATCACGGATCTTGAATTTTGGCATCGTTACGCCATTGATTTAGGAAGTCTCATTCGCACCGAACCGGGAGCTATGTATCGTGTGAAATTATCGATGCAGAAAGAATACGCTATTTGGGATTGTCCTGCAGTAAATCCAGGTGATGAGGAAGAAGAGGAATATTACGAAGAAAAAGCACCGGAAGTAGATTTCACTCAATACCGACAAGACGATGGTTCAGATGAGAATTATTCCTGGGATTATGCATATGAAAGTGATTATGCAAATAATCCATGTGAAAAGAGTTATTACCGCGAACGTCGCTACGGACACAATGTGCTTGCATCTGATTTAGGTGTAATTGTGAAACGCGAACCAAACGGAAAGCTACATGTGGTTGTAAATAATTTGCTCACTACTCAGCCTATTCCGAATGCAACGGTATTATTCTATAATTATCAGCAGCAAGTTATTGCACAGGGCACGACAGACGCAAATGGAATGATTGAGCGAACTCCAGCTATCAAACCTTTTGTGATCATCGTTAAAAGTGGCGCTCAGCGTGGTTATATGAAGTTGGATGAGGGTACGTCATTATCGTTGAGCAATTTTGATGTAGAAGGACGAACATCCGAAAAAGGAATTAAGGGATTTATTTACGGTGAGCGTGGTGTTTGGCGTCCGGGTGATTCTTTGTATTTGAATTTCATTTTGGAAGATCCGCTCCACAGTGTTCCAACCAAACATCCGGTTACGATGGAATTGATGAATCCGATGGGACAGGTAGTGAATAAACTAACTCGAACTGAATCGGTGAATGGTTTCTATGATTTCAGAACGGCTACTAATCCCGAAGCTCCAACAGGCAATTGGTTAGCACAGGTTCATGTGGGAAATCGCAGTTTTACTAAAAACATTAAGATTGAAACGGTTAAGCCGAATCGCCTGAAATTATATATGAATTTTGGGGGAAAGATGTTGAAGAAATCGGCTCAAAAAGATACAGCACGTTTAGAAGTAAAATGGTTGCATGGCGCAGTTGCACGTAATTTAAAAGCAGATGTTGAAGTGAGTGTATCGCAAGCCAGTACTACATTCGAGAAATATCCTAATTATTGTTTTGATGATGCATTGAAAGGATTTGAATCGCGTAAATTAACTTTGTTTGATGGTAATTTAAATGAACGTGGATTAGCGATTTTCTCCACCAAATTAGATGCAGGACAATCGGCTCCGGGCTTTTTAAGAGCAAACTTTTTTACCCGTGCTTTTGAAGAAGGTGGTGATTTTAGCACCGATCGTTTTTCTATCCTTTATTCACCTTATTCAAGCTATGCAGGTATTCGTGTTCCTGAATCGAATGGTCGTCGCGATGTGCTCGAAACCGGAAAAGAAAATACCATTCAAATCGCATCTGTTCGTGAAGATGGTACTCCAGGAACATCTCGTTTGCAAGTGAAAGTGTACAAGCTCAATTGGCAGTGGTGGTGGGATCGTTACGATGATGATATCAATTATTACTTAAGTCGCCCGGGGATTTATCCAGTGTATGATTCGACCTATTCAACTAGCAATGGAAAAGCGGATTTGAAGCTCAATTTTGATGAGAAATCTTGGGGACGTTATTTGATTCGAGTAACGGATTTAACATCGGGACACGCCAGTGGAAAAGTGGTGTATTTTGAAAGTCCGTGGTGGCAGCGTGGAAACAGCGCTGGGACTCAATTTGCAAGTATGTTGAGTTTCTCAAGCGATAAAGAAAGCTATCGGGCAGGGGAGAAGGTGAAGTTGAGTATTCCAAGTGCGGGTAAAGGAAAAGCCTTGATTTCGATTGAAAGTGGGGAACGCATTCTTCAAAAGTTTTGGGTTGATACCGAAAAAGGAGAAACACATGCCGAATTCACCTGTACAGCTGATATGGCACCGAATGCATACGTATTTGTGACTTTGTTGCAACCACATGGAAGTGTGCAAAACGATTTACCTATGCGTTTGTACGGAATTATTCCTTTGTCGGTTGAAGATCCTGCCACGCATTTAGAACCACTCATTCAAATGGCTGATGTGCTTGTTCCTGAAAGTACCGCTAAAATCACCGTAAAGGAAAAAAATGGCAAGGCAATGACATACACGCTTGCATTGGTAGATGAAGGTTTGCTCGATTTAACACGCTTTCAAACTCCACAACCTTGGGATGAATTTTATCAAAAAGAAGCATTACGTGTTAAAACCTGGGATTTATACGATTGGGTAATTGGTGCTTATGGTGGAAAATTAAATCGGATTTTAAGTATTGGTGGCGATGGTTCGGGATTGAATGGAAAACAAGCGAAAGCCAATCGTTTCAAGCCTGTGGTGCGTTTTGTTGGTCCGTTTTATTTGCCCGCAAAAGGGTCACAAACTCATTCCTTAAATCTCCCTCAATATGTAGGTTCGGTTCGGGTGATGGTTGTTGCGGGAAATGCAGGTGCTTATGGCAATGCCGAGAAAACCGTTCCGGTGAAGAAACCATTGATGGTATTGGCTACACTGCCTCGTGTTGTTGGTCCAGATGAGTCGATTAGTTTGCCTGTAAACGTATTTGCTATGGAAGAAAATATTAAAAATGTTTCCGTTCAGGTAGAGGTAAATAATTTATTAGTGATAGATGGTTCAGCAGTTCAATCGACTCATTTTGATTTTCCGGGAGATCAAGTATTGAATTTTAAAATGAAAGTCGCTCAACGTGATGGTATTGCTCGTATTAAAGTTACTGCGAAATGTGGAAAAGAAACAGCGATACAAGATTTTGAGGTGGATGTTCGTCCTTCGAATGCTCCATTTACGGAAATAAATCGGGTGAAATTGGACCCTGGAAATGAAGTGAGTTTGGATTTACCTTTTACGGGTTTAGATGGAAGTCATTCGCTTAGTTTAGAATCTTCGCTTTTGCCTGTTGATATTAGCAAGCGGATGAATTATTTGATCCAATATCCGCATGGTTGTATTGAGCAAACTACTTCATCAGCATTTCCACAATTAGCGATGCAGTCGGTGATGGATTTAAGTGCGAAAGAACAAATTAAAATCACTAATCATATTAAAGCTGCTTTGAATCGAATCGCTTTATTTCAGACACATTCGGGAGCTTTTTCCTATTGGCCGGGTGAAGGAACAGCATCTGAATGGGGCACAAATTACGCTGGACATTTTATGTTAGAAGCTGAGCGATTGGGATATACTCTTCCTGTTGGGATGAAAAATCGTTGGGTGAAATATCAAGTGAACGAAGCACAGAACTTTTCTGAAACCCGCATCACTTCAAGCGAACAGCTAACACAAGCTTATCGTTTATACACCTTGGCTTTATCTGGTAGTCCCGAATTAGGAGCGATGAACCGTTTAAGAGAAACGAAAATTCTGAATCTCAATGCTCGTTGGCGATTAGCTGCTGCTTATGCACAATGCGGACAACCCGAAATTGCTCGTTTATTAATTAAAAATCAACCCAATCGAATTAAGGCTTATAAAGAACTTTCTAATACATACGGTAGTGAAGGCCGAGATGAAGCCATGATACTGGAAACCATGTTGTTATTGAATGATCGTTTGCAAGCTGATAAATTGGTCGATAAGCTGGTGAAAGAAATAAATAGCAACTCGTGGATGAGCACACAAACAACTGCCTATAATTTAATTGCCATTGGAAAATACATGAGCAATCAAACAGCTAGTAGTGCTACATCTTTCAGTTATGTGATGGATAAAAATGCTTCAGTTTCTCGCATTCAATCTAAGCCAGCTTCTAAAGAAATCCTGATTCAAAATGCAGATCGTTCAGCACATCGAATTACTTTGAAAAATGAAGGTAGATCAACCGTTTATATACGTTTGGTACGTGAATATATTCCTTTGCAGGGCGATGAACCTACCGTGAATAAAGGCATGAAGCTACTTTGGGCATTTAAAGATTTAGATGGAAAATATATTAGTCCAGATAAGCTTCAGCAGGGAACAGATTTTATTTCTGAAGTCACTGTGGTAAATCCAGAGCAGCGTTATTTACAGGAGATGACCTTGAATCAGATTTTTCCTTCGGGATGGGAAATTCGAAATGTTAGAATGGAAGAAAGTGGACAATTGCAAAGCGATGCAGCACGCTATCAAGATTACCGAGATGATCGTGTGTATACCTACTTCGATTTATCGGGAATGAATAAACGGACATATCGAATTTTGTTGCATGCTACATACAAAGGACGATTTTACCTGCCCGGCATAGAGTGTGAGGCGATGTATGATCGAGAAATTTATGCACGAGTAAAAGGTCGTTGGGTGGAAGTATTTTAAGTGGAATAGAAAAGGAAATAACGCTCTTAGATTTAGTTTAAGAGCGTTATTTTTTATTTGCCGTATTTAATTCTTGATTATTTTAGAGCCATGTTTTTCAATTATTAGAAGGATGAGCAAATTATCAAACAACCCAGAAGTGGATGCTTATATCGCCACATTTCCGGAGAAAACGCAGGTGCAATTACAAAACATTCGGACAATAATCCGACAGGTTATTCCACAAGCAACAGAAGTAATTAGTTATAAGATGCCAGCTTATAAATTAAAAGGTGTAGTTGTTTATTTTGCTGGTTATACCAATCATATTGGCTTCTATCCAACCGGAACAGGCATTGCTAAATTTCAACACGAATTTGGTAATTATAAAAGTTCTAAAGGTGCCGTTCAATTTCCCATTGAACAACCCTTGCCAGAAGATTTAATCCAACGAATAGTCGCTTTTAAAGCTCAAGAAGATGAATTGAAAAAAAAGTAGTACGATATACGTATTACGATTAACGAAAATTACTTAGAATAATAAATTACGAATTACGAATTACGAATTACGAATTACGAATTACGAATTACGAATTTGATTAAATAAATCGTACATCGTATATCGATTTACAATTCCTGCATTTCTGTACCTCCACTACCAGGTTCACGGCGTGAATTATTTCTTCGTCTAAATAAGGAAACATCCGGTTCGCCGAATTTCCACGTGATATTCATACGGAAATAACGCGTTTCCCAACGGCGAATAATATCTTGATTGAAACTAGCACTTTGATAATTTGTACCGTATCGTTTCGTATTAAAGACATCGCTTAAAGTGGCTGATGCAGATAGTTTTTTATTGATGTTTATATTACAGGAAATATCAGAAAACCAAATTGCATTAATAGTTCCTTGTGGAATGATACGAGGAGCTTCGTAACTCCCATTAATTTGAAAGCTTAGTTTTTTAGTTGCTTTTACACTAAACATCGACTTTGCATTCCAGCTTAATCCTTCATTTTGGCTGAGAATACCATTTTGTTCTAAGCTAGTCTTGCTGTAAAATACATTTGTGTTTAAACTGAAATCCAACCAGGTAAACAGTTTTTGTTTAAATGTATTTTCCCAACCTAAGTCAAATTTATCTTTCCCATTTCCAAACGAACTAACCAAAATATCAGGATTGGTGGGTGATTTATATAATACAGTAGTAATTGCTTGAAGTGTTTGACGTGTATAAATCCCACTTAATACACTGCTTTTATTTCCTTGAAAACTATAATTTAATTCTGCCAGATTGATGAATTCAGGTCCTAAAACCGGATTGCCAATCTGAACACTTTGTCGGTCTGCGTAGGTGATAAATGGAATTAATTGCATATATCCCGGACGACCAATTTTACGAGAGAAATTCAACTGAAATTCGTGGTTTTCTTTGATTTTTTTAGAAAAGTAAATAGCTGGGAATAGTACTTTATCCAAATCACTTACAGATTTTGGATAGATGTAACTGTATTCTTGTCCCGATTTTTGAGATTCTGCTACAAACCAAGTATGCTCATATCTCATTCCCGCCTGATACATAAAAGGACCTAATTTTCCTGCATAATTCACATATGCCGCACCAATAAAATCATCTACCCGAAATTTATTGGAAAGTCCGGTATCACTTATACTAATATTGGTATTGGGATCTAGCGTATTTACTTCAAAATCGGAAAAGGATTGTTTATAGGCAAATCGTCCACCCCAATCGAGGCGAGAATTGGATGTTAGCGGATTGGAATAATCAATTTGTCCGTTATATAATGTAGCAGATCGATTTCCGGTATTGTTTTGTTTTTCATTGGAAATGAAGTCTGGATTCAACAGGTCTAGCGTGGTATGCGTATCAAACAAGGAATAATTATAATTATCCGAATGTGTCATTCCTATATCAGCGCTTAATTCCTTACCAATTTTAGGATAGTTTTTTTTGAAGAGAATTTGAGCTGAATGAACCTTCCAACTATTTTTTAATTCATTATTTCGGTATCCTGAATTGATTATTTGAGTTGAACTATCGCTTGTAGAATAGTTTTGATTTTCGTTAGCATCTACACCATTTTCAGAATAATTGTAATTCGCACTGAGTAAGGACCGAACATTAATTTTATAGTCCGCGGCAATACGTCCGCTTGAATTCCAACGGCTAGTTAAATTGGTATTATCTAAATTGAATTTCCCTGCTGTTTGTCCATTGCTGAAATTCTCACGATGAGTATATCCATTATTCTGATTTTGAGAAGCTCCATAATTTCCTGAAACTTGGATGCTCAATTTCTTTTCTCGAATACTGATATTCCCGTTTGTTGAATAACGATTATTGCTACCAATTCCGGCACTTAATGAGCCAAAGTAGCCTGGACGAAGGTTCTTCTTCAATACAACATTTAAAATCCCTCCAGTAGTGCTTGCGGAGTATTTAACAGATGGATTTGTGATGACTTCAATCCGGTCAATATCATCGGCTGGTATTTGATCTAGGCTGAGTAAACTGGGGCGACCATCGATAAAAATGGTTGGTCCTTGATTTCTCAGTTGTACTGAATTATCGCTACCAACAGTGATTCCAGGAATATTTTTCATGGCATCGAGTGCCGTTCCTCCACGGGCGCTTAAATCTTTATCAACCTGATAAATTCGTCGATCAATACCCAAAGTCATTTGAGATTTTTCACCTTCAATGACAAGCTCTTTGAGTTGTTGCTGATTGACTTTCAATCGGATATTTCCTAAATCATATAGTGAAACAGAAGCTACCGTTTTAAGTGGAATGACTTGCGTTTCATAACCGATAAATTGGATTCGAATTTGACTTGCTTGACGAGAAATATTCTCCAACATGAAATCACCATTTCCCTGACTCAAACCACCGCCTAGCAAGCTGTCGGATTTTGACAATGCTGAAACGATAGCAAATTCAACTGGTTTAGAAGATGTTGCATCGAATATTCTGCCTAAAACACGTATTGATTGTGCCTGAACGACATTCGAAATGCCAATCAAGAAGAGGAACAAGAAATAGTTAAATCCAACCCGTTTTACAATCATTTCACAAGCACAGTATTGGTGCAAAGAAAGTCGGGTTATACTTAAGAACAAAAATA
>DAOOQW010000077.1:0-8914 GCA_035388945.1 Flavobacteriales bacterium
GATTCAATTAGACATGTCGGAAAAACCCTATACGAAAGGAAGAGGCGCGCAGATTAATCCGGCAAATCGCTTTTTGAAATTGCGTCAGGAAGTAGATGTGGAACATCAATCGAGCAACGAAGAACGCGAGGCTTTGCTCAATGAAAATCCAGCTACCAAATACCTGGATGTTTTTCCTAAAACCATCATCAATAAAGTTGAAAGTACTGATTTACCTGACTTTAGCTTAAATCCTTATCAAGGTTGCGAACATGGTTGTGTGTATTGTTATGCTCGAAACACGCATGAATACTGGGGATTTAGTGCTGGAGCCGATTTTGAGCAGAATATTCTCGTCAAACGGAATGCACCTGAACTATTACGAAAAACCTTAGCCGATCCAAAATGGAAAGCTGATTTAATCATGATGGCTGGCAATACCGACATCTACCAACCCATTGAGCGTAAACTCAAAATCACCCGAGAATTATTGGAAGTGTTTTGGAAATTTCGTCACCCGGTGGGAATGATTACCAAAAATAGCCTTATCGAACGTGATATTGATATTCTTGAAAAGTTAGCATCCGAAAACTTGGTAAATGTACTACTCAGCTTAACCACCTTGGATGAACAGCTAAAACGTAAGCTTGAACCACGTACTTCCAGTGCTAAAAACATACTTAAGACAATTGAAACACTTACTAATCGAGGGATTCCGGTTCGAGTTTTAACTGCACCTATAATTCCTTCCATAAATGATCATGAAATCCATGATTTGGTAAAAGCAATTGCTGATGCAGGAGCTTTAGGTGTTTCGTATCAAGTTGTTCGGCTAAATGGACAAGTAGCTTTGCTATTTGAAGATTGGTTAAATAAGAACTTTCCTGATAGAGCCAATAAAGTATTGAATCAAATACGTTCGGTTCATGGTGGACAATTAAACGATTCGCGCTTTGGAGTAAGGATGCGTGGTGAAGGGCTATGGGCTGATATGATAAGAAAGCAATTTAAACTTGCTACTCAAGCATATTTGAAAGACAGAAAGATTCCATCCCTGAATTTCGAATTACATGATCAGTTTAAAGGTGGGCAAATGCGACTTTTTTAACGTATTTGATGATTCTATATTTATTCATTTGATCAAATGAATCTGCTCAATTTCTTTGTATTATTGTTAAGCATACCATTTCAATATCAACCAAATCAAACTCTCATGAACCCTATACGAATACAAGCATCACTATTATCAGGACTTTGGAAGCCTATGTTATTAGTGGGAACACTTCTATTTTCTCAATCAGGAAATGCTCAAACTCAAGTATTAGTCCCTGAAGATATTGTAGCAAACGATTTTGCTAATAATGCTGTTGGAGGTTGGAGAATTCTATCTAAAGGAAACTCTAATTGTTCTTTAGTAGCGGTAGCAGATTATGGTATCTCTCAAAATTCAGGTCCTCATAGTTTGCGTGCAACTCGTACTGGCGGAGGTGGTGTTAATCGTTCGTTTGTAGGCTATTACGAAGAAGGACGCACCTTAAATTCACTTAGTTCGGTATCTTGGAATCAGTACACAGAACAAGGAAGTGATTCGTATTTAAACATATTCTTGACGGATGGCTTTTCAGTTGCAACAGTTATTTATCAACCTGCAACAGTTTTAAATGCCTGGACAACTCATACGTTCAATAGTAATTCATCGACATCCGTATTAAGCATTCGAGTAGGAAGCACTATGACACCAATCACTTATACTGATTTAATGAATCAATATGGTAGTTGGTTAATATACAATCACCCATTAACATTCGTTTTCCCTAATTCTGCAACAGATTTTATTGGAGGAATTGTTCTTGTTTCTGGCTCTAGCAATCCAACACTTCCTCAAACACATACTTTTGATAAAGCATCAATTTCATACACTGGAGAAGCTCCTTTAGTTTTCGATTTTGCTACTTCCACTCCACCGCCGCCAGCTTGTACAGCTGTTTCAGTTGTTAGTTATGAGCCGGGGAATCGTCAAGATGGAACACCTGTTTTACCTACTCGCCAATTCTTTAATAATGCTACCTCTGCTCCGCAAAATAGTGATGTAGCTGTTCCTGAAGATGCATTAAACTTTGTATCTCTTGGATTTGGTGGACAAATCGTATTGGAATTAGAAGTTCCAATTGCTAATGGAGAAGGCGATGATTTTATGGTTTATGAAACTACCTATCTTCCTAGTACAATTGAAAAATGCAAACGAAGTCCAGAAACAATTAAAGCATACGCTTCTCAAGATGGTTGTAATTTCGTTTATCTAGGTGAAGGTTGTCAGGATGTTTCATTTGATTTAAGATCACTTGCTTGGGCACGATTCATTAAATTAGTTGATGTTAGTCCAATTGGAGTTGTGTTTACCAATGGTAATAATGGTCCTGAAGACGGTTTTGACTTAGATGGAATTGAGTGTTTAAACGGAATGGCAACAGACTTAACTCCAACATCACTTGTTCCTGCTGTGTTAACTCAAGTAATCGATCATACTCCAGATTCTCAAGCGCGTAGAAAAAATAATACACTTATCATCAATGGCACACCTGAACGTAGAGTTGTAACAAGAATGCTTGGCGTTCCAGAAAACAACAATACAGTTAATTTCTACTCAATGGGATTTGGTGGATTTGTAGTAGTGAAATTTGATTTTGTTGTATTTAACGGAGTTGGAAATGACTTGAAAGTTTATGAAACCTCTTATGGTAACCCATCTTGTACTAATTATCCTGAACGTGCTAATGTGGAAGTTTCGCTTGATGGTGCAACTTGGTTAGATTTAGGAACCTATTGTCAAGATGGATTACTTGATATTGCTGCTACTGGATTCCAAGGGATTCAATATGTACGCTTAGTCGATCGTTCACCTGTTTCTTCAACAAAATTCCCTGGAAATGCTGATGCATATGACTTAGATGGAATTGTTGATTTACATGCTTGTACTTCTACTAGTACCTCTCGCTTAGCCGACAATTCTGGAGAAGAAGTAATTGAAGGCTTGCCGAACAGTGCGAGCATTTATCCGAATCCTTTTGAGGACAAAGTGACTGTTAGTTTCATCAATGAAAGCAACGATAAAGAAGTTAGCATTTCGGTTTATAACCTAGTAGGTGCTTTAGTTTATTCGAAAAACTATGCTGTAGAATCGGAAGCATTTTTCAATCAAACAATTGACTTATCTGAACTACCTGCAGGTTTATATACAATCCATACAGCTTGTCCGAGCTTCATGCAAACCGATAAAATATTGAAGCGATAATTCAATTTTCAAAAACGCAAAAGCCCATTCTTATCGAATGGGCTTTTTTTATACCTACAAGTTGCGGCAGGCAAGTTCAATCGGGAAATTGAGTATCACAAACACATATTCACTAAACTCCGAAAGAACTAAAACTAACGTTAAACAGCTTCTGAGGATTGAGCAACGTCGTTCTTATACAATTGAAAAAACAGAATTGGGAGAAACACACAAATTAAGATTACTGTACCAATTAGAAATAGAATGTTTGCTCCTGGATAATGAAGAATTTTAAACATCGAACCAACAGCTACAACTATTCCTCCAATAGCACCACTCAAACTTCTAACGCGAGCATTGCCTGTTATCAGAGAGTAGTTTCGAATAGCTATGATGAGAATAAAAATCATCGATAAAAGCAGAAAAACATTGCCCATAAACATAATTGCGCTGCCTCCTGGCCAATGAAATGTTCGAAAGGTAAATGAAGTCATGGTAAATAATGACGCAAGAAATCCGGTAGAATACAGGAGCTTTTTCATAGTAAGTTGTTTTTTAAACGTGAGTAAAAAGACTGTTCTTTCTTCAACAGCTGACAAACCCTCGGGCGACAACTGTAGAATAGCTTCCTTAAAAGCCAATTCGAATGAAATTCCTGAATCGAGTTGTGCTTCGATGTGACAACACAAATGATCGAGCAATTCGACCCGAAGTGAGTGCATGCTAACTGACCGGTTCACCAGCAATGACACTTGTTCAAATTGATCATCCCGCAGATCCATATTGCAATCCGGGTTTAGGAATTAACACTTGTTGAAGGGTTTCGAAAAACTGGAAAAGTTCATCCACACGAATCCGAGATTGCGCTTTCCCGGTCGATGTTAATCGGTAATAGATGCGCGGTCGCTTACCAATAAACTCTTCTTCTGTACTTAAAAAACCTTCAGCCTCTAACTTGTGTAAGGCTGGATACAAGGAGCCTTCTTTGAGCAAAATTTTTCCATCGGTGCGCTCTTTCACCGCCTGTGTAATTTCATATCCGTACATACGACCATTCTCATCCAACAAATTGAGAAGTATGGTGCTGAGTGTTCCTTTTAAAAGTTCTTTCGAATACATAGGACAAATATACATTGAACTTCTATGCATTTAGCGTCTAAGTATTGGTTTTCGTATATTCTAGTTTGAAAAAAGGCGCATCTATCTGAATATCTGAATATTAATTTTATGTAAAATATCTAACACCGCTATTATTTTCTTATCAAGCCAGATAAATCAGCTATTTTTGAAAACGTGTCTGTCCTACTCAATAAATCTGATTTCAAATTAGCTCGCTCCTGTTACCGTAAATTGATTTACCGTAAACAAGGTTTTCCTTCTACTAACGACAGAAATCGCTTTCTAGCATTACTCGCCGATTCAGGTTTAGTCGTTCAGGCTCTTGCTCGCTTGTATTTTCCGCAAGGCATACTTCCACCCGATTCAAATACTGCATTAAACTGGACGCAACAAGCCATGCAGCTCGAAACTGTGACACTTTTCGAAGCTCCTTTTGAAACAGCAAGCCGACACATTCGAGCCGACATTCTCATCAAACAAGGCAATAAAATCCAATTGATTGAAGTGAAATCGAGAGGTGTTGATGTGGAAGAAATCAATGGAAATCCACACCGTCGTCGGAGGGCTTTGTCGAAAATTAAAGATTTATTGGAAGATTTGGCTTATCAGAAATTGGTCATCCAAGCTTGTCATCCCGATTTTGAGATTAGTTGCCACTTAATGATGCCTGATAAAAACCGGGTTAATCCGATTGATCGACTAGCTGACCGTTTCCGCATCAAATCGAACACCGATAATCAATACCATACGTTTATAGATGCGGAATATTTCGGAAATGTGGACGAAGTTCTTTCAGCAAATCTGCTTACTCAAATTGATGTAACTTTTGAAGTTGATGCTTTATTGGATGAACTTGATTCAGAAGCTTATAAGCTGGAAATATTACTTCAAAATCCAGAGAAAATTGAACCGGAGATTGGTTGCCATTGTCGGGATTGTGAATTTTCGGTCCGATCAGAAAATCAACCTTTATCAGGATTTGAATTATGTTGGAAAGCAGGCGCACATACCGAACCGCATATTCTAAGCTTGGGACAATTAGGGAATGTGAATTTACATGGCGAAGTGGATGAATTGATTGCACAGGGAGAATCGTCAATTCATGCAATTCCCGAAATGTGGTTGAAGGGTAAATGGGGAAATCGCCCTTGGTTACAGCTAACTCAGCAGCGAGACTTTATGTTTGAAGGATTTCATAAATCCATTTCAGGACTCAGCTACCCGATGTTTTTCATCGATTTTGAAACTACACAGCCTGCTATTCCAAATTATCAAGGAATGAAGCCCTATCAGAAAGTGCTGTTTCAATGGAGTTGTCACCGAGTAGATTTCCCTGGAGCTGAACCGGTTCATACCGCTTGGCTTCACGATTCCAAGGAAAAACCCAATGCTGAATTTTTAAGTTCACTGATAGCCCAATTGGGTGAAAAGGGAACAATTATGACCTGGAGTGCTTATGAACAAGGAATACTCAAAGGTTTACTATCAGAAATCGAAATTACTGATGCGCAGAAAGACTGGATTCGACGGGCGTTTCATCGTATCACAGATATGAATCAATTAGCGGTACATTATTATTTTCATCCTCAAACTGGAGGAAGAACATCGATAAAAGTGACTTTACCGGCTATATTAAAATCTGTTCGATCTAAGCGAACGGTAGCATGGTTAAAGGAACTTGACGTATACAAGTTGGATGAAAATCAAGAACTCATCAACCCTTATTATTTATTACCAGAACTCGGTTTACCCGGTACAGAAGGCAGTATTAACGATGGTTCGGGAGCAATGATAGCATATCAATATCTCCAATTGAGCATTGAGAATCGAGAATCAGAAACCTATATTCAATACCGAAATGCGTTGCTTCGCTATTGTCAGCTAGATACCTTAGCCATGTTGATTATTTATGAAGAATGGCTATTGATGGAAGAAAGCAAGATGCCTAGTTAAATTAGGCATCCGCTCCAGCCGAAGGATTGGGTTTTGTAGCTCTAAAACGATCTTTGAGTTTAAGAAATGGAGATTCAATAAATCGGTAGCTGAGTGAAGAAAAGACAATGGTACCGAATAAACAAAGTATGATTTGGAATAAATAAACCCAAGGACTATCGACAGCTGGTTGTAATCCGGAGGTTTTGAATAAATAGAAAATCAACCAGATCATAACTAAGTGCCAGAGATATAATCCATAGGATAATTTTCCCCAAGAACTGAGTAATTTGATTTTTCCGAATTTGAAAAATGATTCTTCAGAATACTCTTGCTCTCCAATAATAAATGCAAAAATGACAGAAAAAATAGCTGGTTCAATTGCTTGCACCCAGTTCATAATCGGGTAAAACTGAAAGCTATACGTACGATCACGTATGATGATTAGAACAATTGCAGCGATATAAGGAAGAACGATTGATTTACGTGGAAGTGTGCGAAAATACTGACGGAGTTTTTCGGAATAAAATAATCCATAAGCTAATAATGCGCCCATGGTTATATCGGACAAAATACTTAGGGTATGAAAACGCGTCACCAACATAGCGTGATTGCGTAATTCATTAAAGCGATTGACCACATCAACAGGATGCGGTTTGGAAGGATCTCCTAGACTATATGTATTAAATAAATGAACGATTTCGTTCCACTGCATAAAACGGAAACCGGCTGTAAAAATCAATACTCCAAATAAAGAGTAAATCAAATATTTGCGAGGAACCAGGGCAATTAATAAAGGCCAAAAAATATAAAACTGCTCTTCAACAGAAATAGACCAAAGCACAGCTAAAACAGGACTTGGATATCCATGCATGGTTATGTCGAAATTAACAAGAAAGCTTAGATAATACCCAATTCGATCAATAGGAATAATTGAAAAAACAGGTGGAAAAGGATTTGACTCAGGATGAAGTTTTAATAATCCGGGTAAAATCACAAAACCAACAAAAACTAAAATAAAATAGAGTGGCCAAATACGTAAAAAACGTCTTGCGTAAAATGCTCCAATGTTGATTTTACCCGTGTCTTCGCGCTCTTGCAACAAAAGATTAGTAATTAGAAATCCACTTAAAGTGAAAAAAAAATTCACACCTAAATCACCATTTTGAGCGAGTGATTCTTCTATCCATCGATACCAAGCTGAGCCATTG
The DNA here is from genome assembly GCA_035388945.1 of Flavobacteriales bacterium. GTDB lineage: Bacteria > Bacteroidota > Bacteroidia > M30B66 > M30B66 > CALQRR01. Next base: position 7,513 of record DAOOQW010000077.1, read on the forward strand.
TAATACAAACCAAAACTGGTCATATGTAAACAAAACACCGAAAAAAATGCAAAAAAGCGAAGAGTATCAAGATGTTCGAAGTATCGTAATGGTCGCATGGATGCTATGATTTAGGGCTGGAATTTAGTCAGAACAGCTGGAAGCGAATATATTATTTCTCGTAAAGGAAAATTCAGTATAAAATAATAAAGGAGCCCGAAAGCTCCTTTTACAATTAGTGTTGAACAACCATACGTTTGGTCAGTATTCGAGATTTACTTTGTGCTTGAATTAGATAAACACCATTAGACCATGAAGCAACATCAATTTGTGTGAGGTTTTGATTTGCTTTACCAGTCCATATTACTTGTCCCGAAACGCTATAAATCTTAATGCTTGGATTTTCTTCTAACCATATTTCAGAAATCAACAATGAAATATTTTCTTGAGCTGGATTTGGAAATAATTGAATAAGCATTGATTCAGGAATGAAATCCAAAGAAGTTGGACCTACACAAAACGTTATCGAATCGGAATCATCAAAGTTTCCTCCTGTTCCAATAGAAATTCCCAATGTATCATAAACTGTAAAAGATCCATTTCCACTACTTCCGCAGCAAATTCCATCCCCATAAGAATCGTGCATTCTCAAAGAATAACATCCATTAGCTAAACACAATGGAAAATTAGATGTACCAAGGGAAACTGCTCCTATTGCTTGTTGCGTAATAATTTGATTAGTAGCAACATTCACGAGTTCCCAAGATGTTTCTTCCGGATATTCATCCGAAACCAATTCAAAACGATATCCTGCGCCTGCACGATTATTCACATTAATGTTCAAACTGTTATTATTGCTTTGCTCATCAGTTGCTCCATTTACAGAAATAATAGTTGCTGAGAAATTTTGATTTGTGCCTATACTCAATAGCTGTTCAGGAAGTACTACATCTACAACTTGATTATAAGCTAATGTACCTGTCCAATCAAAGGTTTGCGCCGCTCCTCCATTAAAAGTATAACTGATATTTATACTTGTAAGAGTTGTAGAACCAGTATTTCGAATTTTTAAAGAAGGAATAAAAGAAGCAGTATTACAATATTCCTGAACTGGAGAAATAATGCTTTGCATACGAGCGTCCAACGAAAATGATGGAACACTTGCTTCCATACCACTAACCGTTAGTGAATCACTATTATTTGGATCTAGCCAATCTTTTAAACGCACATTAGCACTAGCTCCATCCCATGAAGTAACAAATCGTCCGAAATTATCATTCACATTATCGTTACAGTTCGCATCACCACCAAATAACTGACCTATAATAAGGTGATTTTCATTGAAAAGCGGCGATCCAGAAGATCCTGGCTCTGTTGTTCCATCTTCCCAATCAGGAATGTTCCAACAATCGGCATTTCCCCA
>DAOOQW010000078.1:0-8814 GCA_035388945.1 Flavobacteriales bacterium
GAGGAAATGTACATCACGACCGAAGCTGCCGATATCGTGAACAAATCGAAAGCGGAGAAAAAGAATGTGATTTCGGTTGGAACAACCACCATGCGTGCGATTGAAAGTTCTGTATCTACTGAAGGATTCTTGAAAGAATACAGCGGCTGGACGAATAAATTCATTTTTCCTCCATACGATTTCCGCGTAGCGAATGCCTTGGTGACGAATTTTCATATGCCAATGAGCACCTTGTTAATCATGGTTTCGGCTTTTGCTGGACATGATTTTCTAATGGAAGCATACAAAGAAGCCGTAAAAGAGAAGTATCGCTTCTTTACTTATGGCGATGCGATGTTAATTATCTAACAGGGTGCGTTACCACGTAATTATCGTGGCTGGCGGAAGTGGTTTGCGCATGCAAGCTGCTGTTCCTAAGCAGTTTTTACTGTTAAGGGGATTACCTGTTTTGATGCATACGATTAATCGGTTTCATCAAACCTTACCTAGTGCTCAACTAATAGTTGTACTTCCTGAAGATCAAATTTCTTTTTGGAAGCAATTACTAGTTGAGCATCATTTTTCTGTGCCACATCAAGTTGTTGCTGGCGGAGAAACACGTTTTCATTCGGTCAAAAACGGTTTAGCACGTGTTGATGAAGGAATCGTTGGTGTTCACGATGGTGTTAGACCGCTGGTGAGTGAGCAAACTATTTTACGTTGTTTTTCTGCTGCCGAAAAAACGGGAGCTGTTGTTCCGGTGATGCCTGTGAATGATTCAACACGTATCGTTTTAGCTGACGGGTCGAACCAAGCACTGGAACGTTCTGCTTTGAGAAGCATTCAAACGCCTCAATGTTTCGAGGTAGAAAAATTGAAGCGCGCTTTTGAACAAGCCTATCGCAGTGATTTTACTGATGATGCTTCGGTGATGGAAGCGGCTGGATTTCGGATTGAACTAGTGGATGGAAATGAGGAAAACATCAAAATTACTCGACCGTCGGACCTGATTTTAGCCGAGAACTTTCTGAATTCTCCTGTTTAAGTTTTTCGATTTACGCTTCTTTCCTCCAAAAAAACCCCGAATTTGCAGGCATGAAAATTCTTCTGCTTGGATCAGGTGGTCGCGAACATGCGTTTGCTTGGAAATTGGCTCAAAGTAAGCGATTAACAACACTTTACATTTCTCCCGGAAATGCCGGCACTCAAGGTTTGGGTATTAATGTGGCTTTGAATCCGAACGATATTCCGGCAGTTATTTCGTTTGTTGAAGAACATCAGATTGATCTTGTACTTGTTGGTCCAGAAGAACCTTTGGTACGAGGAATTGTAGAAGCCTTTGCACAACATCCTAACGTGAATCATGTTCCGGTTATTGGACCCGATTCGGTTGGTGCTCAGTTAGAAGGCAGCAAGGATTTCTCGAAAGCTTTTATGCAACGCCATGGAATTCCAACAGCTCGTTATCAGAGTTTTACCCCAGCAACTATTGAAGAAGGCAAAGCATTTTTACACACGTTTCAGCCACCTTATGTGTTGAAAGCGTCTGGATTAGCAGCCGGAAAAGGTGTTGTTATTCCGGAAACTTTAGCAGAAGCGGAACGCGAATTAGAAGACATGCTTGGTGGAAAGTTTGGCGCAGCCGGAAATGTTGTAGTGATTGAAGAGTTTATGAAAGGCATCGAGTGTTCGGTGTTTGTGCTAAGCGATTCGGAACATTATCTCGTTTTACCTGAAGCCAAGGATTACAAACGCATTGGCGAAGGTGATACCGGACTCAACACCGGAGGAATGGGCGCTGTTTCGCCTGTGCCATTTTGCATTCCTGAGTTTATGGAGAAAATCCGAACTCGAATTATTGAGCCTACCATCCAAGGATTAAAACAAGAAGGCATCGTTTACAAAGGCTTCATCTTTATCGGAATCATGAACGTTATGGGCGACCCGATGGTGGTGGAATACAATTGCCGAATGGGCGATCCCGAAACCGAAGTGGTCATTCCACGAATCCAAAACGACCTAGTCGATTTATTGGAAGCTGTTGCCAATGGCACTTTAAACACACATACCATTCAAACTAGTCCCGAAACAGCTGTCACCGTTATGACGGTTTCGGGAGGATATCCGGGTGATTATTCGAAAGGAAAAATCATTCATGGACTAGGTGAATTAACCGGTGAATTAGTATTTCATGCCGGCACTAAGCAAGAAGGAAGTGATATTGTAACACAAGGAGGGCGCGTATTAGCTTTTACCTCATTGGGCGATTCAATTGACTCGGCTGTAAAGCGTTCGTACAAAAACATCAATACCATTTGTTACGACGGTATTTACTATCGTCGCGATATTGGTCAAGATTTGATGTCCTAATTAAGATGCTTGTTTACTTCTGGTTTCAGCAAAAGCTTCTAAACGTCTTGCTTGATCTTGCTTCAGAATCTGACACATCGCCTTGTATAGCTCTGGGAGTTTCTGTCTGAATTCTATTGGTGCTTCAAAAAAGTGTTCTACACAAACAGCCCAAAATTCATGCATGTTAGAACGAGCATAATCACGTAAAAATGGATGGTGTTCGTTACGTTGCATCTCTTCAAAAACAGGCATTGCAACAAGTGTCCAGTCGTCGAATCCGTAAAGCATTCGTCGGTGCCCAAAATAATCGAGATAAAGCGCATGAGCCATCTCGTGTAAGCCAAGATTTAACTTATCGGTTGCATCGGAATATCCATCTTCATAATGTGGCCAAGATAGAATCACGATGCCGTTGTGATAAACGGTTAAGCCTTTTATATCCTGCTCAAATAACCGAGAGTAAAACTGATTGGGAAATAATACGATTCGATCAAAACGGGGGAAATAAAAACGCTCGATTCCCATGGTGAGTTGAGCCATGGTTGCTCCAATAAGTAAAATTTTTGAGTCGGTAACTTGTAAGCCTTCACGACCAACAAACCATTTCGTTTTTATGATTCGAACAAGCCTCGTTCTAAACCGTGCTTTTTCCTGCGGATTTAACAGATGATAAAAGGCAAAATTCCCAAATAGAAACTCATGCAAAGTAGCATCACTGGGCATGTACGAGATTTGAACATAATCCGAATAGTCTTCCTCGTCAAAAGGAATCGGACTGTCCTCATCGGGAGTTTTTAGCTCTCGAATTTGAAAATAAATTAAAATTACTGCGACAAAAAATGCAGCTAACATGCTGATCCTACTTTTTACGCAGCGGCGAAAGTCGGATTAGCCATGCTTGGATTTTCTTCCTGTCCGAATTTACGCATGGTGCGGTAATGACTAGCAATCGCACCAATCATCGTTGGCATGTTATAATAAGGAACGCCGTATTCTTTGCAAACCTTTTCCACAATAGGACTTAAAGCCGAATAGTGAATGTGGCTGATTTTTGGGAACAAGTGATGCTCTACTTGGAAATTCAATCCGCCCACAAACCATGAAATAGCTTTGTTTTTTGTAGCAAAATTGGCAGTGGTTTTCATTTGATGAACAGCCCAAGAATCTTCAATAGTTAATCGAACATCCGGCTCATGCGTAGCATCAACAAATTCGGTAAGTTCAATAACGTGCGCCAATTGGAATACAAGAGCTAAGGTCAAGCCTAAGACTGCGCTTGCAAATAAATATCCGATGATGAATTTGGAGAAACCAACCATCATAATAGGAATGAGCATATAGAACACGATGTACAAAACCTTAGAAACCCAAAACAAAACATGTTCTTGCATGGGTATATGATTGATTGGTGTGTTGTGTATGCTACGTTTGAAGTATTTATCGAAATCAGTATAAAGCGCCCAAAGCATCGATGAAATTCCATAAAAGAAAAACATGTAGATATGCTGATACTTATGAAGCGGCTTATATGGTTGAGAATAGCAATGACGAAGCACTGGCGATTTGGCAATATCATCATCCAAACCATCAATATTGGTATAAGTATGATGAACAATGTTGTGCTTAATTTTCCAAATAAACGCGTTTGCACCAAGAGCATTCATGGTTAATCCCATGATGTAATTGATTCGTTTGCTTTCGGAATAACTACCATGACAGGAATCATGCATCACATTAAATCCAATAGACGCGATACAAAGACCGAGTAATGCACACAAAGCAAGTGCAGCAACAGCGGGCATTTGAACAGTTAAAAGGGAAATATAAATAGCTAATGCTCCTGGAATCAGGACGAATGACTTTAAATACAAACGCCAATCACCGGTTTGTTTTAGATGGTTCTCTGCGAAATACTTTTTTACTTCAGCATTTAAAGCTTCAGAGAACGAATTGTTCTTGTTGTTGAATACTACTTTTTTCAAAGAGGGTTGATTTTCGTGAAAGGTAAGTCAAAAAGTGACAAGAGCCCCCAATTAACCATTTTGAACTAACAATTGTTTGTGTTTAAAGTGACATAATCTCAGCTATTTCCAAGATTGTTTCGTTCACATCGATGTTATGTTTAACGGCTTTTTCGAGCGGAATGAAATTCACTTTCCCAGCTACTTGTCCCGCCATCATTCGATTTTTTCCATCTAATAAACCACAAACGGCTTCATAACCAAGGCGAGTTGCAAGCACGCGATCCATACAAGTTGGATTACCTCCGCGTTGGATATGGCCAAGTATACAAACTTTGGTTTCGAGCTTATCAAACTTCTTCTGAACGATGTCGGCAATCTTAAATGCTCCACCAGCATCATCGCCTTCGGCAACAATAATAACGTGTCCCGATTTTTGACGCTTCCAGCCACGTTCCAGTTGGGTAATCAATTTATCAATATGCGTTTTTGTTTCGGGAATCAGAATCGCTTCCGCACCACAAGCAATTCCGCTGCGCAAGGCAATCAATCCGGCATCACGCCCCATCACTTCCACAAAAAACAAACGATTATGCGAACTGGCTGTATCGCGGATATTATCGACCGCTTCTACAACTGTATTAATGGCAGTGTCGTATCCAATGGTAAAATCGGTGCCGTATAAGTCGTTATCGATTGTTCCAGGGATTCCAATCACACGAATTTCGGGATATTCCTGTGCTAGAATATCTGCTCCTTGAAATGAACCATCTCCTCCAATCACCACCAAACCTTCGATGCCTTGAGCTCGAATGTTTTTCATTGCTTCTGCCCTACCTTCTGGTGTTCTAAACCGAGCGCTTCGGGCAGTTTTTAATATTGTTCCACCTTTTTGAATGATGTTTCCAACCGAAGTCGAATCCATTTTTCTAAAATCGCCCTGAATCAAGCCTTCGTAACCAGCAACCACTCCAGTTACTTCAATGCCTTTGAACATCGCCGTCCGAACAACCGCACGAATACAGGCGTTCATTCCCGGTGCATCACCACCAGAGGTCAATACTGCAATATGTTTCATTAATAAAGTGTTAATCTGACACAAAGATAAAGCAACTTATCTTTTATCCGAACATGCTTAAGGAGTAAATTCCATCGCCCCACAATCGGGAGCAGTATCTCCTAAACGGTTGTTTCCTAGCAAATCTGTTGGTATTGCAGGACTCTCATTCACAACAGCAACACTTCCTTTATCACGAGATGTGGAACTTTCCGATAAACGATAGTCCCTGTTTTGAACATCTCGAAACAAAGGATCTTCATTCAACACCATATTGGAAAAATGATTCACGTCTCCCGGATCGATGTTTTCATTATCGATTTTCAGACAGGTATTTTCAAATTTCCAGTTAAAAGTAGCTCCAGGCTGACTGTCCACATCCAATTCGTTATCTCCTTGTAGATTTCCGTAAACGATCCCATTTGTAAAACGAAAATCCATGTTAGCAACGTAAGTGACATTTTGGATTACCTGATAATTACTCAAAAAGACGGCAGTTTCAGAGCGAACTGATTCGCCCCAGTAATTGGCCACGGTATTGTGTCGGAATCGATATGTTCCTCCATTTATCAAGGCCAGAGCATAAGAGCCACAATTAGAAATGACGTTGTTCCAAGCATTGATCGAATAATGAACGCCATATAAACCAAAGGCCTTCATGTTTTTGATTCGAGTATTCGAGAGTGTTAGCAAACTTGGCAATCCTTCGCCAAACGAAATAACATCCTCTGCTTGAATTCCAATGTTTCCATTTTTAATCACCGCATAGTTTATCACATTACCGGTGCTTCCTTGATTAATCCAAATTCGATCCCACTGACCGGGTGTGTTTTTATATGAATCCTCCTTCCTAACGCCCTGAAAAACAACCGAATCCTGCAAGGTTCCATTCACAACCAAACGACCTTGTTTATACACCCAAATTCCAGAGTTATTGTACAAGTATACTTGAGTTCCGGCTTCTATTGTGAGCGAACAGGCCGAATCAACTGCTAGATATCCGATTATGACTTTAGGGCGATTGTTTGTCCAAGTTGTATCACAGCCAACAACCGAATAAGCTGGAAAACCATTTTTGGGGAAAACTGTTGGGCGAAAGAAATCGGCATTTCTGCCATACGCCATCAATTTCACATTTTGAAGGTTTCCATTGGTTTCAAACAACACGCTATCCATCACCACAAAAGGATTCTGGTCATTATTCGGATCAATTGTTACCTCTACAAATATGAAAATACTGTCTTTCCCGTCGATTTCCACATCGTGCGCATTGATTGTAGCTTCTCCATCAATATTTAAACGGAATGGTGATGCGCTTCCTCCAGCTAATCGGATATTCGAAACTTTAATTTTGTCTTCGCTCGAATTGTAAACTCGGAATCGTTGTGTTACCGAGCCCATTGTTACAAAAACAGTATCGAAGTAAACGGTATCAGTTGAGAAACCCAGTTTAGATGATGGACTAACATCTAGCACATCTTTTCTGCAACTGCTCAGGAAAAGTCCTCCTGCGAGAACAACAAACACCAAAACCTGCAGAATGTATTTTAATTTCATAGACTTCGCCAGAACGCCAAAGGTAACAGATTATTTTCCAGAGCTTCCAATCAAGACTGTGTATTGAACGGACGTCTTAACCTTAAACGTTCCACGGGTATTCCGCCAACAAGATGTGAATCAACAATTTCCTGAACATCACTTAGTTGAACCTTTCCATAAAATACACCCTCAGGATAGATTACCACAGTTGGTCCTTGTTCGCATAAATCGAGACAGCCGGATTTTTGAGCTCGAATAGGAACAGGCAGTTGCTTGTCTTTTATTGCTTTCTTAAATGCTGCAACCAAAGCCAATCCTTGTGTTTCGCCGCAACATGGGCGAGGAGCTCCGTCGGGGCGCTGATTCGTGCAAATAAAAATGTGCTTGTCGTAAATGAGTGCTTCGTCCATGTGGCAAATGTCGCTGTTAAAGTTTGGTTCTCATAATAGGAAAATTTCTCCGCTAGAAATCGGCAGATTCTAGAAGGATTTTAGCATTGCCATTGGCATCAAGAACGATATCGAAATGGTCATCTGCCACAAAAATATCACGCACTTTAAATGCTTTCAAACTTCCTTTAACCGTAAAAACGTTCTTGTAAGATGTGCTTTTCAACCGCTTAGTTAAATCGTCGCGAATGCTGCTAACTTCTTGGTCGAACGAGAAGTGCATTTGCTGTTGAAGCTGTTTTTGCAACGTTCCATTAAGCAACCAACTAGCGGCTTTTACTAAAACACTCCGTGAGTGAATATCATAATCCAACTGAGCAATGCTGAATTCGTTGGTTTCGCTGTTGTAGGTTGGAATTCCTGATAAGAATAGCTCACCTTTCAAACTTCCAGATAGCACCAATCGAACATAGGCCAAATCACCCTTTCCGTAAACTTGTATGTCCTCGACTTTGATGGTCTTCTTTTTAAAATGAAACTCTTGTCCAACCAACTGTTTCTTGGCAATAGAAGTTGCTGCATCAAAGCCTAATTCGGAACGTATTTGAATACTAAAATCCTGTCCGCCTCGACCAGCCAAACGCAAGTCAGGTAAAGGATTGCTCGCAGGTGGCTCGGGTTTACGACCGGTGAAGGTTTCAAGGTATGTTTCAAGCCCTAGAATAATATTCAACGAATTAGCATCACCCGTTATAGGTGCAAGAAGTAAGGCTTTCGGTTCGGCTCGCAACCAAGTTTGGGTTGAATCGTCGAGCAATAGTGGTTCTTGAGCAACTTTCCATAAAGCTTCAACCTGATCACGCAAATCAAAAGCTCCGTTAACATTTTTGTCAATCTCTTTACTCACCGACTGTAATTGCTCGTCAATCACGCTTTCCAGCAATCGTCCAATAGGAATATTGATTGGTCCAATTGCAATTCGAGGCTGACTTTTCCACTCAAAACCATCCGAAGCGGTACTCATTCGAAACTGGTAGTTTTTGAGGATTTCGACTTTTGAGCGGAGATAAACTTCCACATCAAAAATGGTTTGCTTCTCTACTTCCGGACAAAATGAGCATGGATCAAATCTTCCTTGTGCCCAAATTTTAAGGGGAATGGTGAATTTTAGCTCATTTCCAACTGCCGTAACTCCGATGTGATTGTTTTGATAAACCCGTATTTTAACATCATCAACCGTTGGACGCGTATAGCTATCATCATCGTAAATCACACCTTTAAACTGGGCATTGATTTTATTTTCGATGAGTTTCAGCGGAATTTCTAATGGAATGCTGATTGTTGAAATTGCACGCGTATAAACCTTACGGGATGGCTCATACGTGGGCATTTCAGGTTTTACTGTTTTACAGGAAGTCCAAACAATAAGCAGGACAAGCACAAAAATGGAACGATTCAACAGGTAGATTATCAAAACTGGTCGCAAAGGTATTGCTCTGTTGGCTTATCAAGGTTCGGTCGTTCAAAATTTAAGTGG
>DAOOQW010000079.1:0-8797 GCA_035388945.1 Flavobacteriales bacterium
TATTGAATTATTTTTTAGGACCACCCATGAATTCAATGTAAGTATTAGGATTCTTCTGAAGTTTAAATTGATAATCAGATAGCCTTTTGATTTCATAAGTTCCATTCATTAATAAAATTGTATTAACTAATGCAGTATCAGTAAAAGATGGACCTAATAGAAATGTATCTGTACCTAAATGAAAAAGGTTTTCGCCTTGAAATCCCCAGTATCCGATTTCCATTTGAGGTTCTGACCATAAATAAAGTTTATAACTTACCCAATCGTATTCAGGATCCCAATTAAATTTAATCCAATTGTTATGGATAGCATTAATTTTTTCCAGGGAAGAATCAATACCATTTATTTGATAATGGGAAATACGCCACAATTGTTTACGTAAGCGTTCTCTTGGTTTTTCCCATTGAATACCTTCATCCTCAGTAAATTTTTCACAACCAACTAATCCCACAAGAATTATAATAAATAGAGATAATAACGTCGAGTATTTTTTCATTTTTTTATTCTAGAATGAATAGATATCACTTTACTTACTTGATTAATGAGAATTAATAAAATCAAAACCTAATCAACTTAAATCTCAAATATCCAGGTGTTTGAACTAAGGAAGAATCTACCTTGTTAAGGTAAGCATTTGATGCTTCTAAAATGATTTCATCATACGTTAATTTCTTAATAGCCAGATTTCCACTTGAGAATACTTGGTTTGAATCTCCTTTAAATTCAAAAGCAATTTGCTCCTCTTTAGTAAGAAATCCCCAGCGACCACTTGCAATTAGCTTATTATCTTCTTTTGTATGAACATTTAAATAATAATCACCTTGGTCGTTCAAATTATCTAAAAACAACAAATAAAAATTTCCAAATCTGTTTTTTAAATACGAAGTAGAATCGCTTCCATTAAATGTAAATTCGGTGATCTCATGCTTGCCTGCAATTCTCTTTAAAGGCGTTCGAAAGGTCACTAAATTATCGTCTTCTTCGTATTTTTTGCAAGCCCCAAAATATATCATTACTAGGAATGCGAATAGAAACTTGAACCTCATTTTCGTAGCCTTTATCAATATTTAACTCAAATTTATTCACTCTTCTGAAGATAAACAACACATAAAATCACCAATTCGATTGATTTCACGTAAATGAGCTAAAAATCCAAATCTCTTATTTTCCTACCTGAACCGGATCACCTAAAAATCGAGGCTTGGTTGGCAAAATGTACACATCGAGCACTGCCTTTAATCGGGCTAAATATTCGCGAAATACGGTTGTTAACGAATACACATTTGGAACACTTCGGGCGGCAAATCCAACTGCACTTAAACCATAATGTCGAGCGATAAATAAGGCGCGCTCCACATGAAATTCTTGCGAAATAATGGTAAACGATGTTTGTCCAAATACCCGATAACAACGAATCACCGAATCGAACGTTCGAATGCCAGCATAATCTAAATAGATAACCGAATCGGGAATTCCACGGGCGATCAAAGCCCTTCGCATATCGCGTGGTTCATTGTAAGTCAAGGTTCGATTATCACCGCTCACGAGGAGATAATCAACTTTGTGGCTGTTATATAATTCTACCGCGGCATCAATACGATAACGAAAAAACAAATTAGGATTCCCCGAACGGTTGTATTTACTCGTGCCTAACAATAAACCTACTTTGGTATGCGGCATTTCCTGCGTGTCGGTAAAAATCCAAGAATCACTTTCTTCATCAATCCAGTAATTACTCCAATACACAACTCCTCCCGTTAGCAAAAGCGCTAAAAAGAGAAACAGAAGTGTACGGCGAAACCAACGGCGACGGAGCATTTTTCAAATATCGGAAATTCTCCCCGATTCTCCGATAGTGGTCTGTTCATCAGCCAAGCCGAATTGTTATCTTTGCCGCAAATTCCGCCTGTATGAGCAGTCCTCTAAACGAATCCCCTTCTTCCAGCGAACTGAGTTTCGAAGAATTCCTCGCATCCGTTATTAACGATTACCGGATTGCCTGCATCAGCCGCGAAACAAGCCTTCTCGGGCGGAAAGAAGTCCTTACCGGTAAAGCCAAATTCGGTATTTTTGGCGATGGGAAAGAAATCCCTCAGATTGCCATGGCGAAAGCCTTCAAAAACGGCGATTTCCGTTCAGGTTACTACCGCGATCAAACGTTCATGCTTGCAGCCGGACTCATGACTGTTGAAGCATTCTTTGCCCAACTATACGCCCATGCCGACGAAGAAGCAGAACCAATGTCGTCGGGACGTTCCATGAATGGACACTATGCAACCACAACAGTCAATCCCGATGGTTCGTGGAGAGAATTAACTAGCTTAAAAAATTCATCAGCCGATATATCACCTACTGCCGGACAAATGCCGCGATTATTAGGTTTAGCATTGGCTTCCAAGGTTTTTCGCAACAATCCAGAATTGAAAAATGCGACCAACTTGTCGATAAACGGTAATGAAGTAGCCTTTGGAACCATTGGCGATGCCAGTACTTCCGAAGGATTATTTTTCGAAACCATTAATGCTGCTGGAGTTTTACAAGTTCCAATGGCGATTTCGGTGTGGGATGATGGTTATGGAATTTCGGTAGCACGTAAATTTCAAACCACTAAATCGAGCATTTCGAAAGCATTAGCCGGATTTGAAGCGAATGAAGATGGTAACGGATTCCGCATCTACAAAGGAAAAGGTTGGGATTATCCAGGACTTTGCGAGCTTTACGAAAAAGGGATCAGCCGCATGCGTGAAGAACATGTGCCGGCTTTGTTTCACATCGAAGAAGTAACTCAACCACAAGGACATTCTACTTCTGGCTCACACGAAAGATATAAAACCAAAGAGCGTCTCGATTGGGAAGCCGAATTCGATTGCATCAAGAAAATGCGCGAATGGATGCTCGAAACAGCATTATCAACCACCGAAGAATTAGATGCAATAGAGAAAGAAGCAAAAACGTTTGTACGTGATGCGCGTCGTGCTGCTTGGGATGCATTTCAAGCTCCGATTTTAAAAACGAAAACGGATGTACTTGCTTTGTTGGAATCCTTGTTAGCAGAGCATTCCAACAGCGAAGTTGCATCTTTACGTGATCAACTTTTGGCGAATAAAGAACCACTTCGTCGCGATATTTTAGAAGCCGTTCGCAAATCCTTGCGAATCACCCGTTCGGAGAAATCCGCTTCGCGTCAAGCATTAAAAAATTGGCTTAACCAAGAGCAAACAGCTAATTTCGATCGTTACAGTTCATGGCTTTACACCGAAAACACAGGTTCAGCCTTGAATATTGAAGCTGTTGCTGCTGAATATTCGGAAGAAGAAAAATTAGTCGACGGACGAGAAATCTTGCGAGATAATTTCGATGCCATCCTTGCCAACAACCCGTATTTCCTCACGTTTGGAGAAGATAGCGGTGGAATTGGTGGAGTTAATCAAACACTCGAAGGATTACAGAAAAAATACGGTGAGATTCGGGTGAGTGATACCGGAATCCGCGAAGCTACTATACTCGGGCAAGGCATTGGAATGGCCATGCGTGGATTACGTCCCGTGGCGGAGATTCAATACCTCGATTATTTGCTGTACGCCATTCAGATTATGAGTGATGATTTGGCAACACTGCGCTACCGTACTAAAGGCAAGCAAAAAGCACCACTTATTGTTGCAACGCGTGGACATCGTTTAGAAGGAATCTGGCATTCAGGTTCGCCTATGGGCATGATTATCAACGCCGTTCGAGGCATGTATGTATGTGTTCCTCGCAATATGACTCAGGCTGCAGGATTTTACAATACGCTTTTAGCTGCTGATGATCCAGCTTTAATTATTGAACCGTTGAATGGGTATCGTACCAAAGAACGTCAACCCGAAAACATGGGAGAATTCCGCGTTCCACTTGGGATTCCGGAAGTGTTGCAAGAAGGAAATGATGTTACGTTGGTGACCTATGGTTCATGCTGCAAAATTGCTTCAGATGCCTGCAAAGAATTAGCAAATTTGGGTGTTTCGGTAGAATTGATTGATGTACAAACCTTGTTGCCTTTCGACCGTCATCACCGCATTGCCGAAAGTTTGAAAAAGACAGGGAAATTGTTCATTCTCGACGAAGATGTACAAGGTGGAGCAAGTGGATTTATGCTTCAACAGATACTCGAAGTGCAGAAAGGTTTCCGCTACTTAGATGCTGAACCGGTAACGCTAACGTCGAAAGATCATCGTCCGGCTTATGGTTCCGATGGAGATTACTTCTCTAAACCAGCAGTGGATGATGTTGTTGAAAAAGTGTACGCGGTTTTACACGAATATGCCCCTACCCGATTCCCTGAAATCTAATGGAAAGAACCACAGAAGCCGACTCACGCTATGATGGGCTTGAGCACATGAGTACTGCCGATTTACTCAGTAACATCAACCGAGAAGATCATACAGTAGCCACTGCGGTACAAAAGGAAATTCCACGCATTGAACGATTGGTAGATGCCGTTGTGGAGAAAATGAAACTAGGTGGTCGCTTGTTTTACATTGGTGCTGGCACAAGTGGACGATTAGGTGTAGTGGATGCATCGGAATGTCCGCCTACGTTTGGGATTGAGTTTGATCGGGTGATCGGCATCATTGCAGGTGGCGATACAGCCATTCGTAAAGCAGTTGAATTTGCTGAAGACGATTTAGATCAAGCTTGGAAAGATTTGAATGAGTGGAAAATCAACTCAAACGATGTAGTTGTGGGCATTGCAGCTTCAGGAACGACACCGTATGTGATTGGTGGAGTTTCGGATGCGAAAAAAGCAGGATGCATCACAGGTTGTATTACGTGCAATGCTGGAAGTCCATTAGCTGGATTGGTTGATTTTCCGATTGAAGCGGTAAGCGGACCAGAATTCGTTACCGGAAGCACCCGTATGAAAGCAGGCACCGCGCAAAAGCTGGTGTTGAACATGTTGAGTACCGCGGTAATGATACGACTCGGTCGAGTAAAGGGCAATAAGATGGTGGATATGCAGCTTACGAATAACAAATTGGTCGATCGAGGCACGCGCATGATTATGAAAGCTGTAGGAAAATCGGAAGAAGAATCTCGGTCTTTGTTGTTGCAGCATGGCAGTGTACGCAAAGCGATTGATGCGGTTTTGCAATCCTGATTCGTAGTATGCAGGAACTCGAACCATTCTATAACTGGCGCGACTATTACATTTCGGCCGATGATCCGGCTTCGCCATTTTATGGAAGAGAATACAGCGAGTTTGAATACAGCAGCACGATTTATAATTTCTATATCCATCCGCAATGGGATGAATTTGGCTCCGAAACGCTTTATTTAAAAGTACTTTTTGCCGATTACGACCGCGGTTTTGCCGTGATTGAATTTATTGGTGAATGGAATGATGCCATTGGTAACGATGTGATGTTTCTCAAACGAGATATCATTGATTTAATGATTTCGGAAGGCATCACGAATTTTATTTTAATTGGTGAAAACGTATTGAATTTCCACGCCGAAAGTGAGGACTATTACGAAGAATGGTTCGATGATATTGAAGATGGCTGGATAGTAGGATTGAATTTCCGGGAACACGTTGTTCGAGAATTCAATGATTATGGAATTGATCAGTATATTTTATTCAGCGGTAGATTTGATGAAATCAACTGGCGCAAATATCAGCCAGTTGCACTGTTTGAGCTTATTCAAAGCTATATGCAGCGTAGGTTGAATCCTTAGTGAAATTTCTATTTGAAACATAATAGAAGTACGTTCGTAATCACATTTGATTTTTTTTCAAATTCTACCAAAAACATGAAAAAGTCTCTCTTAACTATACTACTATTTTTACCATTATTCCAATATGCTCAAGTGGATGTGTTTGGTGGAGGAGCAATTACAATGGGAATAAAATCGAATCATGTTTCGTATTCGGGGTTTTATGGTAGGACATTAAATAATGGAAACTCACCAGGAGCTATTCTTCCAAACCAAGACCTAGAACTTATTACTGATCAAGGCTCTGCTTTAAATATTGATTTCCATTATTACAAATTTGATGATAGTCATTTCACTGTATATGATATGAGTGGGATGGTTTATTTCTTAAGTTACTTTGGAAATATGGGCTCAAACCATAGTGGAGAAACGGGTTACGCTTTAGCTAATTGGGCAACCACACCTTCAGAAAATTTATTAAAAGTCCCCAATCCAGTTGATTTTACTAAATATTCCCGTTTTTGGAATTTTGATCTTTTAAGCATTAAAGCATCTTTTGGAAGAAAGAATATTAATGGTGGATTTAATATGGTATTCAAAGAAATGGGAGTGACTGGTCCATTCACCTATTTTGTAGATAAAAACAATCAGTATGTATATCACAATTTAACCAATGTGCACAGCTTGCGAATATTAATAGGGCCCAATATTGCTTTTAGAAAAACAATTGGAATGTTCTCGGTAGTATCGATGGCTGGTGTAAATTTCAGTGCAAATCGTGAAGATTTTCATATTAAATACAATCCATTTTTTAGTACGGTTTTATTCTTCGGAAAAGGCCTAGGTGGTACGCTAGGATTCAAATACGAAGTAGTTAAAGGATATTCTGAACGTCAATATACTGGTGATGAAATATTGATAAATCCAGTAAGTCTGAATCAATTCGAAATTAAATTGGGCCTTAATTTAACGGGGACTAAAAAATAATTCCGATTTAGTATCCTTTTTATTTCTGATTGAATTCCATTAATACTATTTCTACCACTTTCTTGTCAATTGGCCAAGTCACGTGATCTGAATTTATTTCATCAATCGAGATCCAACGAAACGCTTGTGAATCGTTAATTTCTGCAACACCTTCGTAAGGATTTTGAACCGTTGGAAATTGTGGTTCATTCATAAAACGACAGAGGTAATACACACTAATTAATTGTCCGCCGCCGCGAAACATCGATTGCTGAAAAAAATCGGTGGTGTAAAAATGTCGGATGATTTCAATTTCCTCGTTGCATTCTTCCTGAAACTCGCGCTTTAGTCCGTCAATTAAGCCTTCGCCGTATTCGAGTCCGCCACCGGGAAACTTAGTCATGAACTGACTTTGACAATATTCATCGCTCAGCAAAATTTCGTTTCTGGAATTGATGACTAAACCATAAACCCGCACATTAAAAGGAAGCTGAAACGTTTGCATGGTCAAATATACACTTGAATGAGGCAGGAAATAAAAAAGGCTGCAATCTTTCGAAAACAGCCTTTAAACATTGAAACCTAAAGCTTAATGGTTAATGATCAATTTACGGGTGATGGTTTCACGACCGTCGTTTAATTGAACCAAATATTGTCCGGAATATAAGGTGCGCGTATCGATAAATGTGGCTGTACTACCTTTAAACACGACTGATTGAGAAATCAATTTTCCCGTTAAATCGAACAAGCGCACTACTACATCATCATGAACTAAATCTCCAATTTGAACAGCAATAAAATCGCTGCTTGGATTTGGAAAAACATGAATCGAGGCATCATTCGAAAGTGCACTTGAATTGCTTAGTACAGTTGGTGTGTAAGTCGTTACAGCTTCTCCAATAGTTGTGACTTTTGCGGCTACTTTATTTCCGTAAAATGTTGGACCAACGGCATAAGGATAAGCCGAATTCCAATCTTCATCAACCGTGCAGAAATAGGCGTAAATACCTTCTGGATATTCGGGTGTTACGCAAAAACGACCGTTATGAATATCGAGGTAATCGGATTCTGTATGAGCAACAAATTCGTAGTCTTCGCGATAATGGCCTAAAGGATAAGTAGTGCTTACAACAGGACCATCAGTCACATCTGTACCATTAGCATAAGTAGTTCGAGTGGTGATGTTACGTAATTGAAAACTTGATTTCATGCGAGTAATTCCACCTGTTCCATCGGTATTCTTAAAACCATATCCACCATAAATAGGAAAACCATCGTAAGCAAAACCAACAAGTGGAGAATGTTGCATACTATCTAACACGTACAATCCATCCGCGTCGTATAAATTACACACAGTTGAAACCACATTAACATCTAAACTAAAAGCTGAAGGATTTTGGTGATGATGATAATTCCCCATAGCCGGATGACCTTTTGCGCAATCGAAACCAGCACGTTCGGCAACAATAGCATCACGATTCCAAATTCCTTGTCCTGGAGGACCTTGAATGGGACCACCACCTTCTGCTTGTGTATTATTGTTCCAACTAACCCCATCTCGGTAATCGAATAAGGCAACACCGTTTATGAAAACACCAATATTTCCGCCAGTTGTAGCTGTTGGTGTTCCCATATTTTGTGTAGGATTTAACGGAAATTTGAAGATTGCATTTTGATTTGTTGCTTGTGATGGATTTCCATCTTGAAACGGACCTGTCACATAGCTAGGAATGCCTGTTGCTGTCACATAAACCCAATTTGTTGAGTATTGTACCGACTGACAATTCACCAAAATTGAATTACTGATCGGAGTTGGATTTCCTGCAACATAATAACTGCCGGTTGTTGTTGTATTCTGTAACCAAGAAGTGATGGCTGGATTCGTTTGAGCCTGCCCAATTCCAGCGAGGAGAATCAAACAAATCAAAATGGAAATTTTCTTCATAGAATGAATTTTAGGTTGGGCAATTGAATGCTATTTATTGGATTGAAAGACAGTATGTGGGTAAGCGAATTCCTTATTAAAAATAAAATTCCGATCACTCAGCGTTAATAGGAAAGCGATTAGATCAATTTTTTCCTCAGAGTTCAATTCTATCTTTTGGTTTAATTCGGTTGAAAGAGTTTTACTTTTTTG
>DAOOQW010000080.1:0-5570 GCA_035388945.1 Flavobacteriales bacterium
AATCCCCATTCTTCACCCACGGTACAGAAGATAAAGTCGGTGCTTTGTTCAGGAACATAGTTGTATTTGGTTTGCGTTCCGTTGAGGTAACCTTTCCCAATTATTCCTCCCGAACCAATGGCAATCATCGATTGATTCACATTATAACCGGCACCTTTAGGATCGACTTCTTTACCTAAAAGCACGTTAATACGTTTCTTCTGGTGAGGCTCGAGAATATTCGTGAAGGTATAATCGACCGAGTGGACAAAAGCTGCGGCGGCAACAAACAAACCAGCAGCGATAATCAAATTGCGCATTTTAAAGCGCACAAAGAAGAAAGCTCCAGCGGTAATTACTCCTAAAATTGTGAGTAGAATCCACTCTTGCATGAGTAGTGCTGCGATGAAAAGTATCACCATAGCAACGCCCATAATGAGGATGTTTCCACTTAAACCTTCGCGATACATAACAAGGATAAACGATCCATACACGAGAGCAGATCCAGTTTCGTTTTGAGCAATGATAATAAGGGCTGGAACAGCAAAAATGGCTGCTGCGATGAGTTTGGTGCTGAGTTGTTCAAACTTAATGTTGATGTTACTCAGGTATTTCGCCAGGGCTAGATTGGTAGCGAACTTGGCAAATTCAGCCGGTTGAATTCGAAATGCTCCTAACTCAATCCACGATTTAGAACCTTTTACTTCCTTACCGGCAAAGATTACCACGATTAGCAGTAAGATGAAAGCACCATATAAAACCCATGCAAACTTGGGGAAGAACTCACCATCAATCACCAAAATCACAAAAGCTATAAACAAGGATGTAACGATCCAAACCAATTGCATTCCGTAACTCTGAGAAGTATCGAAAATGCTTTTGTATTCTTCGTTGTATACCGCTGCATAAATATTAAACCAGCCCATCACCACCAAAATCAGGTATAGTGATACCAGCATCCAGTCGATGTTCTGTAATACAGCGTCTTTATTCCGGTTAGCCATGTCTTATTTTTTGGATATCCAGTCTTCTTTCCGTGGAAGTAGATTGGCATCGGTAATTCGTTTCTCCATTTCGGGACGCTTAATTTCCCGACGTAAATATTTCTCTAACATCAAACTTGCAATCGGCGCTGCCCAAGTAGCACCAAATCCAGCATTTTCCACATAAACGGCAATGGCAATTTTGGGATTATCCATCGGGGCAAAACAAATATAAATCGAGTGATCCTTACCATGTGGATTCTGAGCTGTTCCTGTTTTTCCGCAGATAGTTAATGAATCTAATTGGGAAATCCGTCCAGTACCATTCATGACCACATTCCGCATTCCTTCAACCACAGGATCAAAATACTTTCGATCTACAGTTGTGTATCGTTTGCGTTTATACAAAGTATCAATTGCACCACCTTCCACTTTCTTGATAACATGTGGTGTGTAAAACCAACCGCGGTTCGCAATGGTAGCACAGTAGTTCGCCATTTGAAGCGGTGTAACGCCCATCTCACCTTGTCCAATTGCCAATGAAATAACTGTAATTGCATTCCAGCGACCTGCTCCATGATACTTATCGTAGTATTTCACTGTAGGCACATTTCCTTTTGATTCTTGAGGTAAATCAACCGGGAATTTCTGCCCCAATCCAAAACTCAACACGTGGTTACGCCATACCGTAAAGCCCAATTGAGTCTTTGGATATTTCTGCAAAATGTTTTTAAACGTGTTACAGTAATACGAATTACACGATGTGGTGATGGAGAATAACAAATTTACTGGTGAAGCATGCGGGTGACAACCAACCGTCAATCCTCCAAAATGGAAACCTCTACTACAACTAAAAAGGGTTGTCCCATTTATCACACCTTCGTGTTGACCAATGAGCGCGTTCACCAATTTAAATGTAGAGCCGGGTGGATATTTAGCCATAGTTGCTCGATTGTACAAAGGCTTGAGCGTATCGACTAACATTTTCCGATAGTTCTTGCTCTTTACACGACCAACCAACAAATTCGGATCATAGGTTGGGCTCGAAATCATGGTCAAAATTTCACCTGTGGAAGGCTCAATTGCTACAATAGAACCCACTTTGTTGACCATGAGCTTTTCGCCATATTGCTGCAATTCAGCATCAATCGACGAAGTAAGACTGCGACCTAAAACCGAAGCGGTATCGTATTTCCCGTTTTCGAAACTCCCTTTTTCTCTGTTGTACACGTCAACCATGACGATTTTCACACCTCGTTGTCCTCGGAGAGGTTTTTCGTAGCTTTTCTCGATACCACTCAATCCCATATTATCACCTTGGCGGTAGTATGGATTGTCTTTGATCATCGATTCGTCAACTTCACCCACATAGCCTAAGGCATGAGCAGCGGTGCGAAGCGGATATTTACGGAGCGTTCTTGCTTGAACAAAGAATCCTGGGAATTTGTAAAGCTTCTCTTGTAGGGTTGCGTATGTTTCGAGTGATAATTCACTCTCGAAAATTTCAGGGCGAAACGAACTGAACTTTTTGCCTTTGAGTTCGATTAGTTTTTTCGTGAAATCTTCTTTGGTAATGTCGAGCAGCTTGCACAAATCGAGTGTGTCGATTGCTTTTACCCGTTTGGGGATGACCATCAGGTCGTACGCAGCTTCGTTGTAAACGAGGATTTTTCCGTTGCGGTCGTATATTACGCCACGTTCAGGATATTCGATTTTGTGACGAAGAGCGTTGTCGTTAGCTGCTAGCTTATAACGATCGTCCACCACCTGAATGTAAAACAGGCGAATTAGAAAGATGGCCACCAGAGTAATGAAGATGGCGCTGATGACGTATTTGCGATCCGAAAACAGATTCATTTGGCTACTTCCCGATTACGCTGTGTGAGAAACTGACTGAGGACAGTGAGCAGAAGCGTACTGATGCTGCAGGTGATGACGCGCAACAAAAGTTCGAAAAAATTCAGGAATGTAAAGGCTTCCACCAAAAATAAAACTAAGTGATGGATGAGGATTAAAGTTGAAGCATAGATAAGGAAAGTACTTCCGCCCATACCTGCCATATTGAGTTTTAGCGTGGTTTCGTATCCTTCACGAGGTGCGATTAAGTGTAAAAATCCCGGACGGAAAAAACCAAGTACTAAACAAGCCGAAGCGTGCATACCTGCTGTCCCTCCAAAAATATCTACCGTTAATCCTGTTAGAAAGCAAATAAATAACAAGAGGATTTTATTGATATTAACTGGTAACATCAGTAAAAACAAGACATATAAATTAGGAATGATAAAGCCGTTCAATTCTCCACTGATTTCGATTTGATTCAAGACTAAAACCTGAACAAAAATCAGCAAGATAAACCGAATGAGCTGTGTAATTATCTCTCCAATCATTTCACATCCAGCGTTTTGGCTTCCAATGTATCACGTTCGGCTTTCATCAAGTTGCGTACAACATACACGTACGACAACTTCTGAAAATCGGTAGATAATCGTAGTTTGATTTCTTTAAAACTTTCCCCCGAAGTTCCAATTTCAGAAACCCGTCCAACCATAACTCCCTGCGGATAAATACCCGAAAATGCACTGGTTACAATAGTATCACCAACAGTAACTTGAGCATGACTAGGAATATCAAACAACTGTGCAAACTGTGGAGAATCACCATCCCATACAGTTGATCCACAATAGTCGTTTTTCTTGATGCGAGATGAAACCTTGTAATTACTATTCAACACCGACATTACCGTACTAAAATGCTCCGAAACATCTTTCACAATTCCTACCACACCTGTACTTCCAATTACGGCATCGTCGGGTTTTACACCTTGCAAACTTCCTTTATCGAGTGTGATGTAGTTATTTACTCGAGTAACTGTATTGTTGATTACGCGTGCGCTGATGTATTCGTATTGTTGCAAACCAAGTGAATCGTTCACTTTCATGATTTCAAACTTCGGATCGTAAAACGAAGATGAATCGGCTTTGCGTAAACGAGCATTTTCGGCAGCAAGAACACGATTGGTTTCACCTAAAATCAAGTAATCGGTCACATTACTGTAGGCAGCATACATCTGTCCAACTAGTTCATTACTCGTTCCCACAATTGCAGCGCGTTGATACGTTGAATTCTGGACGAGCAAAACACCTGAAACCACCTCCAGCAGAAGAAAGACAATGAAGAAATTGTATTTTCTGATGAGGACGAAAAAATTCCGCATACGATCTCAGATCAAAAATGGAAGCTTGATTAGCGAATCAGGAATTTGAATTTATCGCGATTTTTCAAAGCGATACCAGTACCACGAGCAACAGCACGAAGTGGATCTTCCGCAATATAAACTGGAAGTTTAGTACGAGCAGAGATTCGTTTATCCAAACCGCGTAGCATTGAACCACCTCCAGCTAGATAAATCCCAGTACGGTAAATATCTGCAGAAAGCTCTGGAGGAGTCATTTCCAAGGCATTCAAAATCGCCGTTTCGATTTTAGCAATCGATTTATCCAAACAATGAGCAATCTCCTGATACGAAACCATGATTTCTTTTGGAATACCAGTCATCATGTCGCGACCATGAACAGCATAATCTGCAGGAGGATTTTCAATTTCCGTTAAGGCTGCGCCCACTTCAATTTTGATACGCTCAGCAGTACGTTCACCAATGTGAATGTTGTGTTGACGACGCATGTAGTCTTCAATATCAGCAGTGAAATCATCACCCGCTACACGAATACTCTTATCGCACACAATTCCACCTAGGGCAATTACCGCAATTTCGGAAGTACCACCTCCAATATCGATAATCATATTCCCCATTGGCTCTTCTACGTCGATTCCAATACCGATTGCCGCAGCCATTGGTTCGTGGATCAAGTAAACTTCCTTAGCTCCTGCATGTTCAGCAGAGTCGCGTACCGCACGTTTTTCAACCTCCGTAATTCCCGAAGGAATACAAATAACCATGACCAATGACGGAGAAAAAATCTTACGACCCGGATTGATCATTTTTATCATCCCGCGAATCATGTGTTCCGCCGCATTGAAGTCGGCAATTACACCATCTTTAAGCGGACGGATAGTTTTGATGTTTTCGTGTGTCTTACCATGCATTTGCTGAGCTTGCTTTCCAACAGCAATTACTTTTCCTGTTGAACGCTCAATAGCCACAATCGATGGCTCATCCACCACAACTTTGTCGTTATGAATGATAATCGTGTTGGCAGTACCAAGGTCGATGGCGATTTCTTGGGTGAAGAAATTGAATAAACCCATGTGTGTATTTCGGGATTAATGTTTAAAGTGTCTGATTCCTGTAAAAACCATCGCCATATTCAAGCGGTTGGCTGTGTCGATGGTTTCCTGATCGCGAACCGATCCGCCAGGCTGCGCAATCGCAGCAATTCCAGCCTCGGCAGCTAATTCAACATTGTCGGAAAATGGAAAAAATGCATCCGACGACAATACTGATCCTTCGGTTTGAAAGCCCATTCGACGCGCTTTTTCGACCGATTGTTTTAATGCATCCACACGAGAAGTTTGTCCGGTTCCTGAAGCTAAAAGCTGTAAGTCACGCACAAGAACTATCGCGTTTGATTTGGTATGTTTCACCAGAAT
>DAOOQW010000080.1:5670-8718 GCA_035388945.1 Flavobacteriales bacterium
ACCAAATCAATTTCTGGAATGGCAAATTCTTCTAATTGAGCAATGTCGGATTGTTCATCGCGGCGACTCAAAATTCCTCCAAAAACTTTCGGGTGAAGTGTTTTCACTCGTCCGCCCAAAATGGAAGGGTAAGAAGTCAAATCTTCCACAGCAATAACCTCGATTCCTAAATCCTCCAAAAAGGCACGTGTGCCACCAGTAGAATAAATAGTTACCCCCAAAGCCTTTAGTTTCAAAGCCAATGGCGCTAAGCCATCTTTGTAAAACACCGAAATTAAAGCACTCTGGATGCGTTTAGGTTGGGACATGGAATGGAAAGAATGAAGGCGCAAACTTAATGAAAAGAAGTCCATCTTTTAGGGCTATTCGCATGGAAAGAGAAGGAAATGTTAAGAATTTTTGAACAAAGATGCTTGGTTTCTAACATGCTGAATTTCAAGGGGTATTTTTAGCAATTGGCAGATTGGGAAATGTTGGCTGTTAAAACGATGACTTTTTAAGTCCTTTCACTCAAGAATTTTGTTTTTGCTGATCGAAAAAGAAGGTAATTATCAGATATAAACTAAAAATCAGAAATCCCTTCTAACTTTGCCCAATGCTGTTTTTACGCCTTTTCAAGGAAAGTTTTCAGTTTGCATTAGATTCGCTGATTAGCAATAAGCTTCGTACGTTTCTCTCTTTGTTGGGAATTACAATCGGAATCTTTGCCATCATCTCGGTGTTTACTATGGTTGATTCGATTAAGAATAACCTCGATAAAAGTATCGCTTCCCTCGGAAACAATGTGATTTTTATCCAAAAATGGCCTTGGGAATTTAGTTCCGATTACAAATGGTGGGATTATATGAATCGTCCCGTTACCCAATATCGTGAACTAGATTTGGTACGTGAACGTTCACACTTAGCAGCTGCTTCGGCTTTTCTTATTCAGGCAAATGTTACACTCGAGTATAAAAGTGCATCTGCCGAAAATATCCAGATTAGCGCCGTGAGCGATGAATACGAACGCATTAAGTCTTTCGAAATTCAAGAAGGACGCTATTTTAGTGATGCGGAAATTCAAGCGGGGAGAAACAAAATTGTAGTCGGAGCAGAGGTCGCCACTCAACTTTTTGGTAATATTTCGCCCATTGGTAAAGAGATTTTAGTTCGTGGTGATCGGGTAGAAATAATTGGTGTTTTCAAGCGCGAAGGTCAAAACATCCTCGATTTTGGCTTGGATAACGCTGCCATGGTTCCTTTGAATTTTGCTCGTGCTTTGGTTGATATTCGAAGCGATAATGTGAATCCATACATTGCTGTAAAAGCTTTGGATGGAATTAGCAACGAAGCTTTAATCGATGAACTTACTGGAATTATGCGTGGAATTCGTCGCATCAAACCGCGTGAAGCCAATAATTTCGCATTGAATGAAACCAAGTTAATTTCAAACGGACTAGGCAGTTTGATCGGAGTAGTCAATGTTGCAGGAGGAGTAATAGGTTTGTTTTCGATTTTAGTTGGAGGATTTGGAATTGCGAACATCATGTTTGTATCGGTTAAGGAACGTACAAACATTATCGGAATTCAAAAGGCTTTAGGCGCTAAAAACTATTTCATTTTATTCCAATTTCTTTTTGAATCGATGTTGCTTTCGATTGCTGGAGGAATAATCGGATTAATCATCATATTCCTGCTAACACTCGCACTGAGTGCCGGATTAGATATGGATATTTCCTTAAGCTTGAAAAATATCAGCTTGGGAATTATGATTTCTTCCATTATCGGTTTAATTGCCGGAATTGCTCCTGCATTATCCGCTTCCCGACTCGATCCGGTTGAAGCCATGCGTTCGAAATAAGCTTTCGTTGCATTCCTGCTTTTGTTCTGAACAATTTTTTCGGAGATTCGTTCTTCCTTCAATCCGCTAATCGTATGAGTGATAAATTAATTCGACGAAGTTTTCTTGCCCGACTAAGTGCTGGATTGAGCACCGTTTTTATGGCACCATTAGCTGCGAAATCAGAGTCGGTTTCTCATGCTTTTACCTCTAATAATCCTGAAGTGAAACCGATAAAATCTATCAAGCCATTAGGTTTTCAATGGGAAACCGCCGATCCATTTTTGTTTTGTGTACATCACGAAGATGCTTTCCCCAAAGGAAATGAGGTGATGGGCCCAGATCAGCAATATTTTCAAGGAAGACACTTAGGTGACGATTTCATTATTAAAGATGGATTTCGCATGTATCATGGGAAGAAAGTGCCCGGTTTTCCTGGACATCCACACCGTGGTTTTGAAACCATTACTGTGGTAAGGAAAGGATTTGTTGATCACGCCGATTCGATGGGTGCTGCGGGACGATATGGAGATGGAGATGTGCAATGGATGACTGCCGGAAAAGGAGTTCAGCATTCAGAAATGTTTCCTTTGTTAAAGAAGGATTCAGCTAATCCGATGGAACTTTTTCAGATCTGGTTGAATCTTCCGAAAAGGAATAAAATGGTTGAGCCACATTTTAAAATGCTCTGGCAAGAAGCGATTCCCATTTATTCTCACAGCGATCGCAAACAACTCAATACACGAATAGAAGTTATTGCAGGCACTGTTGGAGATAAGAAAGCACTTGCTCCACCACCTAATTCATGGGCAGCCGATCCTAAAAATGAAGTGGCAGTTTGGAATATCAAAATGCAGGCTGGTGCAACTTGGACAATGCCCAAAGCATCCGCAGGGATCAATCGTACCTTATACGTATATGAAGGTAGTTCCATCACACTTGCTGGGGAACTTGTTAAAGGATACAGCGCGGCAGAAGTACAAGCAGAAATGGATTTACTCATTCAAGCGGGAGCTGAAGAAGTGAGTATTTTGGTTTTACAAGGAAGACCTATTGGTGAAACGGTTATTCAATACGGTCCTTTTGTGATGAATACTAAAGAAGAGATAAATCAAGCTTTTGAAGACTATCATCGTACTCTTTTTGGAGGATGGCCTTGGCCTTCGTCTGATCAAGTACATCAACGTAGTTTAGGACGTTTTGCTCGTCATGCTGACGGGAAAGAAGAA
>DAOOQW010000081.1:0-4748 GCA_035388945.1 Flavobacteriales bacterium
GTTGTTCCGAAAGTTTGCGGCTGACTTTGCAGATAAATATAAAATGCCACCCATTCGATTGGATGAAATGTCTCAACAGGTATTGATGAAATATCGATGGCCGGGTAATGTTCGTCAATTAAAAAATGTAACAGAACAGATTTCTATTATTGAAAACGAGCGTAATGTTTCACCGGAGGTATTAGATCGATACCTACCTAGCCCACATGGGAGCATGGTTCCAGCACTATCACGTCAAGAAAGTTCAGGTGATTATTCGGAGCGAGAAATATTATATAAGGTCCTTTTTGATATGAAGAAGGATATGGTCGACATGAAGAAACTCATGTTGGGATTCTTGCAGAATGGTGTTGCAGATCAACATTTTCAGGAGGATAATGCACAAATCATTAGTAAGTTATATAATGATATTCAGCAAACCCCTATTTATCAAAACAGCAGTCCAACAGCAGCTACAGTTCCCGCAAGTCCATATATTACTCCAGCAAACACTCCTGTAACAGAGCACATTGAAGTGGAGGAAGAGAGCCTATCACTGGAGAATCGAGAAAAAGAACTCATCATTAAAGCACTTGAGAAGTATCGAGGCAGAAGAAAAAACGCATCTAAAGAACTAGGAATCTCAGAACGTACGTTATATCGGAAAATTAAGGAATACGGAATTAATCTTTGATATGAAACGATTTTGGGTGCTTCTTTTTATTTCAGTACTAGCGTTACAATCGTGTAAATTGTCGCTTTCGGGAGGTAATTATGGAGAGGCAAAAACTATATCTATTGCATTTTTTCCTAATAACGCAGCCTTGGTTCAGCCGACATTAAGTCAGGCATTTACCGAAGACATGCGAAACTTTTTCCAAACACAAAGCCCACTTTCTTTAGTTCAAAAGGGTGGAGATTTGCATTTAGAAGGAGCAATAACCGATTATCGTGTTGGCCCTGTTGGTGTTAGTAGTCAAACCGCATCAACGAATAGGCTAACCATTACTGTTAATGTTAAATTTACCAATAGGTTAGACTCAACTAAAGATTTCGACAGTAGTTTTTCACGTTTTGTAGATTTCCCAAGTAGTCAGAATTTAGTGTCGGTTGAAACGGAATTAATTCGTCAAATTAATCAGCAATTAATACAAGACGTATTTAATAAAGCACTAATTAATTGGTAATGAATAGGGGCGATTTTCTGTCATATTTAAGTAATCCAACGAACGTATTGCCCGGCGCAAGTCGAGATTTGGAGAGCATATTGGAATTATACCCTTATTTTCAAGGCGCACATATTTTATATGCTTTAACATTAAATTCAACTAATGATATTCGATTTAATGAGGCATTGAGAAATGCGGCATTACACACGGGTAACAGGAAAGTATTATTTCAATTTTTACACGAACCTCTCCCCACAAAAACTGTAGAGAAGGAAGAGATTGTAGAGAATTCTTTCCCTTTAAGTTTAGAGGTAAATTCTGACTTAGATTTCTTTTCTGAACCTGAAGAAAAGGGGATATTGGAAGAAGACGTTTTTGTAAACAATCAAGTCGAGATAGCACTTCCAAATGAGCAGCCAGAAATTGCACTTCAGGAGGAGCCAATTATAGAGCCTGAAATTTCGAATACGGAAGATCAATCAACCCCCAAAATTGGGAAACACAGTTTTTCAGATTGGTTAAAAACAATTCAAACAAACAAAATTGTAACTGAACAAGAGGTGTCAACAAGTTTGCGTGAAAAGGAGGGTGTTAGTGTTGTGGACAAAGAAGAGTTGATAGAAAAGTTTATTAAAACAGAGCCTAGAATAAGTAAGCCAGCAAAGGCAGAATTTTTCTCGCCGATACAAATGGCTAAGAAAAGTGTTGAGGATTCGGATGATATTGTTTCGGAGACATTAGCTAATATTTATGCTGCTCAAGGAAATCCAACTCGGGCAATTCGTATCTATCAAAAATTAAGTTTGTTAAATCCGGATAAAAGCGGTTACTTTGCCGCCCTTATCCAAAAACTGGAAAACCCTGATTTGTTATGACCGGTATAATTTCCGCATTGATAATCCTAGCATCAATCCTTTTGATTCTTGTTGTACTTGTACAAAACTCTAAAGGAGGAGGCCTTTCATCTACGTTTGCAGCAAGCAATCAAGTGATGGGAGTTCGTAAAACAACAGACTTTTTAGAGAAATCTACTTGGTCTCTTGTAGCAACATTAGTTGTTTTGTGTTTGCTTTCTACAGTAATGAATCGTTCATCAGAACCCAAAGCACAACAATCGGTTAGTCAGGAGAAAGCGGAATCAGCAACACCAACAGCACCTGCAAAAGCTCCTGCTGCGGCACCAGCTCCTTCTGCACCTGCACCAGCGGCAACTCCGGCTCCTGTCAAATAAAATATTCTTAATTGAACGAACGTGTCAGTCTGTCACCAGATTGACACGTTTTTTTTTTGCATTTAACCGAACAACTGACAAGACTTCCACAACCGTTGACTGGCATATCATTCGCTAAGCGGCGCCCGTAAACTGTAAAAAAATAAAATAATGTCTGATATTTCTATTCGTCCGCTTCAGGACAGAGTACTTGTTGAAGCCGCAGCTGCGGAAGAAAAAACAGCCGGAGGAATTATTATTCCCGATACAGCTAAGGAGAAACCACAAAAAGGAGTTGTGGTAGCTGTTGGCAATGGAAAAAAAGACGAGCCAATGACTGTAAAGGTTGGTGATGAAGTTTTATACGGCAAGTATGCTGGTACTGAAATTTCTGTTAATGGTAAGGACTTGTTGATTATGCGCGAGTCCGACATTTTTGCAATTCTCTGATAGAACTCACTTCGAAATACTAAAACAATGGCAAAGGACATCACCTTTAATTTGGACGCACGTGATCAATTGAAACGCGGCGTTGATGCATTAGCTAATGCTGTAAAAGTAACATTAGGCCCTAAAGGGCGAAATGTAATTATTGATAAAAAATTTGGAGCTCCAGCAATTACAAAGGATGGAGTTTCAGTTGCAAAAGAAATCGAGTTGAGCAATCCAATTGAAAACATGGGAGCTCAAATGTTGAAAGAAGTAGCATCAAAAACAGCTGATATTGCTGGAGATGGAACAACAACAGCAACGGTATTGGCACAAGCGATTATTACAGCTGGATTAAAACACGTTGCAGCAGGAGCGAATCCCATGGATTTGAAGCGCGGTGTTGATAAAGCAGTTTTATTGGTTGTTGAGAATTTGAAAAGCCAAAGCAAATCGGTTGGAGATGATAACCAAAAGATTGAGCAAGTAGCTACCATTTCGGCAAACAATGACCATACTATTGGAAAGTTGATTGCTGAGGCGATGGGAAGAGTGAAGAAAGAAGGAGTTATCACAGTAGAAGAAGCAAAAGGAACCGAAACAACAGTTGATGTTGTAGAAGGTATGCAATTCGACCGCGGATATATTTCTCCATATTTCGTTACTGATACAGAGAAAATGGAAGCCGTATTGGAGAATCCATACATCTTGATTTACGACAAGAAAATCTCAACCATGAAAGACTTGCTTCCAATATTGGAAAAAAGTGTACAAAGTGGTCGTCCATTGTTGATTATCGCAGAAGATGTTGATAGCGAAGCTTTGGCAACCTTGGTTGTAAATAAAATCAGAGGATCACTTCGAATCGCAGCAGTTAAGGCTCCTGGATTTGGAGATCGCCGTAAAGCGATGTTAGAAGATATTGCAATTCTAACTGGTGGACAATTGATTTCTGAAGAGCGTGGTTACAAATTAGAAAATGCGGATTTGACATATTTAGGTCGCGCAGAGAAAGTAACCATTGACAAAGAGAATACAATTATTGTGAATGGAGCAGGAGCTAAGGAAGACATCGTTTCACGTGTTAACCAAATTAAAGCTCAGATTGAAAACACTACATCAGACTACGATCGCGAAAAACTTCAAGAGCGTTTAGCGAAACTTGCAGGAGGTGTAGCTGTTCTTTACGTAGGTGCTGCAACCGAAGTGGAGATGAAAGAGAAAAAAGATCGAGTTGATGATGCTCTTCATGCAACTCGTGCTGCCGTTGAAGAAGGAATTGTACCGGGAGGCGGAATTGCTTATATCCGTGCAATTGAATCTTTGACTGGAGCAAAAGGAATCAACGATGATGAAACGTTTGGAATAAACATCGTTAAACGTGCACTAGAAGAACCTCTTCGCCAAATCGTTGCAAATGCAGGTGGAGAAGGATCTATCGTAATCCAAAAAGTAAAAGAAGGAAAAGAAGATTTTGGATTTAATGCTCGTACTGAAGTTTATGAGAATTTGTTTGCTGCAGGAGTAATTGATCCAACGAAAGTAACTCGTGTAGCACTTGAAAATGCTGCATCCATTGCCGGAATGTTGCTTACTACAGAATGTGTTCTTTCTGAAATTAAAGAAGAAGCACCTGCTGGAGGAGGAATGAATCCAGGTATGGGAGGCATGGGAGGAATGATGTAATTATTCAACCCCATTAAACCTTATAAACACCCTGTACTCCATGGAGCTACAGGGTGTTTTGTTTACAAGCTTATCGACTTTCTTACAAGTAGGCAGAAAATGAATCCAAATGTGCTTATTTTTCGTAGGTTAGCCAGACTCGTGAGATTTATACCCGCAATTTTTCTTTTTATCTTCTTAATTAAAGGAAGTGGTTTAGGAGCCCAGACCTATCAGTTCGGTGGCAATGCTTCCTATTTTGCATCTCAACTGTTGTCTAAAACGATGAAATATGA
>DAOOQW010000081.1:4848-8680 GCA_035388945.1 Flavobacteriales bacterium
GTGGCAATGCTTCCTATTTTGCATCTCAACTGTTGTCTAAAACGATGAAATATGACGGCGGTGATTCAACATATGTTTTTTCTGGAGGATTTAGCGGCGGGTTAACTGGAGCTTTTTATTTTGACCATGGAGGATATTATTCCCGAAAAATCTATGGTATTCGGTTAGAGGTTAATTACTCTCGTTTGAATCAATCGTATCGTTTTTTCCCCGGCCAAGGTGTTATAGATCCAGAGGTTTTTTATAAATATCGCTTAAGGCTTTCTTATATTGATGTTCCTCTGATGTTTACTTTTTGTCCAACGCATCATCAAGGATTAACAGTAGAAGCTGGACCACAAATCAGCTTTTTGCAAAGTGCTAATGCGATCGCTCAAGAGTCTAGAAACACCGAACCTTTGGTGCCAACTATAAACAAGCAAAATTTTAAACCAACGACCTTTAGTTTTGTAGCTGGAGCTGGAATATTTTTCAGTTTTTCAGAGACATTCGCCATGTCAGGAACTTTCCGAGCAATGTATGGGTTGTCTTCTCTAATTAAGTCTGGCACCATTTCAACTAGTGCAACACCAGATCGAAGATTAACTCTTGGTATTACTGTTCAAGCATTGATGAAGATTAACAAGTACGACGCAAAAAAGAACCGAGGATATAAGTACTATTTAAAACGCGCCAGACATTGAAAGAAATGAAAGTTCTTTTAATTGGGGCAACAGGGCTTACGGGCTCTTATGTACTAGATTTATTATTGCAAAATGAGCGAGTTTCTCAAGTTGTTGTTTGGGGAAGATCCGAAACCGGCAAAAAGAATCCTAAGCTCAAAGAGGTTTTAGTAGACTTTAAATCACCAATTGAATTAGCATCATTTCCAGAAGTTGATGTAGTAATTTGTTGCTTAGGAACGACTATTAAGAAAGCCGGTTCGCAAGAGGCATTTTGGAAAACCGATGTGGATATTCCTGAACGGCTTGCAATTGCTGCAAAACAGAAGAACGTATCTGCATTTATTTTACAATCGTCGGTTGGCGCAGCAGCAGGCTCCAGCAATTTTTATCTTCGATGTAAAGGAGAGTTGGAAGATAAAATTACCCAGTTGAATTTTATTTCGAGCGCAAGTTTTCGTCCATCTTTACTGTTAGGACCACGAAAAGAGCAACGAATATTGGAACAGATAAGTAAAGGGATTATGGTATCCTTTTCATTTTTCTTTTTCGGTCCATTAGCGCGCTATAAAGCAATTCCTGCAGAGCATGTTGCTAGAGCGATGGTGCAATTTGCCATTCACCCAATGGAAGGAAATTTAGTTTTTGAACACTCCGAAATTCAACGTTTATCTGACTTGTTGTAAACAGGATCTTTGGTTTTGTCGTATTTAACAAAGATGTTTAGGTACAGACTTCTTGCCCACCTGAAAAGCAGTGGAGCAAACAAGATTAGCGACAATGTGTTTAGAATAAAAAAGCGGGTTGTATGAAACCCAATCAACACATTTATTAGCAAAACCGCGACACTTAGAGCGACACCTAATGCGTAACTAACATACATCGCACCTTGAAAAAAACCAGGTTCGCGTTCAAAATGCAGTTTGCAGGTAGGGCAATCAGGATGCATTTTATCCCAATTTTCCATTTTATACGGATTGTTGTTTAAGAACATCTTGCTTTCGTGACATCTTGGGCATGTACATTTAATTATTGAGTACAACTTACTTTCACGAAACGCCATCCTGTTTTTTCGGCAAAGTTACAGATTAATCGTTCCTTATACAGACTATTCTACCGATAAACAGAAATGGATGACCTACCTTTGCGGCAATGATTACAGTAGGAAATTTATCAGTAGTTTTTAACGGAAAGCCGTTATTTGAAGACATCTCTTTTATGATTCAGCAAAGAGATAAAGTTGGTTTAACGGGAAAGAACGGAGCGGGGAAATCGACACTTCTAAAAATAATTAGCAAGCAACAGGAGCCAACAAAAGGAACAGTTTCGGTTCCATCGGGATATCGAATTGGCTATTTGCCTCAGGAAATGAAACATGCTACAGGCAAAACCATTTTCGAAGAAGCGCGGACTGCATTTGATGAGGTGTTGTCGTTAGAAAAAGAACTAAACGATTTAAGTCATGCGTTGGAAACACGAACTGACTATGAATCGGATGAATATCATGAAATTATTGAGCGACTTAACGATGCTGGACAACGCCTTTCTTTATTAGGCGGAGGAAGTATCGATGGTGAAACAGAGAAGATTCTTTTAGGACTAGGGTTTAAATCAAGCGATTTACACCGATCGATGGATGAATTTTCTGGAGGATGGAAAATGCGAGTAGAATTGGCTAAAATTCTACTTCAAATGCCTGATGCCGTATTGTTAGATGAGCCGACGAATCACTTGGACATTGAGTCGATTCAGTGGTTAGAGGATTTTCTATCGAGTTATCCTGGAGCGGTTGTATTGGTATCTCATGACAGGGCATTTTTAGATGCAGTAACTGCTCGTACGATTGAAATCACATTAGGGAAAATAGAGGATTACAAGGCCTCTTATTCTCGTTATGTGGTTCTCCGCCAGGAAAGACGTGATCAACAAATGGCTGCATATCTGAATCAGCGTAAGATGATTGAAGATACGGAGAAGTTTATCGATCGATTTAGGGCTAAGGCATCCAAGGCTGTTCAGGTT
Organism: Flavobacteriales bacterium; assembly: GCA_035388945.1. Taxonomy (GTDB): domain Bacteria; phylum Bacteroidota; class Bacteroidia; order M30B66; family M30B66; genus CALQRR01. The sequence goes on from DAOOQW010000081.1 coordinate 7,533, forward strand.
CAATCGCGCATCAAGCAATTAGATAAAGTTGAACGGATTGAAGTAGAAGATGAGGATAATGCTGCTATTCACTTTCGGTTTCCGGATGCTCCGCGTTCAGGAAAAGTTGTGCTAGAAGCCCATCATGTGCATAAAGCATTTGGAGAAAAGGTAATTCTAAAGGATTTAGATTTTTTAGTTGAACGAGGAGAGAAGATTGCTTTTGTAGGTCGAAACGGTGAAGGAAAAACCACCTTGTCGAAAATCATTACCGGGCATTTAGAACATACTGGAAAAGTTGAGATTGGGCATAATGTGAAGATTGGATACTTCGCTCAAAATCAAGCAGAATTGTTAGATCCGAACGCAACTGTTTTAGAAACGCTTGAACAAATTGCCCGAAACATCACCACACAGCAATTGAGGAGCATTTTAGGTTCTTTCCTGTTTAGTGGAGATACCGTAGAAAAGAAGGTTCGAGTTTTATCGGGAGGAGAAAAGGGACGTCTAGCTTTAGCTCGATTATTACTAGAACCAGTTAATTTGTTAGTTCTGGATGAGCCTACGAATCACTTAGATATGCGTTCAAAAGACATCCTGAAAGGAGCTTTGCGTCAGTATAATGGAACGATGATTTTGGTGTCGCACGACCGGGAGTTTTTAGATGGATTGTGTAATAAAGTATATGAGTTTAATGAAGGAAAAATCCGAGAATTTCCGGGTGGAATTTTTGAATTCCTTCAAAGCAGAAAGCTTGAAAACCTCAAACAGTTAGAAGTAAAGAAAGACATTACTAAAGCGAAAGCAGAGGTTAAACAAGAGCAAAAAGCAGAAGCTGCAGCAAATAAGCAAGTTCAACAACGAGGAAGCGACAAAGAAATCAAACAGCTCCAAACACAAATTCGAAACTGTGAAAATCGGGTAGGTGAATTAGAGGCGGAATTAAAAACTGCTGAAGAAAAATTAGCCGATCCAGAACTTTATGCAAACCAACAGGAGTCTGCAACATTTTTGAATAAATACGAGTTGTTGAAAAAGGAATTGGACGAGCAAATGGTAAAGTGGGAGGAGTTATTAGCTCGTATGGAAAAAATTGGCGGATGATTAACGAATCGCGAACGGTAATTTTATTTGATGGCGTATGTCATTTATGTAATAATTGGGTTCGC
>DAOOQW010000082.1:0-8667 GCA_035388945.1 Flavobacteriales bacterium
GGAATATCGCAAAGTGGTGATCAGTCCTGCTGACCAACAAGTTGATTTGATTAGTTTCCAATTAACCTTAAATGGTGTAATGGATGTGGTTGAAGATCCAACTGGTATAGAAGAAACTTCTGTTTTAGGATTTCAAATTTATCCAAACCCAGGTCATTCAATTGTGACCCTAACTCAAGCGAAAGATCAAGAAGCAATTCTGATTGTGCGTGATTTAAGTGGACGTGAACAAATTCGACAAGTTATTACTGCTCGTCAAACTAGCATCGACTTAAGTTTATTGAGTTCAGGAGCCTATCTAATCGAATACCGTAACGCTAATAATCAAAGCGAATACGCCCGTTGGATTAAGGAATAAAGGCAATTCTACTTTCGATAAATGAATATTTTACATTCCACTTCATTGGAAGAAAATTTCTATTATCTTTGCCCTCCCTTAAAAAAGCCCTGATTTGGATTATCTACGTCAATACAACGTCCAGTTCTCCGGTTTAAGTGAGGATGTCCATGAGTTTCAGTATGAAATAAAGGACGCGTTCTTTAAGGAATTTGATAATGCAGTTGTGGATGGTGGCGACATTCAGGTTGATCTGGAATTAGATAAACAGACCAATTTGATGACGTTAAACTTCCGTTTCGCGGGTATTGTGCAGGTAATGTGCGATCGATGTGCGGCGGTAAATCCATATCCGGTGGAAGGCAAATCTCGCTTGATTTTAAAGTTGGGAGAAGGCAACGCGGATGATGATGAATTGGTAATTCTGCCGAGAGGCGAATACGAATACAACATTGCACAGCATTTATACGAAGAAATTTGTCTTTCACTTCCCTTGCGCGTTGTGCCATGTGAAGTGACTGGCGATACAAGCATGTGTGATCAATCGGTTATCGACCGTTTGGAAAACATGTTAGTAGATGAATTACCTGAAGAAGGTGAGGAAGAAGCGATTGATCCACGTTGGGAGAAATTGAGAAACCTCAACAAAGAGACTGAGTAAGTATTTTTTTGAACGATTATATAAGAACCCATGGCACACCCGAAACGGAAAATTTCGAAGACCCGCCGCGATAAACGCAGAACACACTACAAGGCTGAATTGCCTACATTGGCGAAGTGTTCTACAACCGGAACGATTCACCTCTTTCACCGCGCCTACTTTGTAGACGGAGCCCTTTATTACAAAGGGAAACTAGTGGTAGAGGCCAAAACCAACGCCTGATAATTCCTGAGGTCTAACGGCTGAACGGGGAAGATATCCATGCGCATCGGCCTCGATATCATGGGAGGGGATTTTGCCCCTCAGGCTACCATTGGCGGAGCTGTGCTGGCGGTTGATGCTATAGATGCATCCTGCCGGCTTGTTCTCATTGGGGATGAGCCTGCTATTCGTATGTCCTTTCTCGAAGTCGGTATCGACCCAAATCGTTTCGATTACGTTCAGGCTACCGAAGTAATTGAAATGGGTGAAAATCCGACTCGGGCATTTACCCAAAAACCCAATTCAACCATTAGTACTGGCTTTCGCCTTCTTAAAGAGGGTGAAATTGATGCTTTCGTTAGTGCCGGCAATACAGGCGCTATGCTTGTTGGTTCTGTCTTAAGTGTAAAACCTATCGACGGAATTCAACGCCCTTGCATCATGTCACTTATGCCTAAAGAAAATGGTGGCTTTGGTATTTTACTCGACGTAGGCTCAAATGCCGATTGTAAACCAGAAACACTTTACCAATTTGCTTTAATGGGATCCATGTATGCAGCCAATGTGCTGGGTATCTCTAATCCTAAAATTGGTCTTATCAACATTGGAGAGGAACCTGAAAAAGGAAACGAACTCTCCAAAGCCGCTTATCAGTTAATGAATAATTCTGCCGATTTCAACTTCATAGGAAATATCGAAGGACGAGACTTATTCAATGATAAAGCCGATGTGATGGTGTGTGATGGCTTTACAGGTAATGTGGTTCTCAAACTAGCTGAATCATTTCACAGTTTATTTGCAAAACGTGGATTTAGTGACCCTTACATCGATCGTTTCAATTACGAGAACTACGGCGGAACTCCCGTATTAGGGATAAATTCAACTGTAATTGTAGGTCATGGTATTTCCAATGCTCCTACCATTAAAAATATGATCACCCTAGCGCAAGAGGTAGTAAGCGCTGGACTTACCGATAAAATCAAAGCAGTACTTCAACATGACTAAACTTCGCGCAGCCATTACCGGCGTCCACGGATATGTACCTGAGTACATCCTCACCAACAAAGAATTGGAGAAAATGGTGGATACGACGGATGAATGGATCATGACGCGAACAGGAATCTCTCAACGTCACATATTAAAAGGTGAAGGTTTAGGTGTTTCTGATATGGCTGTGGAAGCAGTTAAAGGACTTCTAGCCAAAACCAACACAAAGGCAGAAGATATCGAAGTAGTTATTTTCTGTACAGTTACTGCCGATATGGTTTTTCCTGCATCAGCAAACATTCTTTCCGACAAAATTGGGATGAAAAACGCTTGGGGCTTTGACTTAGGCGCAGCTTGTAGTGGTTTTCTGTATGGATTAACTACTGGTTCTAGATTGATTGAATCGGGTGCTTACAAAAAAATCATCGTAGTTGGTGGAGATAAAATGTCTGCCATTGTCGATTATACCGATCGTGCTACCTGTGTGATTTTTGGAGATGGTTGTGGTGCAGTTTTATTAGAACCAAGTGTAGATGAAAACGGAGTTATGGACTCGATTTTAAAATCGGATGGTTCAGGACGCGAGTTTTTACATCAAAAAGCTGGAGGTTCAGTTAAACCTGCTACTCATGCAACCATTGATGCAAAAGAGCATTTTGTATATCAAGAAGGAAAATCAGTTTTCAAATTTGCTGTAACGAACATGGCAGATGTGTCGGCCGAAATCATGGAACGTAATCACCTTACTTCTGATGATATTGCTTGGCTAGTTCCACATCAAGCCAACAAACGTATTATTGATGCTACAGCCAGCCGCATGGGTGTAGGAAGTGATAAAGTAATGATCAACATCGAGAAATACGGAAATACAACTAGCGGAACCATTCCACTTTGCTTGTGGGAGTGGGAGAAACAACTTAAAAAAGGAGATAACATTATTCTAGCTGCTTTCGGTGGTGGATTCACTTGGGGAGCAGTTTGGATTAAATGGGCTTATAACTCCTGAGTTTGTCGCACACATAATTTTATATATTTACCGCCTCATCACCCAAACACCGAATATCTATGGACATCCGGGAAATCCAGGATCTTATAAAGTTTGTCGCCAAGTCGGGCGTGAGTGAAGTATCACTCGAAACCGATGATTTCAAACTTACTGTCAAGACAGAAACATCTAAATCAGGAAAAGAAACCATTGTTTATCAGGTTCCAGCCGAAGTTCAGGCACCTGTTGCAGTGGCTGCTCCAGCTCCAGCAAGTCAGGCTCCTGCTGCTCCTGCACCTGCTCCTAAAGCGGAAGTTCCTTCAAATACAGTGACTATTAAGTCGCCCATGATTGGAACATTCTACCGCTCTCCAGGACCAGACAAGGCTCTTTTTGTGAACGTGGGCGACGAAATCGCTCCAGGCAAGGTGATTTGTATCATCGAAGCCATGAAATTGTTCAACGAGATTGAATCAGATGTGAAAGGACGTATTGTAAAGGTGTTGGTGGATGACGCCTCACCAGTAGAATACGACCAACCTCTGTTCCTTGTTGAACCAGCATGAACCACCGTTTAAACGGTTAAAACCTACGTAACGTGTTCAAAAAAATCCTGATCGCCAACCGCGGCGAGATTGCTCTACGCATCATCCGCACGGCCCACGAAATGGGAATTAAGACCGTAGCGGTATATTCGACTGCAGACAAAGAAAGTCTACATGTTCGTTTTGCCGACGAGGCTGTTTGTATTGGTCCACCGGCCAGTAAAGATTCCTATTTAAATATAGCCAATATCATCTCTGCAGCTGAGATAACCAATGCCGATGCTATTCATCCGGGCTATGGTTTCCTTTCAGAAAATGCTAAGTTTTCGAAAATTTGCCAAGACCATAACATCAAATTCATTGGTGCTACTCCTGAGCAAATTGAGAAGATGGGTGATAAATCCATGGCTAAAACAACCATGCGTGAGGCTGGAGTACCTACAGTTCCAGGTTCCGAAGGTTTGTTGGAAAGCTTAGAAGACGCTAAAAGAACTGCCAAAAAAATCAAGTATCCAGTTATCATCAAAGCTACCGCTGGTGGTGGTGGTAAAGGGATGCGGATTGTTTGGAAAGAAGATGAACTTGAAAATGCCTGGGACTCTGCTCGTCAAGAAGCTGCAGCCTCATTTGGAAACGATGGCATGTACATGGAAAAGTACATCGAGGAACCTCGCCACATTGAAATCCAAATTATCGGTGACCAATATGGACGTGTTAGTCATCTAAGTGAACGTGATTGCTCGATTCAACGTCGTCACCAAAAATTGGTCGAAGAAACACCTTCACCATTTATGACTCAAGAATTGCGCGATGAAATGGGTGATGCAGCCGTTCGTGCAGCTAAAGCTGTTAATTACGAAGGTGTTGGAACAATAGAATTCTTGGTTGATAAACACCGGAATTTCTATTTCATGGAAATGAATACGCGTATTCAGGTGGAACATCCTATTACTGAAGAAGTAATTGACTACGACTTAATTCGTGAGCAAATCAAAGTGGCAGCTGGTGTTCCTATTTCGGGTAAGAACTACTATCCGCAAATGCACGCCATTGAAGTTCGTATCAATGCTGAAGATGTGAACAATAACTTCCGTCCTTCTCCAGGTACAATTACTACTTTCCATGCTCCAGGTGGACATGGTGTTCGTCTCGATACGCATGCTTATGCAGGTTATACAATTCCACCGAATTACGATTCGATGATTGCTAAGCTTATCACCATTGCTCAAACACGTGAAGAAGCTATCGCCAAAATGCGCAGAGCTTTACATGAATTTGTCATTGATGGTGTGAAAACAACCATTCCTTTTCACAAGAAACTTATGGAAAATGCCGATTTCATAAACGGTAATTACACCACTAAGTTTTTAGAAGGATTCGAATTCAAAGATTAATAAACACAAAAACCAGAGTACTCCTCTGGTTTTTTTATGCCATAATATGATGAAGAAATACTTTGCATTAGTATTCATTCTGTACAGCGGAATAACCCAAGCTCAAACAAAGTTATTTCAACCCGGTTGGCAATTTAGCATAGGCACTGGAACCAATTTAGATCGCTGGGATAAAGGGCTTGATTCATTAAATACTTTCTTTCAAGGAGATCCCAATACGTTAGGAGCAATTCCTGCGCAACCTGCATTGCGTATCTATAATAAACCCAGTTATAATCTCGAACTCAATTATATTCATAACCTACAATCTCGATTTACATGGAAAGCTGGAATAAATGCAGGTCAGCAGAAATTAAGTTATACGTTGGGTGATAGTTATGTGGATTCAAATTCCATCAAATTAAGCTCAGCAGGATTGAATGCATTAGCCATTTGCTCTTTTCACCCAAGTGATGGTAGTACCTTAATGATTGGTGTAGGCGCAGGTGTTCAGGGTTTGTTGTTAAAAGACAATGAAATTTATACGCGCATCGATACCCTATTAAATATTTCGGGTTTTGCAGATTTACATGCTGAGTCAACCTTAAATATGAATTTGACAAGCAGCGTTGTTATTCAAGGAATTGCTCAAATTGAGTGGATAAATAAACTAAATGATCGTTGGAGTATTTCGGCATCAGCACAAGCTAGAATTCCTTTCAATGATTTCTTCACTTTCTCTGGAGAGAGTAATTTAACAAGCACAATTGAATTTTTCGGACAAACAATTACTACTCCCATCTCTTCAACTACCAGAACTTCAAGCCCGAGTAACATGCCTTATTGGCAATTCAATATAGGGATTGTTAGACTATTGGAGATGAAACGAATGATATCTGTTGACAAAGCGCTTTAATCATATTGGTTCGAAATCCAGTTCCAGGCTTTGCTGAATTCGACTTTCCAGGTGGATTCTGAATGTCTCCCGCCTTCTACTTTCCGGTAAAATATCCGCTCCGATTTCAAGCCGCATTTTTTCAGTATCGGGATTAACTCATCCACAAATAAAAGCATCGTTCTACTCTCAGAATCTCCTGCACAGAAGAATAATGCAGGACCATTTTCTAAGTTTAACGTTTTTACCCATGTGAGAAGCGAATCGTGATTGATCCAAATGGCTGGTGAGAAAACCATAGCTCTACCGAAAACATGGGGTGATTGTAAAGCAGCAGTAAGAGATATTAATCCACCAAGCGAACTTCCTCCTATGCAGGTGAATTTAGCTTCAGGTAAAGTTCTGAATACCGAATCGATATGAGGTTTTAGTTGATGTTCGACAAAATCAATATACCTAAATCCTTCACCACCTTTCATCGAATCGGGTTGCCAAGGTGTGTATTCCAGTGTGCGATTGGAGCTATTCTCAATTCCAATGATGATGGCTTCTTGAAACGTATTTGGGCCAAGCGATTTTAAGTATTCATCTAAACCCCATTCACCTGAAAAAGAGGTGGAATCGTCGAATAAATTTTGTCCATCCTGCATATAAATCACAGGATATCGTAAGGTTTCAGATTGAGAATATGATTCGGGTAAACATACCCATATCTTCCTTTTGGGAAGTCCATTCGGATAATTCTGGAAACTTTTAAGCTCTTGAACATTCGACAAGGCTGTGCTTTTATTAGTTGAAGATCTTTCCCAACCAGCAATCTTCAGATTTATAATTTCTTTGTTTTTTACTCGATACTTCCGATTCGGGATAGCTTTTCCATCCTGATCTCCTTCGGCAGATTCCCAATTACCTTGAGTAATCTTAAACTCAATCATTCCAGTATCTGTACAAACTAATTCATATTCACTTCGTGCATTCAAATGAAAGGCATAAAGCGAATCGGCAGGATTCCATTGATTGAACGAACCTGCAGCAAATAATCGAATCGGTTTCGACGTCGACGCAGGCAAATCACTAATGATAAATGTAACCTGCGCTTGAAGCTGTTGCAGGAAGCAAATGAGTATCAGCCCAATGAAACGAAACATCAAGCTTGAATAGTAAACTGATCCGCATCCATTGCTGCTGGAAATGATTTTCGAAAATCATCTAACTCGCTTTTCGATATCACCACCGTTTCGCATCGATCGCCAAAGCGTTCTGTTCGACTTAAACGCTCGCCCATGTAATCGATTAATGCCGAATCGCCCGAATAAATTACCTCGTTACCATCAGTTCCGATTCGATTAACTCCTACCACATATGCTTGATTTTCAATCGCTCGAGCGACTAATAAAGATTTCCATGCATGTGCACGTCGCTCAGGCCAATTAGCTACGTAAATCAACACATCATAATCGTATTCTTCTTTAACCATTCGATTACGTGACCAAACCGGGAAACGTAAATCATAGCATATCAGTGGACATATTTTCCATCCTTTATGTTGGAAGATTACACGCGATTTACCCGAAGAATAATGCTCATGTTCATTGGCCATTCGAAATAAATGTCGCTTATCGTAATATTCAAATCGACCATCGGGATTCATCCAAATGAGTCGGTTGTAAAACGAACCCGATTCTTTCATCATCATGCTTCCCACAATGACAGCATTCTTTTCTGCTGCTTTCTTGGCCATCCATTGCATAGCTGGACCGCCCATTTCTTCGGCAATAGAAGAAGCATTCATACTGAAGCCAGTCGTGAACATTTCGGGTAGAATAATAATATCGGTTTGTCCCGTTATCAGTTCCAAGCGGCTATCAAACCAATCGAGATTTTGTTGTCTGTCTTGCCAAAACAAACGGGTTTGCACCATACTGATGGATAAATTCATAGCTTATAGTTTGATGAGTTTCTCAGCAGCTCTTTCAAGCTCATCGTTGTTTTTAGCGAAGCAGAAACGGAGTAGTTTATTATCAACCACCTTATGATAAAACACTGAAACAGGAATGGAAGCAACACCATGTTCTATGGTTAATCGGCGCGCAAAATCCACATCTTTCTCATTCGAGATTGCTTGGTAGTTAAGTAGTTGAAAATAAGTACCAGCAGAAGGTTGAAAGCTAAACCGCGATCCTTCAAATAATCGATTAAAGAAATCACGCTTTTCTTGGTAAAAAGCTGGTAAATGAAGATAGCGGTCCTTCTCTTTTAGAAAATCAGCATAAGCATATTGCAAAGGTGTATTAACCGAAAAAACCAAGTATTGATGCACCTTACGGAATTCGGCCATAAGATTTGCAGGTGCTAAACAATAACCCAATTTCCAACCTGTAGTATGATACGTTTTTCCAAAGGATGAAATGATGACTGAACGTTGCGCCAGCTTGGGAAAACGAGCTACACTTTGATGTTCATAGCCATCAAACAGGATGTGCTCATATACTTCATCACTCAAAATAATGATATCGGTGTTTTGCGTAAGCTTCTCCAGTCGTTGAATGTCAGCAGCATTTAACATGCTTCCGGTTGGATTATGAGGTGTGTTGATGATGATCATCCGAGTTCTTGGATTCACCAACTTTTGAAACTCATTCCAATTGACTTTAAAACTCTGAGGATCTAACTGAAAAAAAAC
>DAOOQW010000083.1:0-8648 GCA_035388945.1 Flavobacteriales bacterium
CCGTCTGTATCGCAATAGTTCGGGCGTTTGGCGTCGTACCCAGTTACTAAAGTAATTCCCGCTCGGAGGTTTGTTCCACGACTGGTGTATTGTCCCATAAGACCGACCAGATTATCGGTGATGATGGTAAACTGAGTGAGGCCGAGATTTAGCGTAAAGCCAGCCCCAACATTTAAAAAGGTCTTGTTATGATAAGAACCATTCACGCTAAATTCAAGAACATCGTTAAACCGCTTTGAAAAGCCCAGTGAAACGGATGGATAAAGTTTGCTTTTATAGCTCGTTCCGTATAGTAAGAATTGAAATGCACCTCTATCTGTAAACGTGTAATGACCACCTAAATAGTATCTGGTTGGTAAATGAGATACATAACTCTCATTCTGTGTTTTCAGCTTAAAAATATTACCCAGTGAATCGAGATAATGCTGGACACTATTGCTGATTGTATCGGTATTGGTCGAAAGGAACTGATTTAATGGTAAGCCAGTAAAGGAGAATTTAGGAACAGTTGTGTAATAATTTTCGGGTTGATAGGTCCATCGAATTCGACCTATATCCAAAATACTGGCAAAAAGACTGTATCGGTCGTTGAATTTATATTCTGCACCTAGATCAAGCGAGTAACCTCTGTTCTTGCGGCCGAATAAGTAGCTGCCACGTTTTATCGAGTCTTGATCAAAGTTGTTCAACCCTGAAGTATGAATCAAAATATCGGCTGTTCCACTTAGATCGAAGGTGACAGGAGCTGTGCTTAGTTTTATTAGGCTCTTGCTCACATCCAAATTTTCCATTCCATACAGATACTTCGCGGTAGCACCTAATCTTAAATGACAGTTTACATCTCGCGAAAGACCTAATCCATATTCTCGGTAATGTGTGGCTGTGACAAATAAATTACCCAAATCAACAGTTTGCCCTATTTGCGGACCATTGCCATAAACAGCAACTTCCATTAATTGCTTGTTGAATTGTGTTTGCAGGGAAACTTTTTCGGTGATATTTCCATTTACATACCAACGCCCTTCTCGCCAGCCAAAGTTTATTAAATCGGTTTGCAGAGAAGCAGTGATGTAATTGGTTTTGGATAGTCCTTGGACAAATCCATCGAAATCAAAATAGATAGAATCAGTCCCAGTTTTTTTCTTGATTAAATCCCGATACGTGAAGCTATTATTAGAAAAATTCGCATAACTATTCGATATCAAAGGCAAGCCTAAATAGAATTCTTCTTTGGGTAAAAATGCGGGATTTACAGATGTTTTATGCGGATTATACGTTTGATTGTACAAGATAAAATCACTCTGTGCATTCAATTCCGATTGGAATATAAAAACAAGAATTAAATAAGGAATTAAGAATAAATAATTCCGCATAATCAAAATGATTTATGTGCTTTGATGCGTGCGGATATTCGAATCTTTAATTCATCATTTTCTAAAACTTTAACAGCCAATTGCCCTAAATCATAAGTTGTTAGCCTTGCTTTTATCAGGATTCGATCAGCCTCAAATTCGTAAAGTTTAAGCCATTTTTGTCGGTCGATTATGGCATCGGTAATTTTCTGACTAGGTATTGTTACCGTTCCATTCGCTCCAGTTTCCCCTGGTAAAAGGACAGGTTCTGTTCCTTGAACATACAGTGAATCAATAATTTGAATAGCTTGATTACTTCCCGGTAATTGCTTGCAGAAATACACTTGTAAATTCCCATCAGTTGGAAATCCATTTATTATATTCAAGCGAAGCATGATTTCTTCTACATCCTGAGAAATCGATTTAAACTGAAATTCTAAAGTGTCTCGAACTTGTAAATCGAGTGTCAATCCATCCAGTGGTAGGGAAACTTCACTGTAAACACTTACTCGACTCGTATCTCTTAAGAAATAACTTGCTGTTGGTTGGGTATAATTAAACGCATAATTCCCACGACTCAATAAATATCTCGGAAATAGATTAATTACAGTCGAAATATTCGAACCAATAGCTTGCTCAAATGCGTAACTGTATTGAGATGCAAGCGTTGATGTGTGTTCTTGGGCGGCTATTAAATCGGGAAACGAAAATCCACTTATATCAACCGATGGAATACTTGTTCCGGGACGAAATGCACTAAAACTATTCTGTGTATAATCGATAGGAATTCCAGTCGAATTACTCACCACAATTCGAGCTTTGGGATTAATGAATTGAAGATTCTGCGCACTTATCACATTCCGGAAAATGTGCATGAATAAGGTGTCATTCTGCGATAAACTTGCCGAATAATTACCAAATAATCCACTCAATTTCCCAAAGGAAACATCTGTAAAACTTAAATCACTTGACAAGCAATTTATTGTTGGAATAGATTGAGCATTTTCACGCACAACGGTAAACTTATATTTAATGGTAATCGTTTCTGTTCCAGGGTTCGGAACCAAATACGCACCAGTTAAATTCCGTTCAATTTGTGTTGAAGTTGTTGGTTGGTTGGTATAGATTAATGGAACAACCTGACGATAAATCTGATTATTGATGTATAGATTCGGAATCTCAACAGTAACCGCTGAAGTGTGAGGAATAACGCTTTGTATATCTAGATTTAGTTTTCCTGATTTGAAGAATACTGTATCTAAACGTGAGGTTGATCCAAGTTGATTATCAAGTGAGTAGGGGATAGAGTATTGGACAGAATCTTCTATCGAAAATCCTAGTGTTTGATTAGAATTAAATGCATTGAAATTAGTGCTACTCGGACCAAACGTATTTGATTCCTCAACTAGGGGTAGAAAAATCAATTCAGAAGCTCGTTCCGTTGTACTCAAACTGGAATAGATAATCTCTACAATTCCTTCATCTGTAGCTGAAATAACTGTCGGGGAATCATCATTTGCCAATATATCTTTGGCGGTCATGGTTGAATTTACCAATGGAAAGGCTAAATCTGGATTCCATTCCGATTGTGCTAGTTTAGAAAAGTCATCTTTTAAGCAACCATGCAAAACCAACAATAGGATCAAACACAGAGGCCAGAAGCGTGCTATTAGTTTTGGATTGGGTTGCATCAGGACTGAATCTGCTTAAAAGTACTTGTTTAATTGTATTAACTAGCGGTCATTCCTCTGAGTTACTAAACAAGCTCAGTTGATTAGGTAAAAGTGTAAAACTCATACGATGGTGAATACATGGTCCAATTTCACGAATGGCATCTCGGTGTTTTTGGGTTCCATATCCCATATTTCTGTCCCAACAATAAGCGGGGAATTCTTGATGTAAAAGCTTCATCTCGGCATCACGTTCGGTTTTAGCTAATATCGATGCAGCTGCAATGGCTAAGTATTTTCCATCTCCACCAATGACCGTTACGTGTTCAACTTGCCGATATTTTTTAAATCGATTTCCATCAATCAGTAATAATTCGGGGACTTGATTTAATTGCTCTATTGCTCGGTGCATAGATAAAAAACTAGCCTGCAAAATGTTTATTGAGTCAATTTCAGCAGCACTCGCTTTTCCAATTGCCCATGAAATAGCTTCCTGCTCAATGATTGGTCGAAGCTGATCTCGCTTTTTTTCACTCAGCTGTTTCGAATCAGTTAAAAAGGGATGTCGGAAATCGGGCGGTAGAATTACTGCCGCAGCTACTACTGGTCCAGCTAAACAACCTCGTCCAGCTTCATCAACGCCAGCTTCAATTTTACCAGATAAATAACTGCTTAGTAGTTCTATTTTTTTCATTCCGCTAAATTTACAATTTGTCGGCTGGCTTTAATCTTTTGTTACATTGGATTTTATTTGTCTATGAAACAGCTTCTACTTCTTTGCATTTTACTAGGACTCAATTTCTCTGCTCAAGCACAATGCACCGCTTGTTTAATTGATAATGGATGCACCGCAAATCCTTTGGCACCAGCTCTTTGCCCGGATGTGCTTACCGATGCTGTTCAAGGACAAGCCTACGAAATCGATATTACTTTTTTCATTCCACAGCAGTTTTATAATGAATCAGCTGGAGTGAATGTAACACTCTCTCAAATTACAATTACCTCCGTTTCGGGTTTGCCTAATGGGTTGTCTTGGACAGCCAGTGAAGCCGATAATACCTATGATATCACATCCGATCCAGCTACTCAGCGTGGCTGTGTAAAAATTTGCGGAACGCCCGATGCCATTGGTTCATACACCATCGCTGTAAACGTAATTGCAACAGTTACTGCTCCTATTTCAACTACTTCTCCTCAAACATTTACGTTGCCTTTATTAGTTGTTCCTGGCGGAGGAGGAAATTCCGGTTTTAGCTTTGAGCCTTCATCCGGATGCGATTCATTGAATGTTGATTTCCAAGGTTTGATAACCAGTACTACACAACCTGTTTCGTATTTGTGGGATTTTGGAAATGGGAATACTTCTACCGAACAATTTCCTCCAACTCAAACCTACGCTTTACCTGATACATACTACGTTAGCTTGCAAACCGACTTACTTAATTATGTGCTCGAAAGTGTGAGTTTTAACGCCACAGGTTCAAATTGGTGCGGCGATATTGAAGAACCATCTATTCCTTTTATTGGTACCTGCACTGGATCTCCTGATATCTATTTTCAATATACAGTTGGTTCATCTTCTCAACAAAGTGCCACAATTGACGACAATACATCTATGAGTCTTTCTGGATTGGGTTATGTGATTAACGAACCTTCATTTAGCCTATCTTTTTTCGATGAAGATGTTATATCAGCTAATGATGATTTAGGATCAATCGTGATTCAAATTACCAATCCAGGAACCTATAATTTCAACACCAGTCAAGGTTACGGTTCTTATACAATCGGAACACAAGTAGGACTTTCATTTACAAATATCGATACTGTTTTTGTATTCGACTCACCACAAACACCAGCGCTTTCAGTTAATGATACGTTAGTGTGTGATGGTGATTCTGTTACGATTACTGTCGATTCAGCCTCGTTTTATCAGTGGTATGCTGAGGGAGAGCCACTTTTCGGTTCTAATAGTTCATCCATTACAACTTATGTTACTGGAACCTTTCAAGTTGAAGTTCGAAATGCTACAGGATGCGCAGCTTTTTCGAATGTAGTAAATATTGAAGTTGCTGAAATGCCTGATGTTCCTACTGTCTTTTTCAATCCAATAACGAACGAATTCTTTTGCAATCCTTCTAATGGTCTATCGTGGATTTGGTTAATTGATGGAGTCGAGATGGCTGGAAGTACTAATCTGGTTTCGTTTCTTCCAACTATTATAGGTAATTACTCAGTTATAGTTGAAAATGAATTTGGATGTTCTGCCCAATCACTACCCGTATTTTTCACCAATGTTGGATTGAACGAAGCGGCTGATCGCTTGAAATTCCGCGTGTATCCTCAGCCATTTAAATCGGGAAGCTTAACTATTGAAGGGGTTGATAAGCCTGCAAATGTGACGATTTCGGATGCATCTGGTCGGCGTGTTTACCAAACTCAAATCAACGGAAATAGCGCGCAGTATATTCAAATGCCAGAATTAAATGCTGGAATTTACTTTGTTCAAATTCAAACTTCCGAAAAGGCTGGATCTCGAATGTTGAGTGTGATTAAATAAGCTTATCGGTGAATTTATAACCAACACTTCTGATGGAGTGAAAAAACTCCGGTTCTCTTGGGTTTTGTTCGAAGTATTTGCGAAATGCTAGGATGTAATTATCAATCGTTCGTGTAGATGGAAATATATCATAGCCCCATACTTTCTCAAGTATTTGTCGGCGGGATACTACTTCTCCTTTTCGATCAATAAGCAGCTTTAATAGCTGAATCTCTTTTTTCGATAAAGTGATAGATTCATTTCTAAATGTGGTAATCGTATAACTCGAAAAATCAATTCGATTATTTCCAAAACTATATTCCGAAGTTTCGGTATTTACTCGTGCGCGATCCAAGCCACGCTTGATTAATGATTGAACACGAAGCAGTAATTCTTCTAAATTAAATGGTTTGGATAAATAGTCATCTGCGCCAAGTTTTAATCCTTGTACTCGATCAGAACTAGTATTTTTTGCAGTGAGAAAAATGATCGGAACTTCTTGATTTTCTAACCTGATTTTTTCACAAACCGAAAAACCATCAATTAACGGAATCATCACATCTAAAATGATCAAATCGAATCGCTCATTCAAGGCTCTTTCTAGTGCTGATTTGCCATTTGTCACTGGAATTACCTGATAGCCTTCTAGTTCTAAATTAAGCTGAATCACTTCACTTAGACTTTCTTCATCCTCAGCCAATAAAATCCGATATGCCATGCTGCAAAGTAACAGGAAACAAATTCATGTTCACAACTCCATTTTAATGACTGGATTATAAAACTTCATCTGGGTAAATTCGTACAGAATAATTTTTGACACGAATTTCTATCAAATCTGCTTAATTCATCTAGCCACTATTCTATGAAGTATTTTTTGACTTTACTTTTTTCGATTTCCATTTTTGCCACACATGCACAACGTTCTTGTGGCACTATGGAATTATATCAGGCTGCTAGTCAACAAAATCCACAATTAATCCAAAATCGAGTACAAATTGAAAATCAGATTCAATCTTGGATTTCAACTCAATCAAATTCAGGATCACGTTCTATCATTTCAATTCCTGTTGTTGTTCATGTGGTTTATAAAACAGCAGGAGAAAATATTTCAGATAGTCAGGTTCAATCTCAAATAGATGTGTTAAACGAAGATTATTCACGTACAAACCTCGACGCATCTCAAACACCATCGATGTTTCAGGGAGTTGCTTCTAATTGTGAAATACAGTTTTGTTTAGCTCAACGTGATCCCGATAATCAACCAACCAATGGAATCACACGAACTCAAACATTAGCATCATCATTTCCTCTTGGAGCATCAGTTAAGCATAGCAATACTGGTGGAAAAGACGCTTGGCCTAGCGATAAATACTTGAATATTTGGGTGTGTAATCTTGTAAATCCAGTTATTGGTTTTGCGACTCTTCCCGGAACAACTTCTCCCGATGAAGATGGCGTAGTGATTATCTACAAGCATTTTGGTCGAATAGGTAATGTCGAAGCACCTTACAATAAAGGAAGAACTGCTACCCACGAAATTGGTCACTGGTTAAATTTATTACATACTTGGGGTGATGATGAAAGTAGCTCCGACCCTTGTGCCGGTTCCGATCAAGTAAACGATACTCCTAATCAAGGAGGACCCAATTTCGGTTGTCCTGCTGCCGGAACAGCTTCTTGTAGCAATGGTGGTGATATGTTCATGAATTACATGGATTATACCGATGATAACTGCATGAACTTGTTCACCGAAGGTCAAAAAAATAGGATGATTGCGACTTTAAACGGTATTCGATCTACTATTCCAGTTTCTAATGGGTGTATTACTCCTCCAATCATTCAAGATTGTGATACTTTAAATAATATAACGGGTGGAGATGGTTTGGTTTACTACTATTCTTATGAAATTGTAGAAACGGATTCGGGATTTTTTACTGGTACTAATTCACGTAATGACTTAGCATTTGCTGAAGCACATTCGGTTGTTGGCCAACACACCGTTGATGCAATTCGTTTTGATTTTGCTTATGCGGTAGATGGTTCTGGAACAAGCAATGTTCATGTGGGTATTTGGGAAGATGATGGTACAAATCCTCCGGGAAGCCCTGGGACACTTGTAGGTGAAGCATTTTATCCATTAGCACAAGTGGAAAACAACGTCGATAATTTTACGTTTACCGACGTTGCCATTGCTGGTAGTCCATTGGTTGATGGCACTTTTTATGTCGGATTTTTTACCAGCGATTTAGCAGAAGATACAATTGCTGTTTATTCCAATCAGATTGATAAAGTGAATGTTAATACTGCTTGGCTTCAAGATCAAGATGGACAATGGGACACTTTCAGCTCTGCCGAAACTTTTGGAAATGCATTATCAATTGCTGCACGCCCAGTTGTGTGTGAAACGGTAGGGATTTCAGAGCCTTTAGTTAATCAACTGAAACTATATCCAAATCCTTCAACAGGAAAATTAAATGTTCAGCTACCAAATTATTCTGTTTCTCAAGCTTGGCAGGTTTTTGCGATGGATGGAAGTCTAGTTCAAGAGGGAAAAAGCTCTTCAAATACCATCACTGTCGATTTAACGAATGCTACCGATGGAATCTATCTGTTCCGAACCGTTCAAGGAAAAGACATTTTATCATCAAGAATTTCTGTAATCCGTTAGTCCGAAATAACTATTTGCTGCTTGGCTTGTTGTAAGTTTGTCGAACCTATTTTGAGGAATGCAAACTATCATCGAAGCAACTACCGATACCGAACTTCAGCGTATTGCCAGCAAGGTTTATAATAAGGAACGTATACTTCCAGCAGAAGGAATTTACCTATATGAACACGCCGAATTAGGATATCTAGGAATTCTAGCTAACCACATTCGTGAAGACTTACACGGTAAGAAAACGTTTTTCAACCGGAACTTTCATATCGAACCAACTAACATTTGTGTTTTCGATTGTAAATTCTGTTCATACTCTCGTTTGCTAAAACACAAGCAAGGAGGTTGGGAACTTAGTGAAGAAGATATTCTTGAGAAAGTAAGAAGCTATCAAGGAGTTCCTATTACCGAAGTACATATTGTAGGCGGAGTTC
>DAOOQW010000084.1:0-8529 GCA_035388945.1 Flavobacteriales bacterium
CAATTTTCTGTACATTCTTGTTGATTTTGCTTTCGAGTAATTATTTGAATGCGCAAAATACATTAGTGTATACCGAGGACTTTGAAAATGGCCCAGGTGTATTTGGGCTAAACACAACCGGAGAAATTGGAACGAATGCCGGACAAAACAAATGGGTTGTAAATAACCTTTTTACGGGTACTCCAATCTATCCTAATACAATAAGTCAGGATAGTACGACGGGAGGATTAATCAATTTTGCTCCTTTTAGTAATTATTTACATATTCAAGATTCTGTTGCAGCATCCACTCAAAATATTGGTAATGCTAACTTTCAGCCCAATGCTGCATCCGATCGTTTTACCTCAACAAGTGATTTTTGCACCTTAGGATTAGATAGTGTACGTATTGCATTTTACTATACATGTGAAGGAAATCCGGGTGCAAGTGCTCAGCTTTATTATTTGGCAGATGGTGGAGCTTGGACTCCAGTTCCGGGTGCTGTTTTTAATAATCAAACAAAATGGAACTACATCGAATTTTACGATGAGGGTTTTGACAATAAAAATGCGTTAAGATTTGGTTTTCGCTGGACTAACGATGGTTCTGGTGGTCCAACATCTGGTTCCATGGGAGTAGATGGAGTTCGTATTGTTGGAAAATATGCACCCGATATTTACAATGTTCGATTAGAATTAGATAGTATTTCACCCAATCCTGTTTGCCGGGGCGATGGTTTGCTTTTATTTTTCAGTAACCCTGTCCCTTTATGCGGAACCGGTTTTTATGAAGTTCAATTTTCGAGTGCTTTTGGCAATTTTACTAATTATACATCTCTAGGTATTTATCAGTTGAATAATCAAAATACACAACAAATACTTTTCACGCTCCCAATACCTTCCAATACTAATGCTAGCCCGTGTTATAATATTCGGGTTATGCGAGTCGATATAACGCCTGTAATTGTTTCCGATACAAGTATTTGTATTGAAGTAATAAACTGTCCCAATCAAATTATCACCCTTCAACCTGCAGTATTATCAAATCCAACTGATACGCTATGTATTGGAAGTGTGATTGATGTTCCTTTCTATTCACTAGGTGTTTTTCAAAACAATTTATACGTTGCTCAATTATCGGATTCAAATGGTTTGTTTCCTCCCAATCCAAATGTTTTAGGCTTTGTAAGTGATAATACAACTTATCCTCCTGGAACGATTCCCAAAGGAAATGTGCCCGGCTTAGTAAGACCTCAAAATCAACCTATTCCACCAGGTTGTAATTACTATATCCGCGTTATTTCGAGTAATCCAACCACTATTGGTAGTGTTTACGGTCCTTTCTGTATTCGAGAATGTGATATTGAGACGAATGAAAAAGTTGATGTCCAGTTTTGTATTGATGATGTAAATGGCGGAGATACTTTGCTGACGGTTGATGTAGGAGTTTTTCCTCCTCCAGCTACCTATTCACCACCTAACGAATTTCAAATTCAATTACTCGATTTCCAAAGCTTTGGTGTCATTAATACTGGAGTTGTTGGTTCTGTAGTAGCAGTTAACGATACAGTAGTACAATTATCCATACCGAATTTGCCAAACTTATTTACTGTTGGATTGATTCCAGGAAACTACTACATGCGAATAGTAGCAACCAATTCGGATCAAAACTGGGATTTGTCTGGAACCTTAGTGCGTTTAACTATCGGTGCCCCCAACCCTAGCCCACTCTCCATCGGAATTATCGATATCAATACGTTTTTGAATGTTCCATTCGATGGCGATACAACCATTTGTGTGAATGAAGCAATCTACTTCTTGCTAAGTCCTTACAACTTTTCCTCTTCCTATGTTTGGTCGTTAAACAATGATCCGAATTTCTTCGAAGGAGGACCATACAATCCAATATTATTCAATGGATTAGGAGATTACACCTTAGGTGTTACGGAAACGAATTTTGGATGTGTTGGCCCAGGTTCAAATGATGCCATTATTCGTGTACAAGGATTTCCGAGTGCATCTATTGTTGGTCCTGCACAGGTTTGCTTAGGTGATACAGCAACATTCTCAGTTCCGTTAAATCAGAATACTTACTATTCCTGGACAACCAATCCGGGTTCAATTGTAGATTCATTGAGTAATACTGCTAGTATTAGCTTCCCATCAAGTGGTACAGCATCCATACATATGGAAGCAGTTAACGAATGTGGTTCACAGGAATCAACCAAGACGGTGTTTGTTCGTCAGCCACCACTTGTAGTAACAAGTAATGATACTTCAGTATGTGTGGATGCGCAACTTACATTAAACACAGCTGATGGTATAAATTTCAAATTTTATTGGTCGGAAGATGGTCAGCTAATATCTCAGGATAGAGAGATTACCGTGAATCCTGATACAACGACGACTTATGTTATCCGAGTAACGAATTATGGAAGTCTAGCTTGTGAATCGGCCGATACAGTTACTGTTACCGTGCAATATCCGGATACTGGAAGTGTGAAAACGATTGATCTATGCCAAGGAGAATCTGCTACACTTCAATCTGATTCAACTGGTATAAGTTATTTGTGGAGTACTGGCTTATTAACTCAGTCAATCACAGTAAGTGATAGTGGTTGGTATTATGTGATGATAAATCAGGCAAATGAGTTATGTCCGATGTTGGATTCGTTTAAGGTAAATGTGAAAGTATGCTATCAACCCTTAGAATTACCGAATGTATTTTCGCCTAATGGTGATGGAATGAATGATGTTTTCACACCCGGACAAACCTACATGTACGAAGATTTCAACATAGTCATATACAACCGCTGGGGCTTGAAAGTATACGAATCGATGAATCCGTTTTTTGAATGGAATGGTCAGGATTTAAATGGGAATCAATTGACCGATGGAACTTACTTCTACATCGCCAAACTAGAGCATCACGAGAATTCCGATCTTCAAAAAGGAACGGTAACTATACTCGGTAAATAGAAAAAAGAAAGGGGGAAAAAATCCCCCTTTTTTATTTTTTCATTCCAGCTAAATATGCTGCTTTAATAGGAATCTCCAAGACTATTTCGGATCGATAAGGCATACTACCTTGGGAAGCGGGTACGAATTCTAGTTTATTCAACTCAGCAATTAACTGCTCATCGATACCAAATCCAACTTGACCGATTGAATATGCCTGCTGCACTTTTCCATCGAAATTAACTTTGAAACCAATCATCGCATTAGCGACCAAATTCGCATCAATAGCGCCTTGGGAAATTGTTAAACGATTGTATAAGAATCGAAATAAGGAATCTTCTCCTTCTAAGAAGAATGCTTCGTGATTAGCAATATCAAAGTTGACATCGTAATTTTTTCCTCTTTCCAATATTTTCTGTTCCTGATCCGATTTCTGAGCTTTAAACCCAGTACTCGATTCCGTTTGAGCAAACATGAATGTGCTGCTAGTTATTAATGAAAATAATGGCAAGTACTTTAAAAATGAAGCTTTCATGGATAAACGTTAGTGAAATTAAAACAAAATTAAAATTAATTAGATGGCAGACTGATTATCCTCAAATAAAGATGGGTTTATTTTCCTCTAACTGCCTTTTCGATTATATCCCACATAGGTGCGGGCACATGTTCTAAATTATTGAATTCACCACCACCTTGAAGCCATTCACCACCGTCAATTGTCACAACTTCTCCATTCATAAAATTTGCAAAGTCAGACACAAGAAAAGCTGCAAGATTGCCTAATTCGGGATGTTCCCCAAAACGTTTAAGTGGAATACGTGCAAGCGGATCAATCTTCTTAGCTAATTCTTCTGGAAACAAACGACTCCAAGCACCTTCGGTAGGAAATGGCCCGGGTGCAATTGCATTACTACGAATGCCATATTTAGCCCATTCCACAGCCAAACTTCGAGTTAATGCTAATACTCCAGCTTTAGCAGTAGCTGATGGGACAACATATCCTGAACCTGTCCAAGCATAAGTTGTTACGATATTGAGAAAACTACCTTCGATTTTTTCAGCAATCCAACGCTTTCCAACAGCTAATGTGCAGTTGTATGAACCTTTGAGAACTATATCAACAATGGTATCGAATGCTTTGTGACTCAAGCGTTCGGTCGGACTAATAAAATTCCCAGCAGCATTATTAACCCATACGTTTACGGGACCGAGTTCAGTCCAAGCTTTTTCAATTGCAGCTTCTACTTCATCCATTTTACGCACATCGCACACCGCATATCGGATAAAACCACCCGTTTCCTTTTCTAATTCGGCACAGGTGTTTTTAAGAACTTCTTCTTTCCGACTGGTGATTAATACACGCGCACCTAACTGGAGAAATGTCTTGGTCATGGATCGACCTAAACCTGTCCCACCACCTGTAACGACTATATTTTTACCTGCAAGTGCATTGTCACGCAACATCAGGGAAGTTTCTGGCTTTATCATGATTATCTTGGCATTATGTTTGAAAACCAAACCTACAAAAATCCCCCGTTGACCATGATATTCCGAACACTTCTGGCTGCTTTATTTACACAAGCTGCTTTTTTTTCGTCTGCCCAAATGGCTTCTCTCACGCTGAGCTTGCAAGACAGCAGTTTATTTACAGCCGAATTAAATGGCACTTCCTACTCGGATGCTTCTAATGTGATGAATATTTCACGTATCACTCCGGGTCCACAAAAACTAAAAGTCATCAAACTGATGCAAATGGGTAGTTCAATCGTGAAAAAGCCCGTTTATGATGGAACTATCAACCTTCCGGCAGGTAAAACAACCGTAGCATATATAGATCAATACAACCAATTTAGAATTAGTTCAACTCCACCCGTTAGTTCAACATCATCTGGTTCATCGAACCAAACAAGTTCCAATTCTTCCCCTTATTTCGTCCCAGATCCATCAGCAATAAAAGCCTATACACAGCCTAAAACAACTGCACAAGGCATGAGCAATGATCAATTTGCAGGGAAAATGGAAGTGCTTAGATCAATCAACCAAGAAAATCAACGCTATAAAACAGCCAGAGATTTCATCAGCTTAGGAACCTATAACTCGAATCAAATTGCTGAAATGATGTTGACTTTAAACAACGAACACAACCGAGTTAATTTAGCCGATATGGGGTATGAATATGCTGTAGACAAAGAAAATTATGGAGTTGTATTCAATGCACTTCGACGACCATCAAGTGTTAGGAAATTAACCCGAAGATTAAATTAATTAACGTTCTCCAATACAAGCCACACCATTTACGTGTGGCTTTTTTATTTCAAGGAAGTTTCTTGGCTTCGTTCCAATACACGTCCATTTCATCTAAAGTCATTTCATCCAATTTGCGACCAGCTTTATTGGCCGATTCTTCAAGATATTGAAAGCGTTTAATGAACTTACGATTGGTCTTTTCTAGTGCATCCTCGGGATTGATATTCTTAAATCGAGCATAGTTGATTAAAGAAAAAAGAAGATCGCCAAATTCCTCTTCGGTTTTCTGAACATCGCCCCGTTCGGCTTCTTCCTTAAACTCTTGTAATTCTTCTTGCACCTTTTCCCAAACCTGGGCTTCTTCATCCCAATCGAAACCAACTCCACGAGCCTTTTCCTGAATGCGAGTTGCTTTAATCATGGCTGGTAATGAAACAGGCACACCACTCAAAACAGAACGATTACCCTCTGTCAACTTAATTTTCTCCCAGTTTTCTTTGACTTCTTTTTCATTCTTCACCACCGTATCGCTGTAAATGTGCGGGTGACGACGAATGAGCTTATCGCAGAGTTGATTGATGACGAAAGTGATGTCGAAATCGTTGGTTTCGGAGCCAATACGAGCGTAAAAAACGATGTGCAATAAGACATCACCCAACTCTTTTGCAATCTCGGGCATGTTACCATTGAGAATAGCATCCGACAATTCGTACGTTTCTTCGATGGTTAAATGACGAAGGCTTTCGAGGGTTTGTTTTTTATCCCATGGACATTGCTCGCGTAATTCATCCATGATGGTAAGCAAACGCGTGAATGCTTGTTCTTTTTCAAGTTGTGTCGACATACGAATTTAGCCTCCGTTTTTGTTTTTACATTTGCGCAAATATGATGAAGCAGAAACCGGTGCAAAAGTACATGAAACCCATTCTGACACTTTGTGTTCTGTTTATTTTTACGTGTAGCCTTCAAGCTCAGATAAGTACCTATCCTGCAGCGATTGGATTTCGCTTTCATTATGGCTTTATTTATCAGCACAAAAAAGACATGGATCAGCTGGTAACAGGGCACATTCCAGCATTTGAAGTTTATTATAGAAGAAACTTTACGGGTAAACGCGAATGGGAGAAATTCTATCGATTTCCTAATTCAGGAACAGCCATTCAATACATTCGATTTAACAACCCAATGCTTGGAAATGGTTTAGCAGTGATGCCTTACATTAGCTTTCCAATCCTACCTAAATCGAAGCATTCGGAGTTGCATTTTCGATTGGCTTCGGGTGTTGGATATGCGAGTAAGACTTTTGATTTAGATAAGAATCGAAAGAATACTGTGATTAGTTCTCACTTCAATGCGGCATTCAATTTCTTGCTTCAATATCACTGGAAACCCTTTTCAGGAGCAGAATTATTGACAGCAATTTCTTTCACCCATTTTTCCAATGGAGCCTATAAAA
The DNA here is from genome assembly GCA_035388945.1 of Flavobacteriales bacterium. Taxonomy (GTDB): domain Bacteria; phylum Bacteroidota; class Bacteroidia; order M30B66; family M30B66; genus CALQRR01. The sequence goes on from DAOOQW010000084.1 coordinate 6,640, forward strand.
TTCCCAATGCAGGAATCAATGTTGTGGGAGCTAATGTGGGACTGAATATAAATTTGGGAGATAAGGTTTCTGTGAATAATAACTCATTCCCCATCCTGAATCGAGATTGGCGCTATGTGGTTAGTTTGGGTGGATTTGCGAAAGAAACTGAACCTGTAAATCGGAAGAAGTTTGCGGCATTTAGTTTATCAGGTAATGCATTGAAACGTATTAGTGCTAAAAGTTCATTTGGTGCTGGGCTAGATTTCATGTATGACGCTACCATTCGAGAAAAGCTGGAGCAAAAGGGCGATCATATCGACTTGCCTGCACGTGTAGGTGTAACTGCTGATTATGAATTACACGTAGGAAAAGTCACCTTTCCGATACAACAAGGATTTTATGTGATTGACACGTACAAAGACGATCCAATTTTCTATCAACGAATTGGAATGCGCTACCACATGATGCATAATTGGAGTTTACAGATTTGCTTAAAAACACACTTTGCTAAAGCCGACTACGCTGAATTTGGAGTTGGGTATTACATCAGATGAGAACTACTTGGTTACTTGGATTTTGTTTGGTGTTGCTTTTTTCGTGTAAGAAAGAGAACATGGGCGATTGCTTTAAAAGTACGGGTGTTCTAAGTATAGAAAAACGTCAACTACCCGAATTTGACAGCATATATGTGGACAGAAGGTTACAAGTTGTTTTAGTTGAAGACACGAGTTATTTTGCTGTTATTGAAGCAGGAAGCCATTTGCAAGAATTGATTCGGACGGATGTAGAAAATGGAAAGTTGACACTTCGAAACGACAATAAATGCAATTGGGCAAGGAGTTACAAGAATGTGATTAAGATTGAAGTTCACTACACGCATTTAAGGCATATTGTCATGTGGGGAGCGAGTGATATCACGAATGAGGATACATTGAAAACGCCCAATTTGAAAGTTGAATTTCGAGATGCATCTGGAAATATTAACCTACTCGTGAATAACCAAAACATGGAAGTTATTCAGCATACTGGAGCGGGTGATGTAATTGTTCGTGGGAGAACCAATAATTTATCGGTTTACATGGCATCACTTGCCTATGCCGATTATACAGGCTTGGATGCTAAAACTGTTTATGTAGAAAATAAAAGTGCTGCCGATTGTTATGTTTATAGCAGCGAGAGTTTCTCCTTCCGCCTACGCGGAGATGGAAATATCTTTTACAAAGGTTTAGGAGAAGTGCTGTTATCCGAAAAAACGGGACGAGGCAACATTGTTCAGATTAACTGAGCTTAGCCGAAATAACTTTTGAAAAGTAAGTCGCATCAATGCCAGTTATATCGGGCATGTGAGTGAAAATACCATAAACAGTTGATCCAGTTCCTGTCATGGCCGAATACAGAGCTCCACGCGAATTCAACGTTTGAAGCAATTCGCTAATGGTTGGATTCTGTTGCTTAATACCTGGCTCGAAATCGTTGCTGAATTTCCAGTTATCAGGTGTTAATGCAATCTGATTTTTCCAGTTTAGCGGAGCCGATTGAGGTTTTACTTGGCTGAAGGCTTGAGCAGTAGAAATATGAATTCTTGGGTTAATCAGCCAAATGTAATACAAGCTCAAATTCAGTTCTATGGGTTCAAGATGTTCTCCCCTACCACTTACTTTACAAGATGAATCATAGATAAAAAACGGACAATCGGAGCCCAATTTAGCAGCGTATTCAAGCAGGGTTGGGATTGCTAGATTAAGATTGAATAATTGATTGAGAGCACGTAACATCCAAGCACCATTAGAGGAACCGCCACCCAAACCTGCACCCATCGGAATTAATTTGTGCAGATGAACATTTACAGATGGTAACTGAAACTGCTCATGTAGCAAATGATACGCTTTAACGATCAAATTGGAGTTC
>DAOOQW010000085.1:0-8527 GCA_035388945.1 Flavobacteriales bacterium
CCGACATTTTGAATTCAGGGATGCTAACTTGGAATGCTTCTCCGTCAACTAAACGTTCAAATGTGTAGTTACCGAACATTTTTCCAAATTCTGATTTCAAATTGCAAGCAGATTCATATTCATAAACCTCTCCTGGACGAAGAACCGGCTGTTGACCAACAACACCAGCACCATCTACATCACGATGTTCAGAGATTGAATCAACGATATTCCAGTGACGACGTAACAACTGTACATCATAATCTCCGGTATTCTCGATTTTGATCCTGTATGTGAAGAGGTAATACATCTTCGAAGGATCTGAATACAGTTCTTGAAATTTTGTTTCAACTGTAACCCGAATGTCATTTGTAACTAGTGTAATCATGGCTTGAGTGTTTTGTTGAGACAATGTTAGGCACAAATCATCATACAAAACAAATTGACATCCTCTGGAGGCCTTGATAGGCGCGGGTTTTAGATATTGGTTGTGTCAAAAACAGATTTGACTTTACAAATATGCAAAAAAATCTTACATCCAAATTACATTGTTTTTAGAATTATTGATTTCGGATCGAATTGATCTGTCCAATTCCAATTAATTCATCATGTACTTCTGTGTAAGGCCTGTAATAGAAGAGAATCTGATAATCATTCTCGGTATTAAAGAAGTTGCCTTCTATGTAGGATTCGTCTCCAGAACCACCCTTGGACGATTGAAAAACATAACTGTAGTTGTATATTCCTTGCTTAAGTAAGATACGCGCCTTGTATGCTTTATCGGGGTAATCGTAAACAGGTTGAAAAGGCTTTTTGAATTGCCAATCGCATAACGAACCGAATAAAAAAAGGTTACCATTTACAACAGGAGCTTCGAAAGGAAGTCTGAAATCGACCCAAGTATAATCTCCATCTACCTCAGGTTCAGAGCCTTCTTGATTTCTGATGAAGAATTTTCCATTAGCTTCAGGTAAAGATCGATAGGTTGAAAATGCACGGATAGGATCATCGAGTAATTGTGTTTCAACCAAAACAGAGTCACGAATAATCCTCTTTACCCGATCACTATTCATTCTTAGGCTTCTTATATCAACCCAGCGGTATTCATTTCCACCCGCAAAACAATTACTTCCATCATCGTAATCGTAATTTATAGATGAGCTATTCACTGAAAACGGCTTCAACCACACAGCATTATCCCATCTATTATTCTGTTTAATTACCAACTTAACTGAAGAAGACGCATTTGTAATAGGTATAGCACTAACGTCTACAACAGCATCAATTTCCTGGTGTGTTTCTCTCAAATTCATTAAAGTAGGGCGTTTTACACGCGCTGCAACTTTAGCTTTTGTCGTATATACCATGAAGCGTCTTGTAAGAACCAGATTTTCAGGATCACCATCTTCATATACCTTAAGCAGATAGTTTCCACTTAATATAATCTTCATATTCTCATTCGGAAACACGAGATTATAATGGAGATACTGTTGACGTGTATTAAATGAGTAGCGAAAATCCTGAACCAAATCTTGTTGTAATCCTTGAATCGATCTCGATTTCATCACATTAGATGGTGTCCAATCAGCATTGCAATGTTCGAGTGTATAATATAGTTGTCGTTGTACAGGATCTAAATCATCAAACTGTAATTGAAGTTGGGTGTTTGAACCTAATTCAATAAGTGGAAGTGAACCATCTGTTCCTAATTGTTGAAGTATTACTGTTTTGATGGTCGGTCTATAGGTATGATCTTCAAATCGTAGGAAATTATCTGTGTAATAGTCAGGATCATCTTGGGCAAAAGAGATTAAGGAGAATAAGCAGCTGAAGAGAACACAATTAAATCGAAGCATAAAGAATCATTTCTGCGAAGATACATTGCATGCCAACAACACAATCTGAATATGCATATTTGTAGGATGAAAATGTTGGAACAGCTAGCTATACAAACAGGAATTGCCAATAAGCAAATCGAAAAAGTGCTTGAGCTTTTTGATAACGGAAGCACAATCCCTTTCATTGCTCGATATCGGAAAGAGATGACGGGTGGATTAGATGAAGTTCAATTGGAAGCAATTCAAGATGCTAGAAAACATTGGTTAAAACTCGATGAACGTAGAAAATCGATGCTTGATTCATTAGAAGAGCGTGGAATATTGACTCCAGAATTAAAAGCGCAATTACTTCAAGCATCAACCATTCAAGATGCGGAAGATATTTATTTACCCTATCGCCCTAAGCGTCGCACTAAAGCTACAATAGCACGAGAAAATGGATTAGAGCCTTTGGCTAAAATGATCATGTCTCAAGGGAATGATGATCCATTCCGAATGGCAGGTCGTTTTCTCAATGCTGCTATTGTTGATGAAGATTCTGCCTTACAAGGTGCGAGGGACATTATTGCTGAATGGGTTAGCGATAACGCCGGAGCCCGTCAAACACTTCGTGTTCAATTTGAACGATTTGCTGTTTTATCAAGTAAAGTGTTAAAAGGGAAAGAAGAAGAGGGAAGTAAATTCAGAGATTACTTTGGTTTTTCAGAGCAACTTTCACGAATACCATCTCATCGATTTATGGCTGTGATGCGCGGTCAAGCCGAAGGGATTCTTAGTATTTCTGCTTTGCCAGAGGAAGAAAAAGCCTTAGAAAAGCTCAATCGGATTTTTGTAAAGTCTCGGAGTGAAGCTTCGCAACAAGTTGAAAAGGCAGTTAAGGATAGCTATAAACGCTTAATCGCTCCTTCTCTTGAAAATGAAGTGATAACAATAATAAAAGAGAAAGCTGATAAACAAGCCGTTCAGATTTTCTCAGAGAACCTTCGTCAATTACTGATGGGAGCTCCTTTGGGAGAGAAGCGTGTTTTAGGGATTGATCCTGGGTTTCGTACTGGTTGTAAATTGGTTTGTTTAGATGATAATGGTGGATTATTACATAACGAAACAATCTATCCTCATGCGCCGCAAATGCAGGATAAACAAGCCATGGCTAAGATTTCTCAATTAGTTGCAACCTATAAAATAGATGCAATTGCAATTGGAAATGGTACCGCAGGTAGGGAAACTGAACAACTAATTCAACGCATGCGTTTTGAAAAGCCTGTACAAGTGTTTGTTGTTAGTGAAAGTGGTGCATCTGTTTATTCCGCATCCAAGATTGCGCGAGAGGAGTTTCCTCAATATGACGTAACGGTTAGAGGTGCGGTTAGCATTGGTCGTCGTTTGCAAGATCCATTAGCAGAGTTAGTTAAGATTGATCCAAAAAGCATTGGAGTGGGGCAATATCAGCATGATGTGGATCAGAAATTATTGGAAGATCGATTAACAAACGTAGTTTTAAGTTGTGTGAATCAGGTAGGTGTTAATTTGAATACCGCAAGTGCTCATTTGCTTACCTATATATCAGGTTTGGGACCTTCACTTGCATCTAACATTGTAGATTATCGAAATACTCATGGTCCATTTAGTAAGCGTTCAGATTTGAAGAAAGTTCCTCGTTTGGGTGATAAAGCTTTTGAACAAAGTGCTGGATTTTTACGAATCGATACAAGTGATAATCCCTTAGACAATAGTGCCGTGCATCCCGAACGATATTCTTTGGTAGCACAAATGGCTAAAGATTCGGGATTGAGTTTGAAGGATATTGTAGGTAAAAAAGATCTCCGACAAATGATCAAACCTGAACGCTACCTTACTCAAGATGTGGGTTTGCCAACTTTAGAGGATATATTATCTGAATTAGAGAAACCTGGTCGCGATCCACGTAAACAAGCAAAAGTTTTGGTATTCGATCCATCCATCCGCAAACCCGAAGATTTAATTCCTGGTATGGTACTTCCCGGCATCGTTACTAATATAACAGCTTTCGGTGCTTTTGTAGATGTTGGAGTTAAGCAAGATGGATTAGTTCACGTGTCTCAATTGGCTGATCGATTCGTTAGTGATCCAATGGAAATCGTTAAATTACATCAACATGTACAAGTTCGTGTAATGGAAGTAGATCTAGCTAGAAAGCGAATCGCATTTTCTATGAAAGGAATCAATTCCTGATATCTTAATCCATTTTAGAACAAAATCAATTAAATCGCGTTCGTAGCAACCATGCAGGAAGAAGAACCATTTGTAAATCCAATCGACCCCGATAAAGTTGCCCAAAATCCAGGACTTTTACCTTATGCTCATACTTTGAGCAGCGGTGTTATAAAGCCTGATGATTTAGGAAAGATTAAGAGTAATGCTTTGCTAGCTATGGAGCAGCAAACTGAAATGCAGCTAAATCAATTGCAGCAACAAATTCAATTGCTTTATAATCAAGCACAAGAAATTAAGAATCGAACAGATATTTCAGTTTGGATTTACCAATCTGTTATGGGATTTGATCCTATCGTAAATCACGTGTATCACTTATATGAAAAGGAAGACGGACAACATTTTCTTTCCATGGTAGCTCCTAATGAATGGGGAAGAACCAAGAAATTCACACGTTTTATTGCTACTGTAAGACTATTGGCCGATCATACCTGGGATGTACTTCAAAAAGGCGACGTTTAAAAATAAAGGGATGCAGTTTTTTTTCTGCATCCCTTTTTGTTTTTCAATAGCTAAGCGCCGAATTAACTGCAGCACCAGCATTTAAATTCCCATAACCATGATCATTATCAAATGACGGATAGTTTTGAGATGTATTTCTTAGAATTGTGAATACTTGATTTTTTGTTAAGCTTGGTTTTGCACTCCAAACTAACGCAGCAATTCCGGCCGACATAGCTGTCGCACAAGAGCTTCCTCCTATGTAAGTAGGATTAGATCCTGTTGCTGGTAATGAAAGTGAATTTCGATCTGTGTTACTATTTCTTTCCATAGGAATCGTAAACATAACTTCACTACCATCATGACACGTTTCACACGTATTACCATTTTCCTGAACTCCTGTAACAGCTACACACGCTGAATATGCTGCAGGATAAATTACTCCCCACCAACTAGTCCAACTAAATGAAGTGCCGGCTGCTGCAAAAATCAATTTGCCTTTGTTATTGGCATAATTCACCCCATCAAGTAATACACTGCTCGAAAAGGGAGTCCCGATACTCATACTCACAATTTTCACATCTGTTTTATTTCCCATTTTTATCAAAGCATTCTTAACTGCAGTTTTTTCTGACGAAGCATCAAGAACAACATCTTCACACGCACGGATAAAATGCAAATTAGATTTATAAGCAACGCCTGTTGTTGCATTTCCTGAATTCCTAGGTCCAACGGCTAATCCGCTCATACTTGTTCCATGCGTACAACTTGTATAAGCGCCTGTGCCATAAGTATAATCAGTTGTTAGTGTTCGACCATTGTTGGAATATCCACTAGAAAACAAGGTACTTAAGAAGAACTGGGAAGAACTTATTCCAGCATCGATAATTCCAACAGTAACTCCTTGCCCTTGTGCAATATTCCAGGCGTTGGGAATATTCACATTGTTATAGTTCCAAGGAAGTTTGCAGCCTGGAGTTAGAGTTGTCCAATCTGAAGCATTTACAGAAGCTGTAGCAGCACTGCAACCCGAAGATGAACGTTCTACATTGTCGGGCCAGTAATCCAAAGGCTCTATGTAACGCACATTCTCCAAGTTATATAACAAGGTGAAGGTATTTTTATCCGTTAAGCGAATCGTTAAAATTGGAAGTGTTTGATCGTCTTCGATTAAAATATCAGTCCATTTTACTGGGTTGATAGCTGTTTTATTGAGTTCATTTAAGATCGTTTCAATTAAAGCATCATGAACATCTTTCCACGGTTTACTTTGAATGTCGATTGTATGAATCGATTGTGAAATGTCACCAGTGTTGCTTGGTTTATATCCAATAGCAACCGATTGATCACCATATTGAGCAGCACTCCAAAGTGTTTTTAAGTCCATTTTTTCCCAACGAAAATCATTTTGTGATTCAAGTGTTTGAAGAACAAAGGCATCTAGTTTTGATTTGGAGAATGCCTCACCTTCGGGCGCATTAACTGGATTAGATTTTTGTTTCAATATAGGGCCTGAAGAATACTCAGTAAGGGCAATTTGCTCTTCTTTACGCGAACATCCAACGCTTAAAATGAGTGCACTTAGACTAAAAAGGATAATAGTTTTTTTCATTAGTATTAATTTTTGAATGAGAGCATGAAACTACAATTCTTAGATTTTCAAATTCAAGTCGATGGAAACGAATCATTAACAAGCCTGTTAATAAGCTTGTTGAAATGCTGAGATAAACTCATTAACGAATTTTACAGCTTGAGAAATTACTTATAGCAATTTAGATTTCAAGCTCAAAATTGAAGTTGAAATAGATTACCTTTGCACGCCTTTTTTAGCCCCTATGATAGCTGTTTCAAATATCTCTCTCCGTTACGGAAAACGTACTCTCTTTGAAGACGTTAATCTCAAATTCATTCCAGGAAACTGTTATGGAATTATTGGTGCTAATGGAGCCGGAAAGTCGACTTTCTTGAAGATACTCTCAGGAGATATCGATGCTAATACAGGTGAAATAGCCATAACACCGGGAGAACGTATGGCAGTTCTTCGTCAGAATCACTATGAATTTGATGAGTATCAGGTTCTTCAAACGGTGATGATGGGGCACAAAAAACTCATGGATATTATTCAGGAGAAAGATGCCATCTATGCTAAAACCGATTTTACTGATGCAGATGGTATTCGTGCATCTGAACTGGAAGGCGAATTTGCCGAAATGGAAGGCTGGAATGCAGAAAGCGATGCTGCAAACTTACTTAGTGGTTTAGGTGTTTCGGAAGATCTCCATTATCGTTTAGTTTCAGAATTAAATGGAACTCAAAAAGTACGTGTGTTGCTTGCTCAAGCCTTATACGGAAATCCAGATATCCTTCTACTCGATGAGCCTACCAACGACCTAGATGTTCATACCATTGCTTGGTTAGAGGATTACTTAGCTGATTTCAAAAACACAGTTATTGTAGTTTCCCACGACCGGCACTTTTTGGATGCAGTTTGTACGCATATTGTAGACATCGATTATAGTAAAATGAGGCTTTATACCGGGAACTACTCTTTCTGGTATGAATCAAGTCAATTGATTAGTCGTCAAATGGCAGATAAGAATTCCAAAATGGAAGATAAGCGTAAGCAACTTCAGGAATTCATCGCTCGATTTAGCGCAAATGCTTCAAAATCTCGTCAGGCAACTAGCCGAAAGAAGTTATTGGATAAGCTTAATGTAGAGGATTTACAAGCGTCAAATCGTAAGTATCCAGCTATCATTTTCAAACCTGAACGTGAACCGGGCGACCAGATTCTTCATGTGGAGAACCTGAGTGCTAGTTTGAATGGGAAACAACTATTCTCCAATGTGACATTTAATATGCACCGGGAGGATAAAATTGCTGTAGTAGCTCAAGATCATCAAGCTGTTTCGTTTTTATTCGACATACTTGTTGGAGATCGTAAACCTGACTCTGGCACTGTAACATGGGGAACTACTATTAAGCCAGCTTATTTGCCGGGTGATAATAGTACATACTTTACCTCCGATTTGAATTTGATCGATTGGTTACGTCAATATTCTACCGATCCAGATGAAACATTTGTTCGTGGATTTTTGGGGAAAATGTTGTTTTCTGGAGAAGAGACTTTGAAAAAATGCTCTGTCCTTTCGGGTGGTGAAAAAATGCGTTGTATGATTTCTCGAATGATGCTAAGTGGTGGGAATTTGTTGATTTTAGATGAACCTACTAATCACCTCGATTTGGAATCAATCACGGCATTCAACAATTCGATAACAGACGTAAAAACACCTGTATTATTAAGTTCGCATGACCACCAGTTTATGCAAACTACTGCTAATCGCGTAATCGAACTCTTGCCTAAAGGAATTATTGATCGTCAACTTACGTATGATGAATTTCTTGAAAATGAAGCAGTTCTAAATCGTCGAACCGAACTTCAACCGAAGTAAATCGAATCATTAACAGGAATTTAATAGACAAGTTGGACTTGAAGGGCTAATATTGTCCTATATACTTCCTGAATGAGCATTCTTATAATAGAAGATGAGCCCAAGCTAGCAGAGTTTATCCGCCAGGGACTCGAAGAGAACGGATATTCGACAGAAATTGCCTTAGATGGAAAGCTTGGATTAGCCAAGGCACTTGAATCGAATTTTGATTTGGTAATATTGGATGTAATTATCCCTGAAGTCAGCGGGATAGACGTGTGTAAAGGGATTCGTGCGGAGAAACCTAACATGCCAGTTATTATGTTAACCGCTTTAGATACCTTGAGTGATAAGCAACGTGGTTTCGATGCAGGGGCTGATGATTATCTTGTTAAGCCGTTTGAATTCAGAGAATTACTCATGCGTGTGAAAGCTTTAACAAGGCGAGTATCTGTTTCATCGTTGAGTAGTCATGTACTTAAGGTAAAAGACTTAGAACTCGATTTAGACCTGAAATTAGCTAGAAGAGGAGGGAAGGAGATAGCATTAACAGCTAAGGAATATCAGTTACTGGAGTTTCTGATGAGG
>DAOOQW010000086.1:0-8500 GCA_035388945.1 Flavobacteriales bacterium
TGCATTCTCATTGGGATGTGCTTTCCGGCTTCTTTATTGGCACAAAACCGAATAATACATGCTGTGGTAGCCTTGTGCGATAATCAATATCAAGGAATTGTAAAAGTTCCTGCTGGAATTGGCAACGGACAAAGTCCTTCAACGAATTTATATTGGGGAGCTCGTTATGGTGTAAAGACTGTATTTACGCGCAGCAAAGAATGGATTTTGCTAGGTGAATCGGTACAGAAAAACCCTAAGATTCTTCAACGATTAGTTTTTAAGCACAAAACTGCACCAGTTATATTTATTGCTGATGCTTGGGATGGAAAGTACATTAAGGAATGTACTGAATGGTTTATCGAATCGAATTCCGGAAAACACCGCGATAGTGTTGATGTAAAAGGAAAGAAATATCCATCAGGTGGTTCGTCCAGTTTGCTTTGTTACATAGGACATGATGGTTTGATGGATTTCGATCTCAACATGAATATAACGGCTGATGGAACTTATCGGGAAAGCATTGTTTTAGCCTGTTACAGCAAACATTACTTCAGTCCCTGGTTGAAGAAATGTGGAGCGGTTCCTTTGGTTTGGTCAACCGGTTTAATGGCGCCAGAAGCATATATACTTGAAGCCGCTTTACATGAATGGGTGAGTAAATTCAATGATAAAGAAGCTATACGTTCGGCAGCTGCACAAGCATATTCGACGTATCAGAAATGTTCCTTATCAGCCGCCAGACGATTATTGGTTACAGGTTATTGAGCTTTTTGAAAATGCTATGTGAGAGAATCCATGCAGCCAACATCAAGATTAAGCAGCCAATTACATTATACCATAAAAAGCTGATACTGGTGGTTTTGAAAAGGATAATCACTACTGTTTGAGAAAGCAAAGCCGACCAGAATACAGCTTTTGCAGAACAGCTTTTCATCCAAAAAGCACACAGGAATATTCCGAGAATTGGACCGTAAAAGATAGAGCCGAGAATATTGACAACTTCAATCAGGCTATTCCCGAGATTATAGGCAAAACAAGCAACTGCGATACAGAAAACTCCCCAGCCGAATGTGTACCAACGAGACAAACGGTATTCTTGATCTTTTGTCAGTTGAACAGAACTATGTCGTTTGTGTAAATCGATGATGCTAGAAGATGCTAATGAATTTAATGCTGCAGCTATTGAACCCCAAGCTGCAAGAAAAATGATTGCAATCAGTAAACCGACAAGACCTTTAGGCAGAAAATCAATGACGAATCGAAGGAAGATATAGTTGGTATCGTTGGAATCACCTTTAATACTTGGAGAATCAATCCAGGTTTTTACTTTTTTACGAAGCACATTACTAGCTGCATCTAAACGACGCATTTCTAGAATTTGAGCATCCATTTCACTCGTATTTTCAGCTCCATTATTGAGTTGGACATAATGAGCAACAGCAGCTTGTTTTTGAAGATTTAGTTGATTGAAATCCTGTTTTAATACTTGCAATGAATCGGAATAAATAGCTGATTTTTCCAGCTTTTTCATTTCAACCGAATTGAAAAAAACAGGGGCTTGAAAAAAGCTATAAAAACAAAACACCAAGACCCCAATCAACAGGATTAAAAACTGCATCGGGATTTTCACTAAACCATTCATCAACAGCCCTACCCGACTTTCTTTCAAGGATTTTGCTGTGAGATATCTTCCCACTTGAGATTGATCCGTTCCGAAATAAGAAAGTGCTAGAAAAAATCCTCCAATTAATCCACTCCAAATATTGTATTTATCACTCCAATCGAAGCTTCCATCCTTCATACCGGTGGTAATTACATTGAGTTTTCCCAATTTTCCACTAACATGAAGCGCATCAACAAAACCAACCGAATCGGGAAGCATCTGAATGACTAAATATCCCGCCAGGAACATCCCAATAAAAATGATAATAAATTGAAGCTGCTGAGTATAAGCAACAGCTCTAGCTCCACCACTGACCGTATAAATGATAAGCATTCCGCCCATCACCACATTGGTGAAATAAATATTCCATCCAAAAAGCGAGGATAAAATGATGGATGGAGCAAAAACGCTGATACCAGTAGAAAGTCCGCGGGATATTAGAAATAAAATAGATGTTAGCGTTCGGGTTCGTAAATCGAATCTATTTTCTAAGAATTCGTATGCTGTGTATACATTGAGTTTCTTAAAAACCGGGACAAATGCAATGCAGATTACAATCATCGCCAAGGGCAAACCAAAGTAATACTGCACAAAACGCATCCCATCGGTATAAGCTTGTCCGGGAGCTGATAAGAAAGTAATGGCACTTGCTTGTGTGCCCATAATACTCAGCAAAACCAAGAACCAAGGCATGGATTGATTGCTTCGGAAATACCCGTCGAGATCTTTTGTAGTCCGACTGCGGTACAAGCCATACACAATTATGACACTTAAGGTCAGCACCAATACAATCCAGTCGATGCTACTCATGCAAAAGCGGCGGTAAACATGTAAAACAGTATGATTAAAAGGAGCAAAACACTTATTACGAGTGCATACATTCCTTTCCAAGAGCCCATGATAGGCGCTTTTTCGTTAGGATCAGTTTCCGTCATTTTTTCCCCAAGCTATCATATTTGCAAACAAACGATAAGCACCCGGTACACCAGCTGGAAGTTCTCGGAAAAACGACAATCCTGTATAAATGAATTTTCCTTTTCCATACTCAGTTACGATTAAAGCACCTTGCAATGGTTTTTCACCCGGATCGTTACATTCGAGCAAAGCAGTGTAATGTGAATCCCATTTTTCAGGAAAATACAATCCACGTTCTTGAATCCAGCCAGTAAAATCCTGATCGGTAATTTGGTTGGGGGTATTAAAAATCGGATGATCTGTAATCAAACGTTTCATTGGAGCATTTTCGTCGGTCACACGCTCACGAGAAACTTCAAAAGGAAAAGGCCCCGGTTGAACGCTTACATCGCTTATCCAATTCTTAGTATTGTATTGTTCAATTAAGGTTCCACCTTGTTGCACGTATGCTAATAAAATCGGCATCAGACTGGACATATTTTCATTCGTATTAAATGCCCGAATTCCAATAATTACGGCATCCACATTTTTCAATTTTTCAGTCGTCACATCTCCTGAAGCTATTGTATTTACTGTGTAACCTGCTTGTTTTAGACAATCGCCTACTTTATCGTCGGCACCGGGAATGTAAACGATGTTTTCTCCTACACGATTTAGGTTTACGTAAACTGCTTTGAATGCCGCAGGCTTTATCCAAGTTTGAATTGGAATATGATCGTAATCAATGCGACTAATATGCATCAACTCTTTTTTATTTGTGCCTTCCATCATCATCACCCCAATTGTAAAAACTGCATCTTGTTTTGTTTCGCGGCTAGGATTAGCAGATAAATCGAATTTGATAATTTGTTTACGAGGAGCTCCGTTTCCCAATTGAACGGATATTTTGGAAGGAGAAGAATGAAAATAAGCGGGTAAATCGAGAGTGACATCGATGTTTGCTGAATTAGCAGATGTTTCAATGGTGATTTCTACTGTACGATGGTCACTTTGATTGAGAATAAAAACATCTTCATTAACAGTTGCTGTTATTGCTGGCAAAACTTCTACTCTTCTAGTTAATTCACCTTTTACAGGATCAACCCAGAGGTAGTTTAATGGAAATCTTTTAAGAAAATGGATTGTTCCAATTTGCCATTCTGTTTCAATTTGAATGGGCGCTTCTGATTCAGGTTTCCCAATTTGACTTAATTCGTTCACGGTAAATAAACCTTCCGCATGGGGAGAATTAAGCCAATAAGGATTTGATATGGCTAATTGAGCAGGTAGTTTTAACGTATCGTTTCGAGTGTAGACTTCATTATTCGTCAGGACTTTATTACATTCAACTAATATAGAATTCGGTAAAATAGCTCGTGTTGAAAGCAGTTTTATTTCCTGATTAGATCGATTGATACATGAAAAACTCACAGGAACAGCTTCACCTGGATTAACTGCAAATTTATTCGCCTTGAATTCACCATAAAATCCAGCACATTGAAGAATAATGTCTTGCAAAAGTTGAACATGATGATCGGAATTCTCAAGTGGTGAAAGTTTCTGAAAAGCTTGATAAAGTCGCGTTAATGCGGGAATACTGGATGCTGGATTTTCAATTTTGAATTGTTGAATGATGCTGTCGATCGAATCTGAAATGGCTTTGTTCTTCCAACCTTGCTTTAGGTTTTCGAATGGTTCTGTTTGGGCTTTTTCGCCCGCTAGATGATCGAAATATTCTAAAATTTCACCCCGTTGAAGTGCAACTCCAAATCCCTGACTTTTATGCTGACTGCGGCTTTTAGCAGATATTTCACCAATCGATTCTCCCAATAAAGGCAAATAAGAACCAATGTCGAGTTTAAGTGCGGATGAAACATCGGCTTTGGGATCGCGCCATTTGCGGAAATTATTCCAATAAAGCGATTTCGTTTTCCATGTTCCATAAAGCTTTGCAGATTCGGGAAATCGTTTTTCATCCGCAGCAGCTTCGAAAGCTTCACCAGCAAGGATTGCAGAAGCAGTATGATGTCCGTGTCCTCCTTCACCAGTTGTTGGGAAACGAGCTATAATCACATCCGGTTTGAATTTCCGAATGACTAAAACCACATCACTTAAAATTTTCTCTTTATCCCAAATTCGAAATGTTTCTTCCGGATTTTTCGAAAATCCAAAATCGAATGCACGAGTAAAAAACTGCTCTGCACCATCCGTATTTCGAGCTGCAATGAGCTCTTGTGTTCGAATTAAGCCTAATTCTTCGGATTGTTCATTACCAATCAGATTTTGTCCGCCATCACCTCGTGTTAGTGAAAGATAAGCCGTACGATAATGACGTTCATTCGCTAACCAGGAAAGCAAACGCGTATTTTCATCATCGGGATGGGCAGCGATATACAAAACCCTTCCTTGAGAATTCAAGTGATGAAGTTGAGATATTATTTGCCCTGGAGCTGATTGTGATTGAATCGAGCCAAAGAAAAAGCAGAATAAATTAAGCAGTACTAGTTGCTTCATGTATGGGTTGGGATTTACTGAAATTTAAGATTTAAACAGATGAATCAAAAAATCGTTCAATACAGCGATGGAACCTTCTAAGTCCCAACCTTCGCGATTTCTAGGTTCAACTGGATTGGAAATAGAACGTATTTGCACTACTGGAATTTGCTCCTGTAGTCCAACATAAAATACAGCTGCACCTTCCATACTTTCAATTTGCGCTTCGGGATTTAATCGTTTCATTTTAAGAATTGATTGCTCTTCCCCATGAACGGTTTGAACGGTAATTCCTTTAACTGCTTGTATTGATCTAAATTTTTCAATCAGTTTTGAATAATTTTCAGGAAATGGAATTGATTGTAGAATGTCGAATTGTTCGGGCTGAAGTCCGATTTGTGAAGCCGGTAGAAAAGTATCGTGGTGTTCTGCACCAAAAGCGAAAAAGTGATCACTGGTTACGTTTACTAAAGACTTTCGAAGAATTAAAGGATCAATCGAACCAGCAATTCCGACATTTAATAACAAATCAGGACGAAAATAATGGAGCGATTTCGTCAATTGATAGGTAGTCGCAACCATTCCGGCACCCGTAATGAGCACTTTTAGCTGAAAATCGCCTAGGATATTCACTTCTTCCTCAAGAAAATTCAAATTCTTATAAAAGGGAGCAATTTCGGCTTGGGTAGCTGCAATTAGCAGTATCTTCATGCTTCAAATATACACGGACAGACGAGTTTGTCTTCTAATTTTAAAGGAAATTCTCCACAGTAGCGCATTCTGGAATGTTAATCGAAACAGATTGTTATTTTTGTCCCACAAACCTGCCCGATGTTAGAAACTTCTTTGTCCCGCATTCAATGGACTTTTAGAGTATTATTAATGGCCATGCTAGGAACTTGGTTATTATCCAATAAAGTATGGATGACGGAGCGGAACTTCCCTGTAATACCCATATTTGATGGTATTCCATCGCTTCCTTCACCAGTAGATTATATTTTCTATAGTATACTTATCGTATTAGCGATTTATCAGATTATTTATTTAGAGAACAGGAATACAAAAATTGCCTTGGTTGTATTACTTGGATTTCTGATGATTGGTGATCAAAATCGCTGGCAACCATACAATGTTCAATATTTCTTAATGATTTCGGCCTTGTTTTTTTATCCCAAGTTTACCGATGGTATTTTGAATGTTTTTCGAATGATGGTGATTGTATTCTTCATTTTTAGCGGAATACAAGAGATAAATACTGTTTTTATTGAGTCGATTTTCCCCTGGATGATTGGTCCAATTGCATCGTTATTTCCTGCTAGTGTCGAACCAAACATTTTAGGCGGAGGATATATTTTCCCATTCCTAAGTATTGCTGCAGGTGTAGGATTATTATTTCAACAAACTCGTGATTACGCTGTCTATTTGGGGATTTTAATTCACCTATTTTATTTTTATGCATTAAGTCCGATGGGGAACGATTGGAATCATGCCATCCTCCCATATAACTTATGCATGGCATTTTTCACTTATGTGTTGTTTTTCAGTGCTGAGTTCAAATTGAAAGATATTTTCTGGTCAAAAACATTTCGTTATCAACAAGCTGTGGTAATAATTTTTGCTGTTTTGCCTTTGCTTAGTTTTTTTGGGATATACGATCGGATGCAGAGTTTTAATACATACTCAGGTAAATCTTTGTATGCTAAAATTTATGTGACAGAATCCTTAGTTGAATTACTACCTGATGGTGTTAAACGTTATGTTTATCGTCCTCAACAAGGTGAACCTTATATTGAAACTACCTATTGGTCGGCTGATGCACTCAAAGTTTCTCCTTATAGCGAAGAACGAGTTTACAAGAAATTACACGAATATGTTTGTTCGTTTTCCGAAGGTGATTGTTCTGCCCGTTTGGAAATATACTCATACGGTGGCGGACACTAACTAGGATTTTCTATAGTTTAATTTCTGCTAATTATGGTTTTGAGGATTCTTTCCCTTTCATTCTTGTTTATCCTCACTCAAACTGGGGTGAAATCGCAAGAGAATCTTTCCAAGCGAATTGACCAATATGAGAATCAATTAAAGTCACTTCAAGCCGACCAAGAGAAAGTACTTCAAGAGTTGGAAGATTTGAAACTCGAAAATCTTCGATCAGATCTTCAGAAAAATGGCTTACCTTCTTTACTTCCAGGTGAAGAAGTCATTATGCATGCAGCCATGGCTTTGGTTTACAACGAAGAATACGAACAAGCAAGTTGGGTCGCACATATCATTTTACCAGATGTAGTAAGTGGTATGGCTGGCCGTAGTAATGACTTCCGCCCTGATCCTCTAATCAAAACTGGTTCAGCTGTTGAGCGTGATTACTTAATCAAAGACACGCTGGCAAATGGAACATACAAGTATGATGGTTTTGGTTTTGATCGAGGACATTTAGCTCCTTCTGCCGATTTCCGTTGGTCGAAAAAAGCGTTGTCGGAAAGTTTTTATTATTCGAATATGTCGCCCCAAGTGGCTGATTTTAATCGGGATAGCTGGGCGAAACTGGAAGATTTGTTGCGTGCATATGTGCAAGAGAAGAAAGTTCCATTGTATGTACTAACTGCTCCCCTTTTACGTCCAAACTTACCTAAAATTGAACGCGGAGTAAATCATGTTGCCATACCCGTTTATTACTATAAGATTGCTTTAGATCCTGTGAATAAACAAGCTATTGCGTTCTTAATGCCAAATAAAAAATGTGAATATCCAACCGAGCATTATGCAGTAAGTATTGATAGTTTGGAGCATTTAACTGGAAGAGATTTTTATTCTTCTTTACCTGATTCATTGGAAAATGAATTAGAAAAAATGGATTCAGCGAAACCTTGGATGAAGTTGAAAGAGAAGAATGATGAAAAACCTTTAGATCCAACTCAATTACCTAAAAAGCACTTCAATACCGTTCAGGCAAAGTTGTATCAGAATCAGAATGAAATCATTACCGTTTGTGGAACTGTAGTAAGCACCAAATTATCTTCAAAAGGGAATGTGTTTTTGAATTTAGATAAGGGATTTCCTAATCAGATATTTACGGTAACGATTTTTAAAGATCAGTTAGTCAACTTTACGTACGCACCTCAAGTGGAATTAATGGGGAAAGTAATATGTGTAGAAGGGAAAGTGGCCGATTTCAATGGAACACCTTCTATGGTTATTGAACACGAAAAATCAGTTCGGCTTTATTTAGAAGATGACGAACGGTAAATGTTTTCAATTCCCTGATAAAAATCATTGCCAGAAGCGAATTGCAGCTTTACTTTTGAAAGAAAAAATCATGAATCTGCATATCGAAAAACACATGACTCTTGCAGAAGTGCAGGCGGCTTTTAATCACAGTTTTCCTTTTTTGAAAATTGGTTTCTTTATCGATAAAAACCACGATAATACCCTAACTGCCGACGAGCAGATACACAATCTTAAAATGAC
>DAOOQW010000087.1:0-8442 GCA_035388945.1 Flavobacteriales bacterium
TCCCAAAGCGCCAAATCGTGTAGCTTCCCATAACGCAGTAGTCGGGATTCAGGTAGGCTTTTACTACTTATTTAACGGTCCTCCAATGGTTCATAAACCAAAGCTACGTTAGTATTTTAATTTTAGTCTGTATATTCCGATTTCAATAACAAGGTATATATGGAAAGAAAAGAATTTCTTAAAACACTTGCTCTTGGCACTGTAGCTATATGTGCCGGAGCATGTGTTAGTGCAAAGTCGACATCTAGTAAACCTTCAACAGTGGAGATAGATTTATCTAATCCAGTTAATGAAGCACTGAAGAATAAAAACGGTTATGTAATTCAGGATGGCTTAATTGTCATCAATACGGGTGAAGACTTACCGGTTGTATTATCGGCAGCTTGCCCACATATGGGTAAAAAAGTCTATTGGGATCCTTCAGTTTCGGCACTTGTTTGTCCGGCACATGGCTCACGTTTCGATCTTGCTGGTAAACCGACAAAAGGTCCAGCTAAAGAGGCATTGAACCATTACGCTGTTAAGAAAGCTGGAGACAAGCTAACAATCAGCTTATTATAAAATTTCAAATCAATGCATGGTGAATTGCTTGATTAGTTGAAAAACGGTGTATTCTTCTTTTCGGGTTAGATTAACTCCTCGCCTGCAATGTGTACTTTTACCGAAATTCCCACCCCATGGCGAAAAAACACAAAAAGAAGAAAGATAAGGTCTTAGTTAAACTTTTGTTGGATGATGTTCTGAAGTATTTTCAAGATGCTCCAACAACTATGCATAACTACAAAGACGTATGTGCTGGAATTGGTGCAACTGATCCAATGGATCGAATTCAAGTGATGGAAGTGTTAGAAGCGTTGGTTGCTAATGCTCAGTTATCTGAACCTGAACCAGGGAAATTCCGCTATAGCAGCATGGGAAGCAGCTTTGTAGATGGGACAGTTCAATTAACAACGGGTGGAGCAGGCTATATAATTAGTCCTGAAAGTGCCGAAGATGTTTATGTTCGCGAAAATTACTTGCTGAATGCTTTAAACGGGGATAAAGTACGGGTTCATTTATTTGCTCGTAGAAAAGGGAAAAAACTCGAAGGAGAAGTCGTTGAAATATTAGAACGTTCGAAAACGCAATTCGTTGGTATTGTTCAGATGAGTGCCAAGTTTGCATTCGTTGTTCCTGATAGTAACAAAATGCCCATCGACATATTTGTGCCCCTTGGAGAATTACATGGAGCTAAAGATGGCGATAAGGTTTTAGTGAAAATGATGGATTGGCCCGAACATGCTAAAAATCCATTTGGTTCGGTCGTCAAAGTTTTAGGTAAACCTGGGGATAATAATGTCGAAATGCATGCAATCATGCTTGATTTCGAGTTGCCGTATGAATTTCCTCAGGAAGTGGAAGATGCAGCGAATGCAATTCCAAACGAAATTCCAGAGAAAGAGATAAAAAGACGTCGGGATTTTAGAGGAATTACCACGTTTACGATTGATCCGGCCGATGCAAAAGATTTTGACGATGCCTTATCTATACAGAAATTACCGAATGGAAATTGGGAAGTTGGAGTTCATATTGCCGACGTTTCCTACTTTGTAAAACCAGGTTCCATCTTAGAAGAAGAAGCCTACAAACGAGCTACTTCTGTTTATTTGGTAGATCGTGTTGTGCCCATGTTACCGGAGCATTTATCGAATGGCGTTTGTTCTTTGAGACCCGATGAAGATAAACTCACCTATTCGGCAGTATTTGAATTGAATGACGAAGCTGAAGTTCAAAATCAATGGTTTGGTAGAACTGTTATTCGTTCTACCAGACGATTTGCATACGAAGAAGCTCAAAAAGTAATTGAAACGGGTGAAGGGGATTTAAAAGAAGAAATCCTGACACTTAATCGTTTAGCTCATATCATGCGAGATCGACGTTATCAGCGAGGTTCCATTGCATTTGATAAAGTTGAAGTTAAGTTCCGCTTAGATAAAGATGGTAAGCCACTTGGAGTTTACTTCAAGGTTCAACAAGAAGCTAATGAACTGATTGAGGATTTCATGCTTTTAGCTAACCGAAGTGTGGCTGAATTCATTTCTCAAATGGGCAAAAAAGAAGGCGACAAGCGAAATGCTGCGAGAAAGCCTTTTGTATATCGCGTTCACGACAAGCCAGATCCTGAGAAACTCATGGAGTTTTCGCGATTTGTAGCTCAGTTTGGATACAAGTTTAAATTTCAATCGGAGGCTCAGATTAGTCATCAAATGAACGATTTGATGAAAGAGGTGAAAGGAAAAGGAGAAGCAAATGTGATTGAAACATTGGCTATCCGAACTATGGCTAAGGCTATTTATACAACCAAGAATATTGGTCACTATGGATTGGGCTTTAAATTTTATACGCACTTCACTTCTCCTATTCGTAGATATCCAGATGTGATGGTACATCGACTTTTGGATGCGTATATGGATAACCGAAATTGGGAAGCTGAAACTGAATTAGAAACGCGTTGCAAACACTCATCAGAACAAGAGAAACGTGCATCGGACGCCGAACGTGCTTCAGTTAAGTACAAACAAGTTGAATTCTTGAAGGATAAAGTAGGTGAAGAATTCAGAGGCGTGATTTCGGGTGTTACCGAATGGGGAATTTTTGTGGAGATACTGGAAAACAAATGTGAGGGATTGGTTCGATTGAGAGATATACCAGATGATTACTACTTCTTTGATGAAGAGAGTTATTCCATCATTGGGAAAGACCATAAAAAACGATATCGCTTGGGTGATGAAGTAACCATTACCGTTAAGCGTGCCGATTTGGTTAAAAAGCAACTCGATTTTTCTTTGCTTGATGAGCGCCCAAGACGTATATCTTCACCAGCATTTGTGAAAGAGCCTAAAAAACGTAACCGATATCGACGATAAGATTCTACCTCTCATTCTTATTGATACTGTTGGAATTTAGCTGAAAGATGGATGCTAGTGCATATGTTCTAAGTATACTCAAGACGCTTCCTGAAAAGCCGGGCGTATATCAGTATTACGATTCGGAAGGTAAAATACTATACGTTGGGAAGGCTAAGAGTCTGAAAAAACGTGTGTATTCATATTTCAGTAAGGATCATCACGACAATGGAAAAACGCGGGTTTTAGTATCGAAAATAGCCGATATCAAGACGATTGTTGTTGATTCAGAATTGGATGCTCTTTTACTTGAGAACAACTTAATTAAGAAGTATCAGCCACGCTATAATGTGGCACTTAAGGACGATAAAACGTATCCTTGGATTTGTATCAAAAAAGAACGATTTCCAAGGGTGTTTCCAACGCGTAGAATGGTAAAAGATGGCTCCGAGTATTTCGGTCCCTACCCATCTGTTAAGGTAATGCGCACCTTACTCGATTTCATTAAAGCACTTTATACTCGACGAACTTGCAATCTTGCCCTTGAACCTGTTGCAATTAAAAATGGGAAATTCAAGGTGTGTTTAGAATATCATATTAAAAACTGCCTTGGACCATGTGTAGGATATCAATCGGAGCAGGATTACATGCAAACGATTCAGGAAATCCGGCAATTAGTTAAGGGAAATCTAGGCGAGCTGATACAGCTTATCCGAGGAAGAATGCTCGAACATGCAAGTAAGTTTGAATTTGAGCAAGCGCATGAGTTGAAAGAGCGATTAGAATTGCTGGAGAAATTCAAAAGCAAATCGACCATTGTGAATGCGAACATTCATAATGTAGATGTATTCTCGATTCATTCGGATGAGAAAATCGCATATGTAAATTACCTAAAAGTACTAGAAGGAAGCATTGTTCAAGGACATACCATCGAGCTTAAGAAACGCTTGGATGAAAGTCCCGAAGAGCTCTTGAGTATTGCTATTGGAGAAATGCGGCAACGCTTTAATAGTACTGCCAAAGAGATTATCGTCCCAATAATGCCCGATTTGGAAGATGATTTCTTGACGATTACACTACCTCAACGGGGAGATAAAAAGCAATTGCTCGATTTGAGCACTCGGAATGTGTTGAATTACCTTCGGGAGAAGAACAAGCAAATTGAGTTAGTCGATCCAGAACGTCATACGAAACGAATCTTGGAAAAACTGCAAAAAGATTTACGCATGCCGGTATTACCTAAGCATATTGAGTGCTTCGATAATTCAAATTTTCAAGGTACGTATCCGGTATCGGCGATGGTTTGTTTTAAAGATGCACGACCGAGTAAAAAAGATTATCGTCACTTTAATGTGAAGACAGTTGTTGGACCGGACGATTTTGCTACCATGGCAGAAGTTATTGAACGTCGCTACAGCAGGCTTTTGGAAGAAAATGAGCCATTACCTCAACTGATAATTGTAGATGGTGGAAAAGGGCAATTGGGAGCCGCTTTAGGTGCTTTAGATAAAATTGGATTGCGAGGGAAAATCAGCATTGTTGGTATTGCAAAACGCTTGGAAGAGATTTATTTTCCAGGTGATCCGCTACCCTTATACATCGATAAGAAAAGTGAGAGTTTGAAATTGATTCAACACTTACGGAATGAAGCGCATCGTTTTGGGATTACGCATCACCGGAAGCGCCGTGATAATGGCACATTGAAAACTGAACTTTCGGAAATAGAAGGCATTGGAAAAAGTTCGGCTGAAAAACTGTTGTTAGACTTTCGTTCCGTTTCTAAAATAAGAGAATTAACTATAGAACAGATGGAACAATCGGTTGGAAGGGCGCGTGCCGAAAAGGTATTTGCGTTTTTTCATCCAGAAATTGCTAATCCGGAAAACAGTCAAAAGGATAGTTAAGTTTTAGCACCTTTGTGGTTCCATGAAAATAATCGTTACTGGCGCAGCAGGATTTATTGGCTCGCATTTATGCGGAAGTCTTATTGAGCAAGGCCATCGGGTTATTGGGATTGATAATTTGAGCCGTGGTGAGGAAGTTTCTATTCATGCGCTGGAACATCATCCTAATTTTGAATTTCATGTTGAAGATGCTGGGAATTGG
Organism: Flavobacteriales bacterium; assembly: GCA_035388945.1. Lineage (GTDB taxonomy): Bacteria > Bacteroidota > Bacteroidia > M30B66 > M30B66 > CALQRR01. The sequence continues at coordinate 4,992 of DAOOQW010000087.1, forward strand.
GAATTACTAAATTCTCTCCAGGCTGATTTAGTGATTCACCTCGCTTCTCAAAAAATCCCCAGGTATTCATCAGGATGGGAAACACTTCAAGAGAACGCTCGAGTTTCTAACACTGTATTGGATTACTGTATAAAAAAGAACGTTCGTTTACTATTTGCATCCACAAGTGATGTATATGGCAAGAATCCCACGATTCCCTATGTAGAGAGCAGTGATTGCTTGATTGGTCCTTCACATATTAAACGATGGGCGTATGCTACTTCGAAGCTACATACGGAACAGTTGATGTTTGCTGCAGGTCGTGAGTTCGGATTGCGTTTTCAAATCATGCGATTCTTTGGATGTTATGGTCCTAGACAAGCAAAAGGTTGGTGGGGCGGACCACATTCGGTTTTTATGGAAAGGGCGCTGATGGGAGAAGAATTAGAAATACATGGAGATGGAAAACAAACGCGCTGCTTTATTTACATCGATGATTTAATCCGTGGAATTCTCACACTGGTTGATAGACCTGAATTAGAAAATGGCATTTTTAATTTCTGCTCAGCAGAAGAAGAAGAGATAGCTATCGTAGATCTCGCTAAGATGGTTTGGAACAGCATACGAAAAGATGAAGCTCAAATCAGATTCATTCCTTATGCACAGTTTGGAGATTATGAAGATGTGATGCGTAGAGTTGGTTCCTCGGCAAAAGCGGAGAAATTATTGAATTGGAAAGCCAACATTTCACTGGAAGAAGGACTCAAACGTACCATTGACTGGCAATTGGGAAAGGGCAACGTATGAATTTAGCTATAGTCGTTCCGGTATTTAATGAGCTGGAAAATATTCCCGGATTGATTGAAACAATTGAAACACATTGCCAAGATAAAACAGCATTGACTTGGGTTTTTTGTGATGATGGATCAACTGATGGGACTTACGAATGGCTGTTTAATGAGTCAAAGAAAGGCACCTTACATTTAACTGGTGATGGAAAAAATCATGGGCCTGGAAAAGCCTTTGAAAATGGATTTCAATATGTGTTAAACAAGCTCCCTGAATGTGAGGCAGTTTTAACACTTGAAGGAGACGGCACAGCTGATATTACGTCATTAGATTCCATGCTGAAGCAATTGCAAAATCACGATTGTGTGTTGGCTTCGGTTTACTATCCAGGTGGAGGATTTAGTAAGACTAATCCATTTCGCTTATTTGTATCGAAAGTTGCAAACGGATTAACTCGAATGTTACTTCGATTGCCCTTTAGAACTCTTACCAGTTTTTATCGTTTATACAATCGAAAAGCACTGGAATCATTAAGCAAGAATGGGAATTTAGTGTTGGAAGAAACTGGATTTATTTGTCAGGTTGAAATTCTGTTGAAGTTGCATCGGGCAGGATTAAGCATTGTGGAAGTACCAACAGTATTGTTTACCGACCGAAGAAAAGGGCAATCGAAAATGAACATGGGAAAGACCTTGATTTCACATCTTCGTTTTATCCTAAAACATAGTTGAAAGCACTCAAAAATATCGAACACCTGTATGGAATTCATAGATGAGAAACTGGCTCAATATGCCAATGACCATAGTAGTAAAGAATCGGAATTGCTTTATCGATTGAATCGGGAAACGCATTTAAAAGTGATGCAACCGAGAATGTTATCGGGACATCTCCAAGGTCGTTTTTTAAGTTTGATTAGTCATTTAGTGAAACCTGAATTAATTCTTGAGATAGGCACTTACACGGGCTATTCAGCTTTATGTTTAGCGGAAGGATTAGCCGAAAACGGGAAATTAATTACGATTGATAATAATCCAGAGCGTGACGAATTGGTGAAGCGCTACATTGCTGAATCCGACTTAACCGGAAAAGTAATTCCCATGATTGGCGATGCGCATGATTTGATTCCTCATTTAGAAGGAACATTTGACTTAGTGTTTATTGATGCAGATAAATCGAGTTACGCGGATTACTTCGATTTAGTGATTGACCGAATGCGAAAAGGTGGAATTATACTTTCAGACAATGTACTTTGGAGCGGAAAGGTGACTGAACCAGTTAAATCGAATGATCAGGACACACGTTTATTATTGGAATACAATCGCAAACTAGCCAATGACCCAAGAATTGAGACCGTATTACTTCCGATTCGAGATGGAATAAGTGTAGCGAGAAGGAAATAAAAAAGGGCGCTGTTGGCGCCCTTTTTTATGGTTGATTAGTACCGAAGTTTAAGCTTTTTAAAGTTCTCTGATTTCATTTGAACCAGCGCTTCTTTTAAGATTGGGTTGCCTTCGTTTATGCATTCGTAATATTCATTTGTTCCCCAAATTTGATTGGCAATAAGTGCACGAATTTGGCGGCGGATGAAGCTGCCAGAAGTTTTGATATCGTCAGGGTTGGATTTGATTTCATCGGCTTCGGCGGCAGCGATAAATTCGTTCATGATTGCATCACTAGTTGTAAAACCGGCTTTGAAGGCTTTAAAATCGGGATACTGTTTTTTGATTTGTTCCCGGTTTTGATCTACATATTTCAAGGTGAATTTGTTGAAGATACCTTTGCGATATACATCGGTTAGGTATTTTGAATTTTCGGATGTATCGAGTGGAATGAACAAATCAGGCATGATGCCACCTCCACCGTATACGAGACGTTTACCAATGGTGTAGAATTTAAGCGAGTCGGCAAATGTGATGCTATCGCGGTTGGTGAATTCGCCGTGTTTGAAACGTTTGTTTAGATCGTCGTAATAATCATCTACACCTTTTTCGTAAGGTTTTTGGATACATCTTCCAGAAGGTGTGTAGTAACGAGCGGTAGTCATACGCATAGCTGAACCATCGGGGAAAGGAAAGGAATTTTGAACGAGACCTTTACCAAAAGAGCGGCGACCGATGATGAGTCCGCGATCGAGATCTTGAACTGCACCTGAGACAATTTCGGATGCAGAAGCTGAGCCTTCATCGATAAGCACGATGAGTTTACCTTTCTCGAACATTCCTTTAGAAGTGGAATAATACGGCGCTTTTGAAGCAACGGTTCTACCTTGTGTGTAAACAACAAGATTTTCGTTGGTTAGGAATTGATCGGCAATATCGATAGCAGTTTGCAAGTAACCACCACCGTTTCCTGTAAGGTCGAGGATAAGGTTCTTCATTCCTTTGCCTTTGAGTTTTTCGAGGCTTTCGGTGAATTCGGTACCTGAAGTGGCGCTAAAACGGCTAAGTTTCACGTAACCTGTTTCAGAATCGGCCATGTAGGTAGCATCGATACTGGTGAGTGGAATTTTATCGCGGGTGATGCTGTAATCGATTAGGTTTTTAACGCCTTTACGAAATACGCTAACTTTAACAATGGTACCGCGCGTTCCACGGAGGCGGCTAATGACATCTTTGTTTTTGATTTTGATGCCAGCCATATTTTCACCTTCGATTTTCACGATTTTATCGCCAGCAAGAATTCC
>DAOOQW010000088.1:0-6797 GCA_035388945.1 Flavobacteriales bacterium
AATTCTCTGCATAATGTTAGACTCAAGCTATTTTAATAATAGGATTATGGTGAATTGGGAAATTAACAGAATTTGCTATAAAACATAATTCGTTTGCTTTCCGATGTAATTCTTTTGCTCTATCAGACATAGAATTTTCTGTTACAACTACAGTAGGATTAAGAATCACTTCGGTAAATTGTCCTCCACCATTTGATGATTCAATCATAATCCCAATTGCGTTGTCAATATAGTCTAGAACAACTATACCCGCTTCAGCACACAAATGTAAATACCAAAGCATATGACAAGACGATATTGAAGCGACTAACAAATCTTCTGGATTGTGTTTTGTTTTGTCTCCTCGGAATGCAGGATCAGACGAACCTAAAATAATCGATTTATTTTCAATTATTATCTGATGGCTTCTTTCATAATTTCTATAATTGTCAGTTCCAGTCCCATTATTCCCGGTCCACTTAATTGTACTATTATAGTGATGGTGTCTCTGCATAATCTTTGAAATTTGTTTTCAATTAGTTTGAATGCTTTGTTTTTAAATTAAATGCTGTCTTTGTGGACCTAAATGCTTGCCACTATTTGTTGATGGGCGGATAAAATATCATATTAATTCACAAGAAATTTCTGGTGAAAGCTATTACCTTTTGAATCCTGTGCTTGGATGAAATAAATACCGGGAATTAATTCATTCGATAAATAAGTATTCGTTCCATTTGGAAGAATTGGGTACACTTTTCCCTGTGCATCAAATAAGCGGATCTGCTGTATTGTTGAGGTAGAGGAGAGGTTCAATTGATTATTGGATTTGCTGATTTGAATATTGAAACGGGTGTCGTTTATTGCATTATTTCCTAAGCTACAATCGGCAGTAGTGAGGTATTTACTTTTTTGAGGTGGATGAACAGTCCAACCATAATTCGAATTATTCAAAATATCATTTCCCAAAGTCGTTAAATGTGCGAAATTACCGTCGCTGCTCATTTGTCGATCGGGACAACCATCGCGATCCCAACACCAAATTAACCAGCCCATTTGAAGGGAATTGCAACTATTAATTACGGCAGAATAATTCAGTGCATATTGACACAATTCGGTATCATCTTGTGAATTGGCAACTTCGCCAGCAATCAGTGGAATATTGGCATTGCAAACATTCGCTAAACGTTGATAAATAAGGCTAGAATCGTTGTTTGTTTGGGCATACCAATACGTATGCGTGCTGAAAATTAGATTTTGTTCCGGATCGGTTGCAATCAAATTGGCAGCAGTAGAAGCAGTGACAAATGCATCGGAAGAACCACCGCAATCGGGTGCATCAATCAGTAATGGGAATTTAAATTCGGGATGTGCTCGTAGGTTGGAAATAATGGTCGAATAGGTGCTGAAATACGTGCTTAATGATTGAGCCGGATTGCTTCCCCAATTATAATACAAGCTTTCGTTGGAGATATTTACAATAATGCTCTCTTTATTTCGATCGAGTAGATTAATTACTTCGGGTTGTTCCCACCAAGATAAACCTGTGATTAATCCAGCGGCATCGTTTGAACAGGTGAAATCGTGAAGTTCGACTATGGCAATCATTCCAAGTTGCGTACAACGAGTAATAGCTGAATCTAATGCATCTAAATTCGCATAAACGGGAGCTGCATTATTGCTCGTGTACCACACCAAACGGACCGCATTGGCGCCGCTTTGTGCAATCTGATCTAATCTTAATTCATCAGCTAAATAACCCCAATTGTAGGGAGCATAATTCACTCCTTGAATCAGAAGTGTATCGCCGCATGGACCAAGAATATGTCGGCCTGATGTGTGAATATAATTGCCTTGTGCGTGTATGGATAAGTTAACAAAAAGGCACATTAGAAAACTAATTAGATTTTTCATAAGACGAATTATTTATTCAATTACTGTTTTCGTATTCGGTATTTAAGAAACAAATCTCAAATGTTTCAAAACTACTGAATGGAATGTCAAATAAAGAACATTAATTACTCACTACTTTAGCTTCCCAATTTGGGAACTTTGTTTATCTTTGTAAAAACTAATCGACGTTGAGGATAATTTCGAGGCGAACATTGCGAGATTTCTGGGAAAAGCATGCTGATAGTAAAGAGCAGCTTCTTTCTTGGTTTCAAGAGGCAAATAGTGCACAATGGACAAATCCTTCTGATGTGAAAAGGGAATATCCTAATGCAAGCTTTTTAAAAGACAATCGGATTGTTTTCAACATTAAAGGAAATACCTATCGTTTGATTGTTCGGGTTAATTTCGATTATCAAATGATTTGGATTCGATTTATTGGCACGCACGCTGAATACGATAAAATTGACGCAAATAAAATCTAAAGAAATGACCATCAAACCAATTAAGAACGAGCAAGATTATCAAGCTACATTAAGTAGGTTGGAGGAGATTTTTGATGCAAAAAAAGGAACTCCAGAAGGAGATGAATTAGAAATATTAAGCATTCTGATTGATAATTATGAGACTCATCATTTTCCAATTGATTTTCCCGATCCTATTGAAGCAATAAAATTTAGAATGGAACAAATGGGTTATAATCAGTCAGATTTAGCTAAAGTTGTTGGACTGAAAAGTAGAGCCAGCGAGATTTTAAGCAAGAAACGAAAACTTACTTTAGAGATGATTCGTCAGATAAATGTGAGTCTAAAAATCCCTACTGAAGTTCTTATTCAAGCATATAAATAGTATTCATTTGGATTAATGGAAATTGAATTAATTAAATTCTGCTAAAGTTTGAAATCAATTATAAAAGCAATACAATCCCTGCAACTATTACCAGAAGCCGAATTGCTTGTGTTGAATAGTTTAGTTAAACCGAGAAAATTAGCTAAAAATGATTTCTTTATTCGAGAAGGAAATGTGTGTAGGGAAATGGTATTTATTGATAGTGGAATATTACGTTCGTTTTATCATACCGCTGAAGGTACAGAAGTGACAAGCTGTATTCGTTTTGAGCAGGAATTAATGTCGGCATTTTCGAGTTTTATTACCCAAACACCATCGGAGGAAAATATTCAGGCATTGGTGGAGACGGAACTTTGGGTTTTAACTTACGATGAGCTTCAATCTCTGTATTCACGAAGTGTTGAATGGCAGCAAATAGGCCGAATTCTCACTGAAATGCAATATGTGGATAGCGAAAAACGAATTGCTTCTTTTCTCAAACAATCGGCTCAAGAACGTTACGAAAGTCTCATTTGTGAACACGCTTTATATGTGAAGTATATTCCTCAACATTATCTCGCATCGTATTTAGGAATTACACCAAGGCATTTAAGTCGACTAAGAAAAGCTATGATTTAAGGACAAATGTCTAGTTCGGCTATGCTGCGCCCAATTTAGTTTTGTTGCGGAAGGATTGAAAATTTAACCTTCCCGATACATGAAGAAAATACTGGTAATACAGGCGCATCCCGACCCGGAAAGTTTCAATGCAGCTCTTGCTAAAGCTTATATTCAAGGTGCTGAAAATGCAGGGGCAGAAGTAAAACTGTTAGTTATTTCGGAATTGAAATTTGATCCTGTTTTACGTTATGGATATCGAAAACGTACCGAATTAGAACCCGATTTAGTACTAGCATGGGAGTGGATTTGTTGGGCCGATCATTTAGTTTGGGTACATCCAGTTTGGTGGGGTGGATTACCAGCTTTGAGTAAGGGATTTATCGACCTATTGTTTTTACCCGGAATGGCATTTTCGTATAAAGAGAATTCCAATTTCCAAATAAAATTATTGCGTGGAAAAACCGCCAATATTTTGACTACGCTAGATCAACCGGGTTGGTATTATTGGTTGATGTATGGAAGACCGAGTGTAAATATGCTTAAACGTTCGACGCTTCAATTTTGCGGAATTAATCCTGTTCAAGTTAATTATTTTGGAATTGTGCGTAATTCAAATGCTGCACAAAGAAAAAAATGGCTTCGTCAAGCTCGGTTGTTGGGCGAGAAATTAAAGTAAAGCGATTTTTAATAAACCTTATGCTTGCTTGGGCGTAGAAATCGAAACTGTACTTATCTTAGCCTTTCAATTTGAGCGTATGAGCCAGTCGATAAAATTCCGGATTTTCGTATTGAGTTTGGGTGTTTTTCTTTGTCAGTTTACTCATGCAAATGCAGCCACAAAAATAGATTCAGGTCGTAAAGACACGCTCGAATTTACCGCAGAAGATGCGATTCGGTATGCGAAGTTTATTAATTTTTTACGTTTCCGCGAAGATTGGACTGCCGCTCGAACTCCCAATGGAGACGCTTGGGTGGTGACTGCTGAACGCGATTATTTGAGCAAGAAAATTATTCGATCTACCGGATCAGAGAATCAATATTTCGATAAGAAAAAAGGTGCCTTAGTCCGCCGCCAGCGCATGATGACGATTCATGCCCGAAGCGGGAAAATATTAGGTAAACAAACGAAAGTCGAGATTCGCCGGAATCAAGCAGAAGGCACGAAATAATTCCTTTTTAGCATTTTGCCGCAGATTAAACGTATGCCGCGCCAAGGATAGAGGTGAGTTCCCACGAACCGATAGCCTGCCCGGGCGCCCAAGTAATAAATTCCAGGACAGTGTAATCAGCACGCTTCGACAAGCTCAGCGCGCGGTAGCAGTTTACCTCAATCAAAACAGCACATCAGCAAACTAGCACATCAGCACATCACAAATAGCACGCTTCGACAAGCTCAGCGCGCGGATTTATACGCTCCCTGAGCTTGTCGAAGGGAGCACACCAACAATACTCGGAATGAATTCCGATGCTGCAAGAGTGAATATCTATCATTTTCAAATTTTCAAATCGCCACATCTTCAAATCATCCATTATCTTCGTCGCATGAACATCAACCCACACGACGATAAGCGTCTTTTCTTATTAGACGCCTTTGCCTTGATTTACCGAGCTTATTTTGCCTTTAGCCGGAATCCGCTGATGAATTCTAAAGGCATGAATGTGAGTGCTGCATCGGGTTTTACGAATACGCTGGTGGAGCTGATGCTGAAGGAAAAACCTACCCATATTGCGGTGGTATTTGATTCGGCTGCGGAGACTAATCGTGCCGTGGAACACAGCTTTTACAAGGCTCACCGCGAGGCAATGCCCGAAGATATTCAGAGCAATTTACCTTGGATTAAAGAGATAATTAGTGCATTTAATATTCCGATGCTCGAATTGGCTGGTTATGAAGCCGACGACATTATTGGAACCATCGCAAAAGTGAAGGCGCGCGAGGGACATGTGGTGTATATGGTTACGCCCGATAAGGATTACGGACAGCTGGTTGAGCCCAATATTTACATGTACAAACCGGCTCGTATGGGCAACGATATTGAGATTTTAGGTGTTCCGGAAATTTGTGCAAAATGGGAGATTGATGATCCATTGAAAGTGATCGATATTTTGGGTATGTGGGGCGATGCTTCGGATAACATTCCGGGAATTCCAGGAATTGGTGAAAAGACTGCCAAGAAGCTCATTCAGCAGTATGGCTCGATGGAAAATATGATTGCCCATTCGCATGAATTGAAAGGGAAAATGAAAGAAAATGTGGAGGCATTTGTCGATCAGGCACATATTTCGAAAATGCTTGCTACCATTATTTTGGATGTACCAATTGAAGTGAGCGATGAGGATTTATTAATATCTGAACCCGATAAAGAGAAATTAGCTGCCTTATTTACCGAGCTCGAATTTCGCTCTATGGGCCGTCGAATCTTGGGTGCCGATTTTAGTGTGAATCAGCAGATAGCGCCTGAAGTTAAAAAGAGTATTCCTGCAGCACCTAAGCCATCTAACGGACAAATTTCTATGTTCGGGGAGGAAAATAATCCAGAAGAAGATCATCCCGAACCAGCCGAAAAAGGGAAAAATATCAGCAATACACCGCATACGTATTTTCGTGTAGAAAGTGAGGAAGAATTAAAAAATCTGGCTGATTTACTCGGACAACAAGCGGAATTTTGTTTTGATACTGAAACGTCGTCGCTCGATTATTTTAGTTTGGAATTAGTCGGACTTTCTTTTAGTGTAAAAGAAGGTGAAGCGTATTATGTCCCAACGCCTTCGGATAAGGAAGAAGTGAGCCGGATTCTCAGTTATTTCAAGCCTTTGCTCGAGAGTAAAACCATCCTTAAAATTGGACAAAACGTTAAATTCGATTTGCTCGTTTTGCGTCAGTTTGGAGTAGAAGTTTCCTTGCCCGTTTATGATACCATGTTAGCGCATTATCTAGTTGAGCCCGACATGAAACACGGAATGGATTATTTGAGCGAAACCTATTTGGGATACACGCCTGTTTCCATTACCGAACTCATTGGAAAACGCGGAAAAAACCAAGGAACGATGCGCGATGTGCCGGTGGAGCAAGTTGTAGAATATGCATCCGAAGATGCTGATATCACGTTGCAATTAAAGCATGTTATTCAGCCCATGGTGGAGAAAAGAGAAGTGGTAGATGTATTGCAGAAAATTGAATTGCCGCTTATTCCTGTTTTAGCCGATATGGAATACGAAGGCGTAAAAGTGGATGAAGCATTTTTAGCGAATTATTCCGAAGAATTACAAAGCGATTTAATTCTCTTGCGCGATGCGATTTGGGAAATGGCTGGACAAGAATTCAACATCGATTCTCCCAAACAATTAGGGGAAATATTGTTTGATAAATTAAAATTGCCTGGAGCCGAAAAAACCAAAACGGGACAATTTGCAACTGGTGAAGAAATTCTCAGCAAACTCGAAAAGGAGCATCCGATTGCCGCGAAACTGCTCGATTACCG
>DAOOQW010000088.1:6897-8348 GCA_035388945.1 Flavobacteriales bacterium
GATTATAGTCAGATTGAATTACGTTTGGTAGCTGAAATTGCGAAAGAAGAAGCCATGTTGGAGGCATTTACCAAAGGCATCGACATTCACCAAGCAACGGCTGCGCGCGTGTATGGTGTAGCTCTAGAGGATGTGACACGGGAAATGCGGAGCAAGGCGAAAATGGTGAATTTTGGAATTATTTATTCGATATCAGCATTCGGACTTTCTCAACGATTAGGCGTTCCACGTAAAGAAGCGGCTGAATTAATTGAGAATTATTTTGCACAATATCCTGGAATAAAAGGTTACATGAGCAGCACGCTAGAATTCGCTCGTGCCAATGGATACGTGAAAACGATGATGGGGCGTCGCAGGTATTTGAAAGATATTAATTCACGTAATTTCACCATTCGTGGATTTGCCGAACGAGAGGCAATTAATTCGCCTGTTCAAGGTTCTGCTGCCGATTTAATTAAAATGGCGATGATTGGCATTCACCAAGAATTAAAAGAGAAAAATTTACGCTCTAAAATGACTTTACAGGTGCATGATGAATTGGTATTTGATGCACATAAAGACGAGCTCGAAATTTTAAAGCCAATTATTCTACATCACATGCGTACAGCCTTTCAAACCACCGTTCCTATTGAAGTGGAAATAGGTACAGGAATGAATTGGTTAGAAGCACATTGATTTAATTTTCATTCAAAGATTGTTTGCAAGGATGATTTTCTTGTTAAGGAATTTTTATGTCTTGTTTATTAGTGGTTTAAATACGTTTATACCTGTAATTGTGCTTTTATATTACTATTTAAACTCAACTGATAATTTATTGCTATATTTAGACTTCATCCCAACCTTGTTTATATCTGTTTTTGGTAATATTTCACTAGCATTTCTTCAGAAATAAATCTGATTGATTTGAATTGCCATTATATGGATAACTCGCATGCAATCTTTCACCAAAATCTACCCAATGATGAAGTATTTCTACGCATGTCTTTTTCTTCTCGTTAGCCAGTTATCCCTACTCGCTCAGCAGAATACCGATAATACTCAGCCTCCACGCTGTTTTACTGATGAATATTTACGTGCAAAACGCGAAGCTGATCCCACGTTTAAAACGCGTGAAGCCATTCAGAATATTCTCATCCAACAGCAAGCTCGTCCTGCTAATGATCGTTCGGTATTGACTATACCTGTGGTAATACATGTGGTTTACCTTCCAGGGCAAGATCCCTATGGACATTACATCGATATCTATAATGGAATTGATCATCTCAATGCTGCTTTTTCAAATTCTGGACAATATCATAATGCACTTGGGGTAAATACCAATATTCAATTTTGTCTTGCTACAACTGGACCTTTAGGTGAATCGACTTATGGGAATCCCATTACTTATACCGAATCGGAACTTTCCAACTTAACCATTGAAACGCAAGATGCCGAGTTGAAAAACCTCATTC
>DAOOQW010000089.1:0-2836 GCA_035388945.1 Flavobacteriales bacterium
TCTGAGTAAAACACACCAAACGGACGAGGAAAATGGCCTTCTACCGATGCGTCATCAAAGAAACGCACCAACAAATTGGCTTTTGCACGGTTGTGCTCATCGTGAATCCAGAGGTCGTTTGCCGAAACATCATTCAACGAAACCACACGCGGAGTATAGCCATCGAGTAATATACCCTTGTCTTTTTGTGCTCCGAAAATTAGCGGCTGTCCATGTTCAACCATTATCGTTTCATCAGCCTTGCTCGATTTCTCAGTAAAGACTTCAAACGCGCCATCGTTAAACACATTACAGTTTTGGTAAATCTCCACCAAGGAAGTTCCCTTATGAGCATGTGCACGCTTAAGAATAGTACGCATGTGAATCGGGTCGCGATCCATTGAGCGAGCTACAAAAGTCCCGTCAGCGCCCATCACCAATGCCAATGGATTGAATGGATGATCCACCGAACCCATAGGTGAGGATTTAGTCACTTTTCCTAATTCCGAAGTCGGTGAATACTGACCTTTCGTTAAGCCGTAAATCTCGTTGTTAAACAACAATACGTTCACGTCAAAATTGCGGCGTAACAGGTGAATGAAGTGGTTTCCTCCAATCGAAAGCGAATCGCCATCACCGGTAATAATCCACACACTTAAATCGGGGCGAGTTGCTTTCAATCCCGATGCAATGGCAGTAGCACGACCATGAATAGAGTGCATACCATACGTTTCCATGTAATATGGAAAGCGCGAGGAGCAACCAATTCCAGAAATGAAAACAATTTCTTCGCGTTTCAATCCCAATTCTGGAAGTACGGTTTGTACCTGCTTCAAAATAGAATAATCGCCACAACCCGGACACCAACGTACGTCCTGATCGGTCACTAAATCTTTTGCGGTAAATGCCGCGGGAATGCTATCGTTAATGAGCGTGCTCATATCAGGCAAGTGTTGTGATTTTGGTATAGAGTTCTTCCGAAGTAAATGGAATACCCTTGATTTTATTCAGCCCTTCGGCAGGAACGAGGTATTGGTCGCGCAGCAAACGAACCAATTGTCCGTTGTTCATTTCCGGCACCAACACATGGTCATAATTTTTCATCAGCTCGCCCAAGTTTTTAGGAAATGGATGAATGTAACGAACATGCGCATGAGCAACCGAATAGCCTTCTTCTAACGCACGTTTTACCGCCGTTTTAATCGAGCCATACGTCGAGCCCCAGCCAACAATCAGAAGTTTTCCTTTTTCAGGACCATTGTCGAGCGTTTGCAAAGGAATGGTATCGGCAATGCGGTTCACCTTTTCGGCGCGCAGCTTAACCATAAACTCGTGGTTATCGGGATCGTAACTGATGTTCCCTGTTTCGTTTTCTTTCTCCAAACCACCAATACGATGCTCTAGGCCTTTCACGCCCGGAACAGCCCATTTACGCGCTAGTTTTTCATCGCGTTTGTAAGGCAAAAATTTCCCTTCAATGCGATCTTCTTCTGTGGCAAAACGGGCCGTAATGCTTGGCAAATCGGCCGATGTTGGAAACTTCCAAGGCTCAGCACCATTCGCTAAATATCCATCACTCAAGAAAAATACGGGTGTGCTATGCTCCACCGCAATGCGACACGCTTCGTACACTGCATAAAAACAATCCGAAGGTGTTTGAGCAGCAATGACTGGCATCGGCGCTTCGCCATTTCTACCATAAACTGCTTGTAATAAATCGGCTTGCTCGGTTTTCGTAGGTAATCCGGTTGATGGTCCGCCACGCTGCACATTGATAACAACCAAGGGCAATTCAAGCATAATGGCCAATCCCATCGCTTCGGTTTTCAAGGCAATGCCCGGTCCCGAAGAGGTTGTAACAGCTAATGATCCGCCAAATGCAGCTCCAATAGATGAGGTAATGGCAGCAATTTCATCTTCCGCCTGAAACGTGCGAACACCAAAGTTTTTGTGCTTCGACAATTCGTGCAATATATCCGATGCGGGCGTAATTGGATATGATCCTAGAAACAAGGGTAATCCCGATTTCTGAGCAGCAGCAATCAATCCAATAGCTGTGGCAGGATTTCCGTTAATGTTGCGGTAAATACCGGGCTCAATGCTAGCGGGCTTTACCTGCACACGTTGCATGAAGGTTTCGCTCGTATCGCCGTAATGATAACCAGCCTTGAGGGTTTTGATGTTCGCCTCAACAATCTCGGGACGTTTCGCAAACTTCTGCTCCAAGAATTTAATTGTATGCTCTAGCGGACGATTGTAAATCCAGTAGATAAACCCAAGCACAAACATGTTCTTGGTACGATCAATTTCTTTGGTGCCCAAACCGCTGCCTTCCAATGTGGCTTTGGTCATTTTGGTCACGTCAAACGTGTAGAGTTTATAGCTGTCGAGCGAGCCATCTTCGAGCGGATTAACGCCTTCGGGAAACTTCGCTAAACGTAGGTTTTTACCATCAAAGCCTTCGGTGTTGGCGATAATCATTCCTCCGGCTTTCAGTTGTTTTAGGTTGGCTTTCAAAGCCGCAGCATTCATCACCACCAAGAGGTCGCAATTGTCGTCGGGAGTGTAAACTTCTTCCGAACCAAATTTTATCTGAAATCCCGAAACTCCCGCCAATGTGCCCTGTGGAGCACGAATCTCAGCGGGGAAATTAGGAAAGGTACTTACGTCGTTACCAAAAAGTGCGGTGGTCGTGGTAAACTGATCACCTGTAAGTTGAATTCCATCGCCTGAATCACCAGCAAACAATATCGTTGCGTCGGTCGCGATGAGGGAGTCGTTTGTCATTGCAAAAAGAGAACGGTCAGAGCCGTAAAATGTTGGGCAAAGGTAGACAAAATGCATCCGCTATCTGCAT
>DAOOQW010000089.1:2936-8311 GCA_035388945.1 Flavobacteriales bacterium
GGGCTTTCGGCTCGTGGGAACTCGCCTCTATCCCTTTTGCAGAATTTCGTATATCGCTATAGCGTTGGATTATTCTACAATCCCTTCTAACGAAAACAAGAAGGCATAATTCAAGGCAACATCTTTCAAATAATCAAATCGTCCCGATGCGCCACCATGCCCAAATTCCATATTGGTATGCAAAAACAACACGTTCTTATCGGTTTTCATAGCGCGTAGTTTGGACACCCATTTAGCGGGTTCAAAATACTGAACTTGACTATCGTGAAGGCCTGTTGCTACCAGCATATTTGGGTAATTCTTCTTCTCAACATTTTCGTAAGGTGAATAGCTTTTCATGTACTCGTAAGCATCCTTGTTTGTTGGATTTCCCCATTCATCAAACTCATTCGTTGTAAGTGGAATGCTTTCATCCAGCATCGTATTCACCACATCCACAAACGGAACTTGAGCAATAACACCATTCCATAAATCAGGAGCCATATTCGCAATAGCGCCCATCAACAAACCTCCAGCACTTCCACCTTGCGCGTAAACATGTCCTTTGGATGTGTATTTCTCTTGAATCAAAAATTCACCACAATCAATAAAATCGGTAAAGGTGTTTTTCTTCTTCATCAATTTCCCGTCTTCGTACCATTGGCGCCCCATTTCTTGTCCGCCACGAATGTGAGCAATGGCGAATACAAATCCACGGTTTAACAAACTCAACCGGTTTGAGTTAAATCCTGCATCCGTGCTATTTCCGTAAGAACCATAAGCATAAAGCAACAATGGAGCTGTTCCATCTTTCTTATAACCTTGCTTGTAAACCAACGAAATCGGAACGCGTGTACCATCTTTTGCTTTGGCATAAATACGCTCGGTCACATAGTTTTTTGGATCAAATCCACCCACAACTTCTTGCTGCTTCAAGAGCTTCCGTTCTTGCGTATTCATGTCGTAGTCGAACACCGAACCAGGAGTTGTCATGGATGTGTATGAATATCGAAGCACCGAACTCGAATAATCCACATTGGTAGAGAAATTCGCCATGTAAGCTGCTTCACCAAAATCTACGTAATGCTCTTTCCCATCTTTCAAGCTTCTCACACGTAGTTTTACTAATCCATCCTTCCGCTCGCTCAACACTATAAAATCTTTGAATTCTGCCACGCCCTGAAGCAACACATCGTTACGATTGCCAATAACTTCCTTCCAATTATCCGAACCTGTTTTGTCTAATGGACATTCCATTAAACGGAAGTTTTTCGCATTCCAGTTCGTAGTAATTAAAAATCGATCAGCCAAAGGAGTTACATAATAGAGCACATCTTTCATGCGTGCTTGAAACGAACGAAACGCTCCGGTTGGTTTATTCGCATCCAACAAATAAATCTCCGACGACATCGTAGCACTCGAATATATCATAATGTGTTGGTCATCTTTCGACTTATCCACACCGATATAATTGGTTTTATCTTTCTCTTCGTAAACAACTACATCGGTTTTTGCATCGCTGCCAAGTGTGTGGCGTTTAATCTTCTCCGAAAGCAGTGTAACCGGATTGTTCGAAGTGTAGAAAATCGTTTTGTTATCATTCGCCCAGCATAAATTCCCCGATGTTCCAGCTATTTGATCCGAATATGTTTCTCCTGTGGCCAAATTCTTCACGTGAATCGTATACTGTCGGCGCGAAACTTCGTCTACAGCATAAGCAATCATCGAATTATCCGGACTTACTTCCATAGCATCCAAAGAAAAATACGATTTGCCTTCAGCCATTTTATCTGCATCTAATAGAACTTCCTCCGCTCCTTCCATGCTGCCTTTTCGACGACAAAACTTAAAGTATTCTTTGCCCTCATCGGTCTTGTAATAATAAAAATAGCCCTTATTGAAATACGGTACCGATTCGTCCTTTTCCTTGATACGAGCCTTCATTTCAGTAAATAAATTCTCCTGAAACTTTTTCGTCCCAGCCATCATGGTTTCTAAATAGGCATTCTCCGCCTTTAGGTAATCCACCACCTTGGTGCTATCCGGACCTTTTTTGAAATAATCAATCATCCAATAATAATCATCCCGAACAGTGTCGCCATGAATAATTCGAAGATGTTCTTTTTTCTCTGCTATAGGTGCTTTCGCATCCGGCCATTCATAAGGTTTACGTGTCATTTCGGTAGATGAATTACAGGCAATTAAGGCTGTAAAAGAAAGACAAATCAGTAGATGATTACGCATAGAATAATTTTGAAAATTAAATTGGTAGTCGGTAAATGTACTCGGCAATTTTCCAATTTTTAGGTTTACGGGATTAAATCAAACATTTTCGACGTAATTGCATTATTACGCTTAGCAATTTAACACTAGAAAAATAAAATCATGGAATATCGTCGTTTAGGCCGTTCTGGTCTGCAACTATCCGCTTTATCATTAGGTTCTTGGCTCACTTTCGGCAAACAAATCAGCGATGATGTAGCAGAAGAACTCATGGTCACCGCCTACGAAAATGGAGTTAACTTTTTCGACAATGCCGAAATCTACGCACGTGGAAAAAGCGAAATCGTCATGGGTAACATCCTCAAAAAACAGGATTGGCGACGCGATTCCTATGTGGTTTCAAGCAAGGTGTTTTGGGGCGGCGATAAACCCAACCAAACCGGATTGTCGCGTAAACACGTGTTCGAAGCTTGTCATGCGGCATTAAAGCGCTTCCAACTCGATTACCTCGATTTATTTTTCTGTCATCGTCCCGATCCGAATACGCCCATGGAAGAAACCGTTTGGGTGATGAACGACCTTATCCGCCAGGGAAAAATTCTCTATTGGGGAACTTCCGAATGGAGCTCTCAACAAATCATGGAGGCATTTCACATTGCCCGCCGCGAACATTTGATTCCGCCAACCATGGAACAACCGCAATATAACTTGCTACATCGCGATCGTTTCGAGGTAGAATACGAACGCATCTTTTCCGAAATGGGCTATGGATCAACAATCTGGTCTCCATTAGCATCTGGAATTTTATCCGGTAAATACAACACGGGATTTCCTGAAGGAACGCGGCTCGGCATGCAAGGCTTAGAATGGCTTCGCGATAAAATGCATACCGACGAAAACCTGCACATTGCTCGCGAACTAACGGTATTGGCTCAAGATCTCGGCACAACACTTCCGCAGTTATCCATCGCTTGGTGCTTGAAAAATAAAAACGTGAGCACGGTAATTCTTGGCGCTTCCCGTAAAGATCATTTAATCGACAATTTCAAAGCACTAGATGTGGTTCCATTGCTCACAGAAGAAGTAATTCAGCAAATTGAAAATACCGTAAAAAACAAGCCGACACCAGCAGGTTTTTAACCAATATCGCATCTGGGGCTTGGAATTAGTTATAAATGACTAATTTTAAGCCCTTCGTGTTTAAAATCCACAAATACATCTCTAAATGAAGCACGTTTTACGCGCACCTTATTTTCTGTTTTGTTTACTTGCATTGAGCGCACTATTTTCAAGTAATCTTCAGGCACAATGCACAAGTCCGCTAATTCCGGTAACCGTCATCATCAATCCCGACAACTATCCTCAGGAAATAACCTGGAGCCTTAGTAGTGGTGGAACATCACTAGCAACTGGAACATCAACCGGAACAACCGTTTGTGTAAACCCAGAAACCTGCGTTTCGTTTACTATCAATGATGGAGCGGGCGATGGTATTTGCTGCGGTTATGGTAACGGTTCTTACTACATCGTTTTAGCTGGAGATACCGTTGCTACAGGCGGAAATTATGGAGCAGGCCAAACAGTAGAATTTAACTGTCCTCCCGGTGGCGATTGTATTTCAGCTATCCCGACAACAACAGGTAGTCACACAGCTCCACAACGCAATACGTGGTACACATTTACTCCAGATTCTTCAGGAATGTATTTCATTTCAACTTGCGTAATCAATACGTGTAACACCAAGCTTTGGGTATACGATCATTGTGCTGGTTTACTTGTAACGAACACCAACGAAGGAACCATTTATTACGACGATAATGCTGGTGGTTGCGGAGATCAAGCTCGCGTTAATGCTTTAATGGAAGCTGGCCACACATACTACATTCGAATTGGAGATTCTCAACAAGATTGTGCTGGAGAAATTAATTGGACTTTAAACTATAACGGTCCTGTTGTAGGTTGTATGGATCCAACAGCCTGTAATTTCAATCCAGTTGCTTCGGTTCCGGGAGTTTGTTATTTAGATGGAGATCCAAATTGTCCTGAAGGTCGCCCCGATTTAATTGTGGTTGAAAACACCATTAAAACATCCATTTATCTTTCCACGATTGAGGCTGCAACTTGTTCTGTAGTTGAAGGATGTTTAACAGGTTACGGCACGCGCGATCTGATACGTTTCACAACACACATCAAAAACATTGGAACGTCCGATTATTACATCGGTAGCCCAACAACTCAACCATCTCAATTTTCTTTTGGTAACTGTCACGGTCACGCACATTATAGCGGTTATGCCGAATACATCATGTATAACGAAGCAGGTACAGCTATTCCAGTTGGTTTCAAAAATGGTTTCTGCGTTCTCGACTTAGAATGTGGCGATGGCGGTACTGCTCAGTTTGGATGTTCTAACATGGGTATTTCTCGTCAATGTGGCGATATTTATAACTCTGGTCTTGATTGTCAGTGGATGGATATTACCGAAATCGACACTGGGCGCTATACCATGGTGGTTCGTGTAAACTGGGATAATTCTCCTGATGCAATGGGTCGTGTTGAATTGTCACACACGAATAACTGGGCTCAAGTATGTATTCGTTTAGGAAGAGATCAAAATGGGGCACGTACAATTGCTCTTCTCGACGATTGCGAACCATTTATCGATTGTAACGGAGAGGTTTATGGGAACTCCAAACTCGATTGTGAAGGAAACTGCGGCGGAATGCGCCAAATGGGAGATGTGAATCTTTCTGGCTCACAAGAAATGGCTGATGCACATAAATACGTAACAGACATTTTAGGTTACGACATGCCAGTTACCGCTTGTAATGATATCAATCAAGATGGGAAAATCACCGTGTTTGAAGCATCTTTGATTTCAAGCTGTGTGAATTATGGTGTTAATCACCCACATACAGGGAACTTACCACATAACCATTGCAACTTCCCTGGTGGATTATACAATCCAGGAGATACTGTTACTCTTTCTATTTTGAATGTTGATTTCTCAGAAAAGTTCGTAGACATCGGAATCTTAAATCCTGATTCACGTGTTAATGCATACGAATTTGATATGCATGGATTAAATATCTGGAATGTAGAAACATTAATCCCTGCTGGAGAATATAATGCTCAACCAGAGTTTTTAATTGGCGGACAAAAAGTAATCAGCA
>DAOOQW010000090.1:0-8299 GCA_035388945.1 Flavobacteriales bacterium
TCAAATTAAAAAGGGTGAAAAACACGATCTTATTATAAAATAGATGAATGAAAGTATGTAATTATAAAAAACTACCGATTTGAATTACCAAATCAGAATTAGATATTTTTAATATTACTATTTATTGAATTAAAATAGCTATTGAATGTAATCATCGGAAAGGATAGCTTCACCAGCTTTCGCTATAGCTACAGCTGATGAAATGAATAGAAGCAATAAGTCTGCTCGGCTGCAAAAAAAGGAAAACTAAATTTTCTCTAAATCACCTAATTGAACCCAACCTACATTTCCATCGGCTAGACGGATTTTTACCCAGTCGCCTAACTCGTCGGTGAGGCTTACTTTGGTGCCCGAATGTATGACAAACAAGCCTGTACCGCTTTCTACCGGTGAGCTTTTAACCGATACGCTACCTGAAAAAACAATTGCTTCGGAATGGGTATTTTGGATGGAATACATAGAAATTCCTAAACCCAGAAATAGCAAGGAAATAAGGAAGGTGAACAATCCAGCGTAAAACCCGATTTTGCGCATAGCGACTGTTTTGCCCAAGACAAACAAAAAGAAAGAGGCAGCACAAAACGATAAAGCAATAAGGAATAAAATTCCCCAGGCATCAGCGCCGGCAAGACTGCGAATAGATACAAACCAGCGTTTGTAAAACAGCTCAGGAACAGCTTCTATTTTATCTTCGATACGTTGATTAGCTAGCGCCAAATTGAATCGAACGTCTTCATCTGTTGGTTCTAAACGCAATGCGCGTTCATAACTGAGAATGGCGTTCGGATAATCAGTGAGTTTGTAATAGGCATTTCCGAGATTGAAATACAATTCAGCATTCGCGGCTTTTTGTTCAGATAAAATCTGCTCGTATTTGATAATAGCCGTTTTGTAATTCCCAGCAATATATGCTTGCTCAGCTTCGGCAAATAAAGAGGCTGGCGATAATGCCTGTGCAGACAAAACAAGAAAATAACAGGCAATCAGGAGGAGGATTTTTCTCATGACTTCAGGTATTTTTCGGTACGTGTTAATAGGGAAACGGAATCGGTAAAAACTTGCTGCATACCTGAACTAGCACCTGGTGCAAAACGTGCAAATTCGCATGCATCGAGCAATCTGATTAATTCGTTGCAATCAAATTCAGGCACTTGTCGTTTGCCGAGTTCTTGCATGATTTTAGGTCGAGCTAATTCGGCTGCAGGTATTTGTAATTTATCACTCAAATACCCATACAAAGCCCGATATACTTCTTCGTAAAACGCATCTTTCTTGTCGGCCTTCAATAGCTCATCGGCTTTCTTCAAACGCTTTTGTGCCATGCTACCAGCTTCTTTCATGCGATATAAACCCGAATTAGCTGAACGGTCGGCTTGGCGACGACGCATGAATAACAAAAGCAATAAACTCAATGGTGGCAAGGCTGTTAATGCATAAAATCCACCCGATAAAAAGAAGGGATGCTCATCGATAGGCTCAAATGCATGCGTATTCTTTTTATTAAATCGAATATCGGTCGCTAATTGTTTAGGTGCCGTTCCCGAACCCGAACGAGCTACATTGGTTTGATCTCCCACCGTTTTATCTACATGAATAAGCATGCGCGGAAGTGTAGTGGTCACATAATTTTTCTTGGTTGGAGAAAAATACGTGTAGGTAAATGGTCCTAAAACATATTCTCCACCTGCGCGAGGAATAAGTAAATACTCAAATGTACGCGAACCCGACATACCCGCTTCTGTCACTCGAATTTGGTCTTTTATCTGTGGATCATATCCCTCAAATTCGGGCGGAAATGTAAGTGCAGGAGCTTCTAACAATTTCAAATTCCCTTTTCCCGAAATGGTGAATTTTAAGTTAACTGGATCGCCCGAACGAACTTTATCTTTATCAATTTCAGCAGTAACAGTAAAATCTCCTACAGCACCATTAAAATCGGCTGGTCGAGCTGAACCCGGATGTGCAAAAACCTGGATGCTCATCGGCTGACTTTTCACTTTCACACTCACATCGCGATATCCACCACCAAAAAACTGATCAAAGAAGCTCTGAGAATTCACGCGTTCACGGACTAAACAGGTTGCATCCAAAGCAGGAATTTCGAGTTTTCCACTTTTCTGCGGAAAGAGTAAAGTTTTCTTGATTTCGGCTGTGTAATACTGACTGCCATTGTAATTCTCTACCTCGAGTTTATCGTTGTTTTGACTCTTAATATCCTCGGTGTAGAAGCCGTTGAAAGTGGGCAGTTTGAGGTCTGAAAAGTTGATTTGACCGTACTTGGAGTAAATCTTATATGTCACCTCAACTTGCTCATCTAAAAAGGCACTCGATTTATTCAGGATTGCTTTAATAAATAGTTTATCGCTAGCACCTGCAGTTGAAGGTTGATTTGTTCCTGGATTTACGTTTTGACGCGGATTAGCAGGATTGGGATTGGTTGTTTGTGCTGGATTTCCTTTTACTACCTCAATACTTACTTCATTCGAACGCACACGTCCGTTAGCAACATTGATTTGAGCTGGAGTAAAAGTGAATTTTCCTTCTTTGCGCGGAGCGAGAATGTAGTAATAGCTGAGCGTTTGAGACACCGCATTATTGATGATTTGCATGCTGGTGTTTTGGTTTGGACCAGAATACACATCGAATGCACTCAAATCGGGACCATTAAATCCCGAAGCGCTTGTATTGATGGAGTATGTGAGACGAAATTGCTCTCCAACTGCCACTTTTGTTTTGGATGCACTTCCATTAAAACGCACTTCCTGCGCTTGCATGAATAGCACACATTGAATGAAAAAACCAAGTAAAATTATTCGTTTCATGGCTTGATAATATTACCAGTCTTTGCCGCTACCACCTTGTCCGTTGCGGCTTTCGCGTTTTTCTGTTTTTTTCCTAAGTTCTTTTTCATCCCGATCAAGGGCATCTAACATACGCTCAGCTTCCTGCTGATTGATATTTTGCTTTTTCTCTTCCTGCTTCTTGTCTTGCGGCTGTTGTTGTTGCTGTTGCTGCTTTTGTTGTTGCTGCTGTTTTTGATCTTTATTTTGTTGTTGTTGCTGCTGTTGCTGCTGCTGCTGACGAAGTTTTTGTAAAGCATAAGACAAATTATACCGGCTGTCTTCCGCTTGTGGATCGAGTTTCAGGGCTTTTTTGAACGATTCAACACTCTTTTCGTAATCTTTCGCTTTGAGCTGTGCATTACCCAAGTTGTGATATACCGACGAAAGTTGTTTTTGGTTTTTAGTGCCTTTGCTAAGTGAATCAAGAATGACTTCGGCTTCCTTGAATTTATCTTGCTTATACAAGGCATCTGCTAAATTGTATTTACCTGTCCAAGATTTATCCTGCTTAGCCAAACCTTTGCGGTATTCAATTTCTGCATCGTTGAATTTTCCAGCTTTAAACAATTCATTCCCCTTACGGAAATGACTGGCTTCACTTTGCGAAAATCCCAAAGCCGACACACACAGCAAATAAATTAAACTAAGCTGCTTCATTGTTTTTTACGTTTAGTTCCGAACAAATTCATCTTGCGAGAAATCGCGCTACGACGCTCATCCACCAGAAATTCGACTAATAAAATCATCAAAGCTAAAACCAAGAAATTCTGAAAACGATCTTCGTAATCGGTAAAAGCTTTGGTTCCGAAATCGGATTTTTGCATGGAATTAATTTGATTAAATAATTCCTCCAAACCAATGTCGCTTCCACTTGCCTGAACAAACTTTCCGCCTCCGGCTTGTGCTATTTCTTGTAGCATTTGCGGATTCATGCGTGAAATTACAGTTTGTCCAGCGTCATCGGTTTTAAATCCAATTCGTTCCCCATCGCGCATTTCAGGAATAGGTGAACCATCGGGAGTTCCAATTCCAAGTGTATGAACAATCACTCCAGCTTCTTTTGCAGCTTTGGCTTCTGCTAAGGCATCATCCTCGTGATTTTCTCCATCCGAAATAACAATGATTGCTTTATTTCGAATTCCTCCACGAGGCAAACTTTTCACACCCATTTGAATAGCTGCACCTATTGCTGTTCCTTGATACTGAATGCTTTCGTTGCTCACCGTGCTTAAAAACATGCGAGCTGCAGCGTAATCGTTGGTAAATGGCAATTGTAGATATGCATCACCCGCAAAAATGACGATTCCAATTCGGTCATCGTGCAATTTATCGAGTAGCTTGATAATGGCTTGTTTCGAGCGTTCCAAACGGTTTGGACGGATATCTTCGGCCAACATACTATTCGATACGTCAAGTGCAATGATTAAGTCAACACCTTGACGTTTCACTTCCTCGTATTTAGAACCAATTTGAGGGTTGGCGAGGCCGATGATGAGACAAATCCAAGCTCCAACTAATAGGAAGAATTTAGTACGAATCTTTCCTTGCGAACGGTCAGGCATGAGCACTTCCATCAATGCTGGATCACCGAAACGCTTGATGGCTTTACGTTTCCACGACATCCGGGCAGCAAACAAAAGTCCGAATACCGGTAAAACGGCAAGGCCCCAAAGAAAAAACGGATAGGCAAATCGGAACATAGCTTAAGGAATAGAACGCATTAAAGTATTACGCAATAGCCATTCGGTAAACAGAAACAAGGCAGCAAGCAAAGCTAATGGCCAAAATTCTTCCCGTTTACGACGAAATTCAGTTACATCAAATCGTGTCTTTTCTAGCAAATCAATCTTTTGATAGATTTCCTTCAAAGCCTCATTATTCGTAGCTCTAAAATACTGTCCGTCGGTCATCTTAGCAATTTTCTCTAACAAGGGCTCATCAATCCTCACTTCCACATAATCGAATGCAAATTCACCATTCGGATAGCGGTAAGCAGGTGAATAGGCTCTTCCACGAGTTCCAACACCAATGGTATAAACACGAATTCCGTAAATCTGAGCAATTTCGGCAGCTGTTAAAGGAGAAACCGAACCTGCATTATTCTCACCATCGGTAATTAGAATGATCACCTTACTCGCCGATTTGCTGTCTTTCAAACGCTTAACGGCTGAAGCTAATCCCATCCCAATTGCAGTTCCATCCGCCAGGAAATCAGGCTCAGCCACAGTAAGTAAATTCTTCAACACCGAATGATCTACCGTAAGCGGACATTGTGTAAACGATTCACCCGAAAAAACAACTAATCCAATGCGATCGTTTGGACGACCATCAATAAAGTCGATACCAACATTTTTAGCTGCTTCTAAGCGATTAGGTTTGAAATCGCGTGCAAGCATACTGGGCGAAAGGTCCATTGCTAACATGATGTCGATTCCTTCGGTGGTCATATCCTGCCAAGCCAGTTTCGTTTGAGGACGACACAATGCCGTAATGATTAAAGCAACCGTGAAGCAGCGTAAGATGAAAGGCAAATGCATTAAGCGCACTACAGCCGATGGTTTGCGCCCCACGAATGGAGCCAGTGTTGCCATTTGTAGCTCCGGTTTGCCTTTGCGACCTTTGAAGATGTACCACAAAACCATTATGGGTACGATGAGTAAAAACCACAAAGCCCAAGGATGTGCAAATGTTATTTCATCAATTGGAGGAAGACGTAATCCGTTCCACTCATTCATGGGTTTCCTCCTTTCCTGTTTCCGGTTGGATGATTTCCTGCGGACGAGTTAACTCCACAAAATTGCGAGCTAATTCCAAGCTTCGTTCATGTTCGGCAGGTAGCGGACGTTCTTTGGCGAACTTCACTAAATCGGCTAGAATCAGAATCTGTTTCAGGGTTTGATTGGTATTCGTATCTGTAACAACTTTCCGGAACATGTGGAGTGTTTCATCGGTAGTTGATTCCATTGCAGGAAGCTGAAATTGTTCCTCGATGTAAGCCCGAATGGTATCGGTTATAGCCGAATGATAGAGCTTTTCTCGACCCGATTGCCAAGCTTTTTCCTTTCCAATTTCGTTCAATGCAGCTAAAGCACGTTCCCAAGCTGGAGTTTTAGGTGCTTCTGGAGCTTTGGGTGCTTCCGGACGTTTACGTTTCAACCAGAGATAAATGCCCGCCACCAATAGCGCAGCGACAAGCAATCCAACTAAAATCCACGGAATATATTCTCCAATATCGAATGGTACATCTACCACACCATGAATATCCTTGATAGCTTTAGTAGTATCTACCGGAACAGTAAGTACTTGAAAGGTTAGCGGATCAGAAACAATGTGAACGGTATCGCCTTTTCCGTTGATGATATCGAATGCAAAAACGGGCATGGTGTGCATTCCACTATCGAAAGATGTAGCTTCGATTTGTTGCAGAAGTTCCATGCCTTTTCGATCGGCATCAGCTACCGTATCAACCGGACCACGTTTGAGAATATCGAAATGTCCGCCAAGTGTATCAGTTACTTCTGGCCAAACAACACGTTGTCCGTCTTCTACTATTGCTTTAATGGTTAACTGAAAAGGTTCTCCGAGACGAATGCGGTATCGGTCGGATTTAACGCTGGCTTGCTGCGCCCAAAGGCTACTGCATGCGAGAAGGAGAGCAAAACAAAATGAAATCGTTTTTTTCATCGAGTTCCGCGGCGTTTAAAGAGGTTACTTAATGGCTGAATGTAGGAGCGATCGGTATGCAAAACTGCCTGATCGACACCAGCTTTACTCAAAGTTGACTTCACGAAATCTTCGTGTTTTTTATAATGAATTTCATACGATTTACGCACAGCACGATCGGATGTATCAACCCAAATGGCTTCACCCGTTTCGGCATCACGAAAGCGAACGAGTCCTACATCAGGTAAGCTAATCTCACGTGGATCGGTGACACGTAATGCTACTATATCGTGTTTTTTATTGGCGATTTTCAAGGTGTCTTCGTAACCTTTACCGTAGAAATCGGAAAGCACGAAAGCGGTGCAGCGTTTACGAATGACGTTGGTCAGAAACTTTAATGCTTGATCGATATTGGTTAAACGATTCTCCGGGCGAAAATCAATCAACTCCCGAATGATGCGTAGAATATGCGATTTCCCTTTTTTAGGTGGAATGTATTTCTCGATTTTATCACTGAAGAAAATAACCCCAATCTTATCATTATTCTGCATAGCAGAGAAAGCTAACACAGCACACACTTCGGTTACCAGTTCCATTTTAAACTGCACCTGCGTCCCAAAATCTTTCGAACCGCTCACATCTACCACCAGCATAATCGTGAGTTCGCGCTCTTCCTCATACACCTTCACATACGGGTGATTTAATCGAGCCGAAACGTTCCAGTCAATCGTCCGAACATCATCGCCCGGCTGGTATTCTCTTACTTCCGAAAAAGACATACCTCGACCTTTAAAGGCGCTATGGTACTGTCCCGAAAACAACTGCGCAGAAAGTCCACGGCTTTTGATCTCGAGTTTTCGTACTTTTTTAAGGAGTTCTTTTTGTTCCATTTGCTGATGTGCTGGTGTGCTGGTGTGCTGATGTGCTAGTGTGCTGATGTGCTGGTGTGCTGGTGAAAGTCTGTTATTTGGGATTTAGTGATTTTTTTGATGTACTTATTATTTTGCTTAACATTTTCTCAATGGACAGTAACTTAGACTCAGCATCTGGGTTTCCAGGAAGGTATTGTGAACGACGACATAGATTTAACCAATAGGCTGTTTCTCGGGCTTCTTTTGAGGCAATTTTGAGTTTATGAATGAAATCTAGTTTACTTTCTGCATGTTGAGCTTCTGCAACGTTGGCTCCGATTGACGTTCCTGACTTAAAGAGTTGAAATGCTAATTCGCGTTGATCTTCTTTTTTTAATATTCGACTAAATTGAATTGCTTCCAAAGCAAATTCCTCTGTAAGCTGAACGATAGTGTTTGGGGCAGTTTTCATAGGATGAATAAATAAGAGTTGATTAAGACCGTAAAATATCAAATCATTATTCTCCTCATTTATTTCATCCACCTAAAACATCAACATCACTGTTGAAAACTCATCTTTCATCGTTCACCATTTAATTATCAGCACATCAGCACACTAGCACATCAGCACATCAATTAAGGAACTTCCACCACATTCAAAATCTCACTAATAATATTCTCAGTCGTGATGTTTTCGGCTTCGGCTTCGTAGGTGAGACCGATGCGGTGACGAAGAACGTCCATGCTTACGGCTCGGATGTCTTCAGGGATAACGTAGCCACGACGTTTGATGAAGGCATAGGCTTTTGCTGCTAAGGCTAAGCTGATAGATGCACGTGGTGATGCACCAAAGCTGATCAAAGGTTGATATTTCGCGAGGTTGTGATCTTTCGGGAAACGAGTGGCAAATACGATGTCGACGATGTATTTCTCAATCTTTTC
>DAOOQW010000091.1:0-8281 GCA_035388945.1 Flavobacteriales bacterium
CTTCGCCAAGGCTATGGCTCACGAGGCGGGCTAGTTCCGGCTCAACCACTCACGCAGACATTTCGGTACAATAAATCAGTCCATATAAATTGATATCCCTAAACTCAAAGTTGCATCGCACTCTATTTCAACTATATATACACAAACTTACCAACAGATTGGTTAATAACTAGCCGTTCTTAAACGTTTATCATCGGGTAGCTATCGCAGAAAATCTTTTCTTTCAGCCGGTGGGTGGCTCGTGGTCGGCCCCCCGCGGGCGTGAAGACTTTTTGAGGATTGACAGGCTTTTGCGAAGATTTAACTTTTCACTTTCCAACTAAAATCATTCAAAAATCACTTCTTCTCTTAAACCACAATCTTGTAACTAATAACCATTTATTTGTAAAGACTTGATATAGAACACACTTTAATTTTATGCTAGCAAAACAAGCAATCTTCTTTCCCGTTAAATTAGCCATCAACCTAACCTGAATATGGCAGTTCCTAAAATGCTCCCACTTTTTCCTCTGGGTGTAGTTGTACTTCCTGGAGAAGAATTTTACCTACATATTTTCGAACCTCGCTACAAACAACTTATCGAAGAAGTCCGCGATACAGGTATCCGTTTCGGCATTCCGTTTATGAAAAACGGACAAATTCAAGGCTTCGGTACAGTAGTCAAACTAAAAACAATCTTCTCCGTTTACCCTGATGGCGAAATGGACATTTCCGTTCAAGGAGAAGATATTTTCGAAATTCAAGAACTTATCTCCCCTTTTCCCGAAAAACTCTACAATGGCGGAATTAGTTGGATTTCAGAATACGAACCTGCTCTGAAAAAAGACTTACTCCGTATTCGACCGCTTCTACTTGAATACCTCCAATTAAAAAAAGGAGAGCCGGTTAAGTTAAATCCCGATCGACCACTAACTAGCTTCGATGCTGCAATCCTTCTAAATCTGCCTCCCGAACAAAAATACATTCTCATTCAACTTGCTACTGAGAAAGAACGAGTAATTTGGCTCATCAACGAGCTAAAAATCCTTCTGCAATCGCGAAGAATGGAAATGCAACTTCAACAAAATTATCTATTCAACTAATTTTTTCGCAAAACTAACTTGCGTTTATCCGAAAGATTTTCTTTCTTTGCGCCCCTCAAATAAATATCAAACCGAATAGGTTATGTCAAAAGTTTGTCAGTTGACCGGAAAGCACGCGATGTCAGGAAATAACGTTTCCTTCTCTAACCGTAAAACAAAACGCCGTTTCAACCCGAATCTCGTTACTAAGAAATTCTTCATTCCAGAAGAAAACGCTTGGATTACTATCCGTTTATCCACTTCAGCATTGAAAACTATCGATAAAATCGGTATTTCAGCTGCTTTGAAACGTATGGAAACTAAAGGCGAATTATAATATTTATTAACTTTTTGTTCTCTCTTAAACGCCACCTAAATCAGGTGGCGTTTTTGCGTTTATATCACCCGTAAATCCGCAAAATCAAGTTATAACACCATATATTGCGACATGTTCCGGTTTATCCTTACCAGTCTACTCGTATCATCATGCTTGCTTAATGCACAGCCCGACCTTAGTTATATCCACCTTCAAATCACACCTAATTTCGAGAAACAAGATATTCAAGGAAATATTGATCAGATTTGGAATTTAAATCCTTCCGATACGCTAATCGAACTTAACCTATATCCCGAGTTTATCATTCAAAAGGTAACACTCAACAAGGTTCCTGTTACTTATTC
Source organism: Flavobacteriales bacterium (assembly GCA_035388945.1). Classification (GTDB taxonomy): domain Bacteria; phylum Bacteroidota; class Bacteroidia; order M30B66; family M30B66; genus CALQRR01. The sequence goes on from DAOOQW010000091.1 coordinate 1,743, forward strand.
CCGTTTCGAAAATCTCTTATCAATTCCCATAAAAAAAGGTGGTTCAAAGGCTCAAATAAGCATACAATACGCTGGCAAACCTCGACAAGCCATTAAACCTCCTTGGGATGGTGGCTTCATCTGGAAAAAAGACATCAACAATAAAAATTGGCTTACAGTTGCTTGTCAAGATGAAGGCGCACAATTATGGTGGCCCGCACCAACTAAATATAGTGATGAGCCCGATAGTGCCCTTATCACAGCAACATATCCCAAAGATTTATTCTTTAAATCAAACGGCAAACTTGCAAAAGATCGCAAAAACAAAAACCACACACGCACAACTTCTTGGAAAGTCACATATCCAATTAACACCTACAATATAACCCTCAACTTTGCCGATTATATCCGCATATCAGATACACTTCTTCAAGCAAACGGCAAAATACTTCAACTCAACTACTACCCGCTTTCATACAACAAAGACAAGGCTATCAAGCAGTTCACGCAAGTGAAGCCGATGCTTAGGTACTTCGAATCATACTTTGGGTCTTATCCATTCTATCGCGACGGCTATTCTGTAGTTGAAACACCTTATCCTGGAATGGAACATCAAAGCTGTATCGCTTATGGTAACGGGTATACAGATGGCTACAATGGGAAGGATTATTCTAATATCGATTTATGGTTCGATTTCATACTCATCCATGAAACCGGCCATGAATGGTGGGGGAATTCCACATCAGCCGCTTCAAAAAGAGATTTCTGGCTACAAGAAGCTTTTTGCACCTATGCCGAATATGTGTATGTATATGAACGCTTTGGAAAATTAAAAGCCGAAGCCTATATGGAAGCTAAAAAGCGATTAGTTAGCAATAAAGCTCCTATTCTAAGTAATGATGAAACAGGGATAGACATGTATTCGAAAGGAGCATTAATGCTTCATACATTACAACAATTTGCTTCTTCAGATGAGGAATGGTTCAAAGTGCTGAAAGAATTCGCGTTAGCCTTTCGTTCGAAATCCATTTCAACTGAAGAGCTAGAAAACTGGTTTAGTCAAAAACTCCCCGGAGTTGAACCTATATTTTTCGAACAATACCTCCGTTTAGCCAATCCTCCTCAATTAGAAATCACTCAAGAAAATGGAGTTCTTTCTTTTCGAATTAGAAATGCCCTCCAAAACTTCGTTCTACCATTGTATTGGATTGCAGAAGATGGAAAACGAATGCGAATAGATGCTTCAGCCAATTTACAAACATTATCTACGAAGGGTGAGAGTATTAAACCTGACTCAACTTCATCTTATTTTGAATTAATAACCAAGTGATCAATTAGTTCAATTCCGATACAGGTAAGCGTTTCACGTTATTTTTTTATTATTTTTACAACCTTGCAAAAAAATTCAATTTGATGCGTCAACTAAACTATTCCATTTTCGTCAGCCTAATTGCCTTTGTTTTTATTTCCAATAAAGCAACGGCTCAATTAACTGTTAGTCAACAAACAGCCAATTTCCTTGTACAAAATGTGTTGATTGGACAAGGTGTGCAAGTTTCAAACATTTCTTTTACCGGAGATTCCGCCCAAATTGGTCAATTCTTGGGTGGAAATGCAACAAACTTGGGTATCACTGGTGGAGTTGTAATGAGCACAGGGATTGTTACAGATAATGTTCAAGGTCCCAATGATGCTGGCGGATACACTGCTTCACCCTTTCTTAACGTTAGCGATGATCCAGATTTAAATACCATTATTTCATCTCTTGGAGCTGAAGGTGTTACTAATAATATTTGCATAATTGAGTTCGATTTCATTCCGTCTGGTGATTCTCTTCGATTTAAATATGTATTTGGATCTGAAGAATACGACGAATGGGTATGTTCTGATTATTTCGACGCCTTTGGATTCTTTTTAAGTGGTCCAGGCATCGCAGGTCCTTATTCTAATGGATCAATTAACCTTGCTCAGGTTCCCGGAACTTCATTTCTTGTTGGTATTAATACAGTTAATAATGGAAGTGTTGGGGGTAGCGTTTTTAATCCAATTTGCCCAAATGGAGGGTTAAACAACAGCTCTTATTACTTGTACAATGGTTTACAATCGCTTCAAATGGATGGCTTTACAACGCTATTAACTGCTGAAGCTGAACTTCAATGTGGATCTACTTATCACATAAAACTTGTTATCGCAAATGGTGGAGATACATCCTTCGATTCTTGGGTATTCCTTCAAGCCGAAAGTTTTAGCTCAAGCATTCCTAATTTCACTGCAACTAACTTACTACCTGATAGTTCAGTAATTGAAGGATGTAGTACAGGAAACTTAATCTTTACCCGAGACAATGCTGATGAGGAGTTCATTATTCCAATTGTATATACAGGTTCTGCGGTCTTTGATGTAGATTTTACGGGTCTACCTGATTCAATTATTTTCCCAATTGGTGTTGATTCATTGTTTTTTACCTTAACTCCTGTTAATGATGGAATTACTGAAGGAACAGAATTAATCATCATTACTTATAATGTTCCAAATGAATGTGGTGATACAATTACCGTTTCAGATGTTATTAAAATTAAAGATCCATATGAGTTGGTAATCACAACTCCAGATCCAACACTAAACTGTCCAAATCCAAACTACACTATTGGCGCACAAGTTTCAGGAGGATATGAGCCTTACAGCTATTCTTGGGATTACAACAACCTCATTACTCCTACGATAAATGTTCCTATATCACATACCGACACATTCATCGTTCAAATTCATGATCTTCTCAATTGCGTTCTCAATCAATATACTGATACTGTAGTGGTAACGCTTAATTACGATTCATTACAAACAGCAACGATCGCTCAAAAAATTTGTCTTGGAGATTCTATTCTTCTAAGTCCTCTAGTTCAAGCAGGATTGGAACCATATACATATGAATGGGTGAATCTCGCAACAACCGACACAGTAACAGTTAATCCTTCAGACACAACTGGATATGTTTATATCATTACCGATGCTTGTAACATTTCGTCTCAGGATACTTTTTTTGTAAATGTTCCTGAATACGAACCACTTACCGTAACAGTTAATGACACAACAATTTGTAAAAGAGGAACAGTTGATCTTATTTCTTTTGCCACAGGTGGTGATGGAGATTATACCTACTATTGGTCTGGTCCTCCTGTGATAAACAAGAGTACCGATTCTACTAGTTACGCGTCACCCGAAACGACCACCAAATATTGGATTGACGTATACGATGGTTGTAATACCGTTGCAACCGATACATTGTATGTTACAGTAGAAAGTTGTGAATTAGAAGTTGGAAATGCATTCTCACCTAATTCAGATGGGAAAAATGATTACTTCGAAATTGCAAACATTATCTACTATCCTGAAAGCACAGTCTTCCTTTACAATCGCTGGGGGAAAAAAGTATTAGAACAAAAAGCTTATCAAAATAATTGGGGTGGCGATGACGAAGTAACTGCAGGTACTTACTTCTATGTGGTAGATCCAGGTGATGGAACAAGTATTCTCAAAGGTACTGTCACTATTTTCAAAGATTGATTTAACTAAACTTGTTGAACAGGCGTCCTTGTGGCGCCTGTTCTGTTTTCACCCTATGCGTTTATCCTTTTATCTCCTCTTCTTTCTCTTTCCTGCACTTATGCTAGCTCATGACACACACAGCTGCGCAAAACCTCAAGAGGTTGCAGTGAGACACTTAGCTTTAAAACTAACTGTCGATTTCGAAAAGAAAATAGCATCCGGATCGGCTCAACTTCAACTCGATCGTAAACAAGGATCAAAAGAATTATGGGTAGATACTCGTCAACTCAACATACAGTCAATAACCGATGACCTAGGGAATAAACTCAAATTCGATTTACAATCTGACAAGCCTTGGCTAGGAAAAGCGCTCCGGATAGAATTAAACGATTTATCTAAGTCGGTTACCATCTTCTATGCTACCACTTCTGAATCTGCTGCACTTCAATGGCTTAATCCAGAACAGACTGAAGGTAAAAAGCATCCTTTTTTATTTACTCAAGGACAAGCAATACTCAGTAGAACATGGATTCCAATTCAAGATAGTCCAGGTATTCGATTTACTTGGGAGGCAGAAATAACTACTCCAAAGGAATTAATGGTTGTTATGAGTGGCAATAATCCGCAGGAAAGAAGCGAAAATGGTGTTTACAAGTTTCGCATGAATCAACCTGTACCTGCCTACTTAGTAGCTTTAGCTGTTGGAGATCTTCAATTCATTTCTTTGAGTGAGCGTACTGGTGTATATGCCGAACCAAGTATGGCTCCACGTGCAGCCTCTGAATTAGCCGATATGGAAAAAATGTTGGTTGCAGCTGAAGCTCTTTATGGGAAATATCAATGGGGGCGATATGATGTGATTGTTCTTCCTCCATCATTCCCTTTTGGTGGTATGGAAAACCCTCGGTTAACCTTTGCTACACCTACAATCATTGCAGGAGATAGATCACTTACATCTCTTATCGCACATGAACTCGCCCACAGTTGGTCAGGTAATTTAGTTACAAATGCAACTTGGGATGATTTCTGGCTAAACGAAGGTTTCACTGTATACTTTGAACGCCGCATTATGGAATCTTTATATGGTAAAGACTATTCCGATATGCTAGCAGTATTAGGTTATCAAGATCTTATCGAAACACTTGAAGATTTAAAAGATCATCCAGAAGATACACGTCTGAAATTAAGTTTAGAAAACCGAGATGCAGATGATGGAATGACAGATATAGCTTATGAGAAAGGCTGCTTATTTCTAGTTTCTATTGAGAAAAAAGTTGGAAGAGATGCTTTTGATGCTTTTGTAAAATCTTATTTCAAAGAATACGCTTTCAAATCCATTACAACCGAAGAGTTTCTTAAGTATTTATCTCGTCAATTAAAACTACCAGAAGGTGTACAACTTCAAACTAATGAGTGGATATACTCAGCTGGTATTCCAGCAGGAACTTCTACTCCTAAATCAGCTCGATTTGAACAAGTTGATGCTGTTTTAGCATCATGGGTTTCTGGAAATACTCCTTCTGTAGGTTTAGTTGTTGATGGATGGACTACACATGAATGGCTTCAATTCATAAGACATTTACCTGAAACAATGACCCAAGAACAAATGAAAGAACTGGATGCCACTTTTGGATTTACCCGTTCAGGTAATTCTGAAATTCAGTTTGCGTGGTTCATGGCTGTAATACCGAATGCATTCTTACAAGCAGATAATTCTCTTGAATCGTTTTTGAAAAAAGTAGGACGAAGGAAATTTGTTTTACCACTTTACACTGCGATGCTTAAAAATGAACGTCTTTCAGCTAAAGCAAAGGAAATATACCAATCAGCTCGATCAGGATACCATGCAGTTACCGTTCAAACACTGGATGAATTATTTTCTTCAAAATAATATCGAGTAACCAATACACTCAAAACCTTAGATTTGTCAAACAGAATAATAACTATGAGCTTAGAAACAACTTCTTTCAAAGGAAAACCAGTAGAACTTCTTGACGAACTTCCGGGAATCAATCAGGAAGCATTTGATTTCACTTTCGTTAAAACCGATTTAAGTGAAAGTAGCCTGTATGATTATGAAGATAAAGTGAAGGTGCTAATCGCAGTACCAAGCTTAGATACAGGAATTTGCCAAAGAGAAACACGTCAATTTAACGAACGCCTATCAGCTAAAAAAGGCGTGGTAGGAATTGTCGTTTCCAAAGATCTTCCTTTTGCAATGAAACGTTTTTGCGAAACAGAAGGATTAGATAACATTGTTAGTGCATCCGACTATCGTTACCTCGATTTCACACGTGAATATGGTACTGAAATGGTTGATGGTCCATTAAAAGGACTAAGCGCTCGTGCTGTATTTGTCGTAGACGGAAATAATAAAATCCGATATGTAGAATTAACACCGGATGTTATTGCAGAGCCAGATTATGACAGAGTAATGGCTGAGGTCGATAAACTGCTTTAAGTGAATTCAATAAATAAAAAAAGGCGCCCCAAAAGCGCCTTTTTTTATTGCTGTAAGTTATAAATCAACCTACCAATGAAATATCAAATTGTACAAGGTCGATGAATTGTTGAACTCGTTCATCTACTTCATCAGCACTTAAATTTTGGATACGTTCTGTTCCAAATTTCTCCACACTAAAAGATGCCATTGCCGAGCCAAAAATTACGGCACGTTTTAAATTATCAAACGAGATATCTTTTGTTTCTGCCAAGTATCCAATGAAACCTCCTGCAAAGCTATCTCCAGCTCCCGTTGGATCAAAAACTTCTTCTAAAGGTAATGCTGGTGCAAAAAACACTTGGTCTTGATTAAATAACAAGGCTCCGTGTTCACCTTTCTTAATTATCAGGTATTTAGGACCCATTTCCATAATCTTCTTGGATGCTTTAACTAAAGAGTATTCACCCGAAAGTTGACGAGCTTCTTCATCATTGATGGTCAATACATCCACTCGCTTTAATAATGACATCAAATCAGTTAAAGCGATATCCATCCAGAAATTCATGGTATC
>DAOOQW010000092.1:0-6048 GCA_035388945.1 Flavobacteriales bacterium
GGTTAGCGCAACCACAGATCCCCATTCGTTTAATGCATCTTGTTTATGAGCAGCTTGTAATACACGGTGTAACGACATAGCCGAAACATCTATTGTCTTATGAAAGAACTCATAATTCAAATCGGTATACGGACGAGCTTTACGAACGTTCGGTGACATACCTATAGAATGTAGAACGAAATCGATTTTACCACCTAAAATTTCCTGTGCTTTGGTAAACAGGTTATTTAAATCTTCATCAGAAGTTGCATCGGCAGGAACAATTTGAGCATTGCATTTCTCTGCTAATTTGTTGATTTCGCCCATACGCATGGCTATTGGAGCGTTCGTCAATACAAAAGAAGCTCCTTCGGCATGAGCTTGTTCAGCAACTTTCCAAGCAATACTTGGCTCATCTAATGCTCCGAAGATTATTCCGCGTTTTCCTTTTAAAATCTGATTCATGGGTATTGTATATGTGTTGAATTCGTTGATAAATAAGTGCTTACGTTAAAACACCGATTGTTTTGCGAGTGTAAATGTAAAAGTTTTGTTTAAGTGCCCATGCCAAGTAATGAACGAGCATTGGAAATAGCTGCTTCTGACAATTCTTTTCCGCTTAGCATACCGGCAATTTCATCAATACGATCAGCTTCGTTTAAGCGAATGAGTAAGGAACTTGTTTCTTTACCAGTTGTTGATTTGATAACTTTCAAATGATCATCGCCCTTACTAGCAATTTGAGGTAAATGGGTGATGGCAATAACCTGTAGTTCGGTTCCCATTTCTTTGAGAATTTCGCCCATGCTATCAGCTACTGAACCCGAAATACCTGTATCAATTTCATCAAAAACGATGGTTGGTAATGCTACTGATCCAGCAATTATCTTCTTTAAACTCAACATTAAACGGGAAAGTTCTCCCCCACTGGCTACTTTACTCAACTCTTGCGGAATAGAACCAGCATTTGCCGAGAAAAGCACATTCACTTTATCTAAACCATTCGTTTCGGGATATTCACGTTTAGATAACTCTATTTGTAACCGCGTTTTTGGCATGCCCAAACGTGCTAATACAGCTGTGCTTTCCTTCACTATTCGAGGAATGATTGCTTTCCGTTTCTCAGAAATACGTTCAGCTTTATCAATTACTTGAGTGTAAAGTGAATCGAGTTCTTGCTGCAAACGAACTAAATCTTCATTCAAACCCGCAGCTTGATTGAGTCGTTCTTCAAACTGTTGTTGAAGTACGAGTAATTCGTCGCTGGTTGAAACTCGATGTTTATTCAATAGATGATTTAACTGATCGAGTCGGCTGCGTAATTCTTCTAAACGGATTGGATTGGCATCTAAATGTTCGGCTTGATGTTCCGACTCAGCAAGAATATCTCGTATTTCTATTAATGAAGATTGAATACGTTCTTGAATAGTTGCGATAGCAGGAGAATATTTAGCTGCTTGCTGAATTGAATTCTGCACTTGGCGCAAAGCCGGAATGACTCCACGATTTTCATCATCTAATCCTTGAATAGCTGAAGAAAGATGGACTTTAATGTCTTCGGCATGACTTAATACTTCAAACTCCTCCTCGAGCAATTGCGATTCATTGGGACGAATTCGAACGGTTTCTAATTCATCGAACTGAAACTGAAGGAAATCCTGTTCAGCTCGAATGCGACTTTCTTCGGCACGTAAATCTTCCAGTTCTTTTTTCTTCTTCTTCCAATTAGAAAATAAATCCCGGTATTGTAGCAATAATTCGACGGTGCCGGCGGGAGCATCGAGCAATTGAAGCTGAAATGCTGAACTATTCAACAGTAATGTATCGTGCTGAGAATGAATATCAATGAGTCGAGCACCTAATTCACGAAGCTGATTGAGGTTGACGGGCGTGTCGTTTATAAATGCTCGAGACTTTCCGGCTGGATTTATTTCGCGACGAATGATACAGTTAGTTTCTTCATCCAAATCGTGGGCACGAAAAAAGTCACTCAGATTATACTTCTGAATAGCTAGCGTAGCTTCAACAATGCATTTTTGGTTTGGGTCGCGTAAGACAGAAGGATCGGCTCGGTCGCCCAATAAAAGTGATAATGCTCCTAATAGGATTGACTTTCCTGCACCTGTTTCACCTGTAATAATGGTTAATCCAGGACGCAAGTCGATGCTAAGTTCCTGAATAAGCGCATAATTTCGGATAGAGAGCTTTTGAAGCATAGTGCAAATTTAACCCAGTCGACAAACTATCCTGAGTTAATTAAAGTGAATTGCTCACATCCCTATTAACAAGACTGTTCATATCACTTGATTATATTCGCCCCATGCAAGGGTTAAAAGAATTAATAGCTAAAGGCGAAAGTCAAACACTTGAATTTAAGTTTGAGCTTAATTCTGCCCGAAAAATTGCAGCAACCATATCGGCTTTTTCAAATGCTCAGGGAGGAAAAATATTAGTTGGTGTGAAGGATAATGGCGCACTTGCGGGAATTCGATTGGATGAAGAAGTATATGTGTTAGATGCTGCGGCTTCGATGTATTGTGATCCGCCAGTCACGCTAAAAACACGACGTTGGGAAGTGGATGGGAAATTTATCCTAGAAGCCGAAGTAGAAGAATCTATTCATAAACCGGTAAAAGCTCAAACCGAACCCGAAGAATGGAAAGCTTGGCTTCGTGTGGGAGCATCAAACCGTTTGGCTAATCCGGTTCATTTAGCTTTGTGGCAGATTCGAAATCCCGGAAAAGAAGTCCCAGCACAATTCACCGAAAAAGAGCAAAAAGTGCTTCAGGTTTTACAAGACAAAAAATGGGTCAGCTTAAATCAAGCCTGTAAATGGAGCAAATTGCCCCGGTTTTTAGTGGCGAAAACGCTAGCTCATTTTATGCAATGGGGAATCGTTTATACGGAATTAGAGGAAAGTGGTGGCTTTGTTTTTATGTTGCGGGAAGATTTTCCTTAACCGTTATTTGCCGCATGACGATTTGGAAAATTACGCTGATTGGACTTGCCTTACTTTCGATTCCTTGGCTGGTGCTAAAACTTGTACTTTATGTATGCAAGAAAGATCAGCAGCAACACGAAGCTCAATCGGAAAATGATTCCATTCATTAATCAAACGACAAAACTCCCGTTCGATATTTATTCGTGGTAATTCCCACCAACCAAATGGAACGATCACTTATTTGAGTGGAATATTGCGGCACCATGAATAAACGGGATTTCTTTTCGTCTGACACCATACGACGACTGAATTGTCCGTCATTACTAATACGAGCATAAACAGGTACGGATCTTCGCACATTGTTCATGATATGCGCACGAGATTGATCTGTTTCTGTTAAGTTTTTTGGGTGATCGTTAAAAACGAAATGCATGCTTTCTCCATCAAAACCAAACACATAAGAAGAATAAAATCCACCATCGTTGGAGCTTTGCTGATACTTAGGAATATCGGCTGTCCAAATAACATCTCCAATCGAATCCATCTTCACAACGATTATGTTATTGTAGTAATAATAGTAATTACAGCTATACATACCTGTCCGAAAATCCTGATAACAAATCTCGTCTTCGAGGTATTGTTCAGCAACTAAACCGAATGTGCCATCTTTAAATCGAACAAAATGATCAAGTTTAAAATCGCTTAATTCCATTTTACCTCGAATGCGACTCGTTTCCATAAAACTAGCTGCAAATCCTTTATCGAAAGGAATGAGTTTTTTGTCGAGTACGGCTTTAGAATTTCGATCTATTTCTAAGAAAAATGTTCCGGCTGCTTGTCCTTGCCCGCGTTCGGAATAAAAACCACTGCAAATAATCTGATTGTCTTTTCCTAGGATTAGGTCGATATCCGAAATATATTGGTCACCTAAACTAATTTCGTAATCCTCTACCAGTGTAGTATCGCTGGCAAAAGTCACTAAGCTATACCGATATCGGGGACCGCCTTTATTAGCTAATTCGTCTTTATCGAAAATGACACGTACGAGCATATATACGCGACCTTGCGGATCAACGACTGTTCGATGTATTTGAAGATTACTGCCTTTATATGGAAATTCAATACTCCGATTCCAGATGATTTCTAATTGTGGATTGAATAAATTAAATTCCATTTTCTCATTCGAATATTTATCGAATTTTTCTGAGAAAAAACAAAGCATGGAACTGCTATCGCTTGATTGAACGAAATTCAGTGCTTGCAACTGACTTTTACGCGTAGCAGGGAATTCAGCAATTTTCTTTTCTTTTTCACTTGGTTCACCTTCGATATCGTAAAGACGACCGTATAATTCTATTTTATCTTTTTCGGAATTAAAATAGGTAGCCATCAAAACAGGCTTATCTCCTACCCGCTCCAATACAGCATATTCGAGCGTTTTGCTGCCTTTAGTTGTTTCTAATTTGATTTCTTTATTGAATTGTGGTAAAAGAGTCAAATTATCATATCGTTGGATAAATGTTTTTCCGGGTGAAAATAATTTTGTTCGAGTTCGGGCTTGCATAATTATCCCATCGGGCCAATTTCCTATGACTTGAAACGCGGTTGAACTGGAAGGTTTGAAAATATCAGAACCCCATTGAATACTCTTTTGAGCAGCAAGTGGTGAAATGAAAATCCACAGAATTAGTATTCGAAAAACACATCTTTTCATTGGGCTCAATTTACGAAAAGGCACATAGCTTCGATGATAAAACGTAGAATATCTAGTTGCATTATTATAGAATTAAACATTTCACGAATACATGTTGATACTTATTCCATTTTCTTGGGAAACTCGCATACGGCGCAGGCTACATTTACGTTTTGATACGAATTGCAAACATGAAACGCTTCCTTTTTCCTGCATTATTAATTATTGGAGCGATATCGCTACTCTGGTCTACCATTCAGCCAACTTCACCTCAAGTTGATTCGATAAAACCTCCTTTCGAAGGAACGAATAAAGCTTGGGTCGATAGTGTGATGAAGGTACTTACGCCAGATCAGCGTATAGGGCAGTTGTTTATGGTGGCAGCTTATTCGAATAAACCTAAATCGCATCAAGATGAAATAACTAAACTGATTAAAGATTACCAGATTGGTGGTTTAATTTTCATGCAGGGTGGACCGGTTCGACAAGCTAAATTGTGCAATTATTACCAACAGATTTCGAATGTTCCTTTGATGATTTCGATTGATGGAGAATGGGGATTAGCCATGCGTTTGGACTCAACCGAAGCATTTCCTAAACAAATGACTTTAGGAGCAATTCAAAACGATTCTTTGATTTATTTTATGGGAAAAGAAATTGCCCGACAATGCCGCCGAATGGGTATTCAGGTGAATTTCGCACCGGTAGTTGATGTAAATAATAATGCATCAAATCCAGTAATAAATATGCGTTCGTTTGGTGAGAATAAATATCAAGTTGCAACCAAAGGAATTGCCTATATGAAAGGAATGCAAGACGCTTTGGTATTATCAAATGCGAAACATTTCCCTGGGCATGGAGATACCGATTCCGATTCTCATAAAACACTACCGCATATAAATCAACCACGTGCTCGATTAGATTCGTTGGAATTATATCCATTTAAAGAACTAATCCGGAATGGTTTAGGCAGCGTTATGGTTGCTCATTTATTTGTCCCAGCCTTTGATTCAACAAAAGGTCGACCTACTACCCTATCACCATTGGTTGTTACCGATTTATTGCAAAAAGAATTAGGATTTAGTGGATTAATTTTCACGGATGCACTCAACATGAAAGGTATTGCCGCTAGTAATCAGCCTGGTTTTGCTGATATGAGAGCTTTACTTGCAGGAAATGATGTGTTATTATTTGCCGAGGATGTACATACAGGTATCCAACAAATAAAAAAGGCAATTGAAGAGAAAAAAATAACGCAAGAGGAAATTGATCGCCGTTGCCGTAAAATACTCAGTGCAAAAGCTTGGTTGGGATTGAAAAAATCGCCACGTATTCCTTTAGCAAATCTCAACCAGAATTTACATACCAGTAGTTCTGAATTATTGCGTAGAAAACTGACTGAAGCTTCTTTGACTGTTTTAGAAAACAAATCCAT
>DAOOQW010000092.1:6148-8257 GCA_035388945.1 Flavobacteriales bacterium
GATTTAATTGCTGAAATAAAAAAGAATTCACGTGTAGTTGTAAACTTATTTGCTAATCCGTATAGCTTATCAAGTCTAGACTCGAAGTCAACTCCAGATGGTTTAATTGTTTCGTATGAAGATAATCCGCTATCACAAGAAATATCCGCCCAATTAATTTTTGGAGGAATTCAAGCAAATGGAAGATTACCCGTTACTGTAAGTACAGCCTATCCGGCAGGAAAAGGAATTGAAACATCTGCGCCTATTCGGATGAAATATACGATTCCCGATGAAGTAGGAATTCGTCCGGAAAATTTGCGTGCTGTTGATTCTATAGCAAAACTGGCAATTCGAATGAAAGCTACTCCAGGTTGTCAGGTTTTAATTGCTAAAGAAGGAAAGATATTTTATAATAAATCATTCGGGACGCATACTTACGAATCGAGTTCTTCACCCGTTAAGAATAGCGATTTATATGATATAGCTTCAATTACAAAAGTTGCAGCCAGCACTATGGCAATCATGCGTTTAACAGATGAAAAGTTTATCGATATTGATAAAACAGTAGGAGATTACATTCCCTTTTTAAATGTTACCAATAAGGGAAGTTTACGATTACGTGATATCCTTGCACACCAAGCTGGTTTGCCTGCATGGATTCCCTTTTATACACGCACCATTTCAAATGAAACAATGCGGAAAAAATATTACCGCAAAGAATTGAGCGATAGTTTCCGTCTCAAAGTAGCAGAAGGATTATACATACGCAATGATTATCCAGATTCGATGTTGGCTCAGATTGCGGCTTGTGAAGTCAATAAAAACAAGGAATATAAATACAGTGATTTAGGATATTATTTTTTCAAATACATCATTGAACATCATACTGGAAAATCGCTTGATTCATATGTAGATAGTGTGTTTTACAAACCAATGGGTTTATCGAGAATTACCTATAATCCATTGAATAAATTCAAAAAGGAAGAGATAATTCCAACCGAACAGGATAATTTATTTCGCAAGCAATTAGTTCATGGTTATGTGCACGATCAAGGAGCAGCAATGATGGGAGGAGTTGGTGGACATGCAGGTATATTTGCAGATGCAGGTGATTTAGCAGCATTGATGCAAATGATTTTAAACACGGGAGAATATGGAGGGAAACGTTATTTGACGAAAGCCACTATAGATGAATTTGTCAAATGTCAATTCTGTGAAAACGAAAACCGACGTGGTTTAGGATTTGACAAACCAGAAATGAATTATGGTAAAACGGGTCCAACTTGCAAATGTGTGTCAGCCTTGAGTTTTGGACATACTGGATTTACGGGAACAATTGCTTGGGTTGATCCAGAGCAGAAATTGATCTATGTCTTTTTATCCAACCGCGTTTATCCCGATGCCGAGAATAAGAAGATAAATACACTTGCTACTCGAGTAGAAATTCAAGAAGCCATTTATCAAGCAATCGACAAAGGCTATTAAATAGAAAAGCCCTAAAGAAATTCTTTAGGGCTTTTAATTTGAGAATTAATTATTACTTCTTGTTTGCTGGAACATTAGAACGAACTGGAGCTGGTGTAGCTGCTTTTCGCTTTTCGTCTGATTTATTTTCTTTATAACGTTTATCAGGAGTTCCGTCTTTTTTCAGGTGTTTGTTTTCTTTAAATCGTTTATCGGGAGTTCCGTCTTTTTTAACCTTATCCTTGGTTGTTGATGGAGCTACTTTATTGCTTGGAGCAATTTTCGGAGTCGATTGTTGAGTTTTTGTTTCTTTCGTTGGAGCTACTTGTTTAGGAGGAGCTTGCTTTGTTGGTGTACTTGACTTCACCTGACCTGAATTAGCCTTCGGTTTAGTAGTCGGTTTACTTGCAGGAGTTTGAGCCGAAACAGCTACACTAAAGAGTAAAGCCGTGGCAAATACAAATATTCGTTTCATGTGGGTTGAATTTGTTTTATCGTTTACAAGGATTGTGCCTCTATGGTTTAACGTGTCTCTTCTTCATTCCTTCCAAGGCGGATAGATAACGTTAAGAAAAACTGAATAGTACTTAACTTCTGCTCATCAACCAATCCAGGCAATCGACTCCCATGAAGTGCATAGGAAAAGTCTTCCAGATTGACTTT
>DAOOQW010000093.1:0-8239 GCA_035388945.1 Flavobacteriales bacterium
ATCGGGGAAGAACTCTCCAAGTTTTTGATCCAGTTTGAGTTTCTTTTCCTCGATTAACTGATGAATAATGACTGATGTAAAAACCTTGCTGATTGAACCAATTCGGTATGCGGTAGAATCATTACTTCTCACATGTGCCAAAGCTTCGGCCCAACCAAAGCTTCGTTGATATTCGATTTTTCCATTCTTGCGGATACAGACAGATCCCATAGCTCGATTTTTCTTCTGAACTAAATTGAACAGAGAATCAGCTAATTGAAAACGTGTGTCTTGTGCTATGACCGGCTTTCCGATGTAGCATAAAAACACGAAACTCAGCAGCAGAATTTTACGCATACCAACGAAATCGGAAAAGATTAGAAAAACTTAAAAGGAATGTCCCATTTTATCGCGCTTTGTAGCTAGATAACGGGCATTATGAATATTGGCTTCAATCACAATTGGAACATTTTCAACAATCTCCAACCCGTAACCAATTAATCCAGCACGTTTGGTTGGATTATTCGTTAATAATCGAAGCTTGCTCACACCTAAATCTCTTAGTATCTGCGCTCCAACTCCATAGTCGCGTTCGTCCATTTTGAAACCTAACTTGATATTAGCTTCCACCGTGTCGTAACCTTCTTCTTGAAGTTTGTAGGCTTTGAGTTTATTCAATAGTCCAATGCCACGTCCTTCTTGATTCATATATACAATCACCCCTTTTCCTTCCAATTGAATTTGCTGCATAGCTGCTTGTAACTGTGGACCACACTCGCAACGACAAGAACCAAAAATATCACCTGTCATACATGAGCTATGAACGCGCACTAACACCGGTTCTCCAGGAAGAAATTCTCCTTTCACCAGAGCCAAATGTTGCTCACTTGTATTCGTTTGGGTGTATGCAACCATCTTAAAATCACCATGTTCGGTTGGTAAATCAACTTCCACTTCACGACGAATTAAGCTATCGTGCTCTAAGCGATATTTGATTAAATCTTCGATGGATATAATCTTCATATCCAACTTTTCAGCAAGCTGCAAGAGTTCAGGTAAACGTGCCATGCTACCATCCTCATTCATGATTTCAACCAAAACTCCTGCTGGTTCAAAACCTGCTAAACGGGATAAATCAATGGTAGCTTCGGTATGTCCAGCACGACGCAATACTCCGCCAGTTTTAGCTTTGAGCGGAAATATATGTCCGGGACGAGCAAAATCTTCCGGGCGAATCGATGGATCAATCAAAGCCTTCATAGTCTTGGAACGATCGGACGCAGAAATTCCGGTTGTACAGCCATGACCCAATAAATCGACCGATACCGTAAAAGCTGTATCGTGAGAAGAGGTGTTTTGAGAGACCATCATTTCGAGTTTGAGCTCCTCACAACGTTCTTCGGTTAGAGCAGCACAAATAAGTCCGCGACCTTGTGTAGCCATGAAGTTAATTACCTCAGGAGTTGCATTCCTAGCGGCAGTAAGGAAATCACCTTCATTTTCACGATTTTCATCATCAACCACGATAATAATTTTACCCTGGCGGATGTCCTCAATGGCTTCCTGAATACTGTTAAGTTTTGACATATAGCTAGCCCAAAGGCTGATTAAGAAATTAGAGAATCCTGTCCTTGACAGTTGATCCGGTGATCAAACGATTTAACCGGTTATTTTGTTTGTTCCAACTGAATTCAGCAACCATAAACTCACGGGCATTTTGACCGATTGTTAGAGCTAATTCAGTATTGTTTAATAAGAAAGCGATGGCTTCTGCGACTTTTTCGGGAGTATCGGCAATCCACACTTCTTTACCATGTCGAGCACCAATGGCGTTATTAGCTAAGGTGCTAGTAATGACAGGCAATCCCATCGACATAGCTTCCAAAATCTTGTTCTGCATGCCTATTCCAATTTGCATAGGAGCAACAAACAAGCGTGTTTGCTGATAATAGCTACGTAAATCGTTCACCCAACCGGTAAGTTGCAAATGACGCGAGTTGAGTTGTTTCAATTCACGACTTGGATTTTTTCCCGCTGCAACAAACTGAATGTGAGGAAACTCCTGATTTAATAGCGGTAAAACTTGGTTCACCATATACACCACACAATTCACATTCGGCTCGTATTGCATATTACCGGTGAAGAGTAAATCGAGTGTTCGGGCACGTGGTTCAGGTTTATAGAAGTCTGTATCAACACCATTAGGAATGATACGTATTTCGGCTCTTTGAGGATGATTGATCAAGAGTGCATCCTGTGATGAAATCATCGTACGAATGTCGAACAGATCGAAAATCTCGGTTTCATAGCGACTCAATCGGCTACTTTCGGAAGAAATCATCATACGTTTCCACCAGGCATCGTGATTCATTCTTCTTTGCAAACCGATGGAAAATGCATCTTGATAATCCAGAATCTTGCGACAACCTTGAAGCGATTTCACAAATTCAGCCATGCGAGCTAACTGACAATAAACCACAACAGGCTTAAGTTGCTGATACCATTCCTGAAACTGACGAATTGCATCGGCATCAGAGAAATAAGCAACTTGATACGGTTTACTTTGGAAGAAATTCTTGGCAAGTCGGGCTAAAACTGGAATACGTTTTAATTGAAAAACGCGCACAGAAGCAAAAACCGATTTAGCCTTTTCGAGCGATTCATCAGTAACAGATTCGTCGCTGGTACAAAATACATGAACCTCGTGTTCGCTAGCCAAGCCGAGCAGCTGGTGCCAGGCACGAAGCTTATCTCCTTTGTCGGTAGGAAACGGAAAGCGTGATAAGGCAACAAGTATCTTCAAACCCGAGTACTTATTTTTTCATAAAACTGAAGAAGCCGTTGGGTCAGCACCTCAGATCGGAAATGTTCGTTGGCAAAGGTAAGGGCATTTTCCGAAATGCGCTTAGCTAGATTAGGTGATGTGAGTAGTTGTGACAGATGTGTCAGAAAATCAGCTGGTTTATGAGCAACAAAGAGGTGTTTTCCATCCTCCGCAGGAATACCTTCTAAGCCTGTTGGTGTAGTTAATATGATACGCCCAAGTGCCAAACCTTCTATAATCTTCACCCGAATTCCGCTTCCACTTAACAAAGGAACTATCATAATTCCCTCCGATTGCATGAACTCAGCAGCATCGGGAGCTTGCTTCACTTCAATTCCAGCTGCTTGCATTTCTTCATATTCACTCGGCATATTCTTCCCAGCTAAAACCAATTTCCAATCGGGTAATGCTGCATGTAAACTAGGCCAAACCTGATGAATAAACCATTCAACACCTTCCCGATTCGGCAGCCAATCCATTGCTCCCAAATGAAAGAGTTGCTTCTTTTCTAATCCCGTTTGTGATGTCAACGGACTTAAATCGGTTGCTATCCCAATAACTTCAATAGGAACATGAACACCCAATTTTCTAAATACTTCAGCATCCACATCCGACATCACCACAATCCCATCACAAGCATTACACAAATCCAATTCTTCCTTTTTCAATCTTCTGGAAAGCATGTGTAGATAAGCCTTTTTGAGGGGATTTTGGGCTTGATTTGCCATCCGTTCCCAAATGAGAAATTCCACATTATGAGCCCGTAAAATGATTGGTGCTTTACTGGCTTTGCGTAAATCAGCAATACCTGTGAGGGCGTAAATACTTTCAGCCTGAATGATATCAACCGGATTTTGTTTCAACCAAGCAACTTGCTGCTGAATTGCTGCTGCATCGTTAAACCGACTCAGATTATATGAATTTCCTTGAAATAGGTTGATGAATGCATCCCAAGGTTTTACTCGTGTATCGGTAAAATGATGCTGAATAGTAAATGGATAATCTTTGGGAATACTAGCTGGGAATGGATGAGTTGGTGTGGAAATCATCCATTGAGTTACGGTATGCTTGGCTTGATGTAGTCCGTTCGCAATCGAAAACATGGCAATTTTACCACCGTCGAAGGGTGCAAACAAAGGTTTGGTGCAGAGTTGCAGCACGTTCATTCTTGGATGTCCAAAGACTTAGTTTTGTTCTTCATCACGAATCGATTCCAAAATCGTTTGTAGGCGTCGGCATCGAATAGAGCTGAATCGGTGGTGGCTTTGTAACTCAGAAAAATACCAATGGGTAACAATATCGCTGATGAAAGCCACATTCCCCAGAAAGCAGTAAGGACGCCTTCCCGAGCTAGTTTTTCACCGGTAATAGAAATCATGTGGTAGAGCACGAAGAATATCAGGGAAAATATAACTGGCATTCCCAATCCACCTTTTCGAACAATGGCACCTAAAGGAGCACCAATGAGGAAGAGAATTAAACAGGCAAACGATAAGGTAAACTTCCTATGCCATTCGATTTCATGGCGGTTGATGCGTTCCTGATCTTGCTCAAAATTCTGCATCGAATAATCGATCGTGCTTTTGTTGGAACGTAAGTTATTCATGGCTCCATCCAAAATTTTAATCTTATCGTTTTTCGAGAAATTATCCAGTACCTGAGTTTTAGATTTCAACGGAACATTATTCGTGAGAATCCTCGGTTCATCAGATAAAAAAGCAGGTTTCTGAATTCCTCGCTCATTCAGAATTTGCACCGAATCGATTCTGCCTCTTGCCATCAATCGAGCTGTTTCAGTTCGCAATGCTATCCGATGTGTTGTACTATCATGAAGCGTGTCTTTGCTAGTCGTTGTTTGAGCTTTCGTTGTATCAGCTTTAGAGCGGTTTCGCTTTACTAATTTGGGATCTGTCCAAACTGTACTATATGAACGCGTAGTATCGAAAAAAGGTCCATGCAACAAAACTCCGGGCAAGAAGTGTTTCTCTTGTGCGAGTGCTTCTTTCAAGGTATCAGCCGATAACATCAACTGAGTAATGTTAAGCATCTGATAATTACGCTTGTAAACATTCTCGTCAGTCTTGGTTAGTTCGAAAATCGACAAATCGAATCGAATCAAATCTTCTTGAAAATTCTCCCTTAGAAATGGATAACGTCCTTTTTGTTTACGTCCAGGTTCGGCTTCTGTATATGTATGACCGTTAACGAGCGTAAGTTCGAGGTAACGTTTATCGACCGAAAGACCCATATTTCCTCGTTCAGCAATGATAACACGATCGTTCCCCATACGGTTAGAATGATCGTAAATCATGATTTGTTCTAGTTTTTTCCCGTCGTTACTTTTCTTTCCAATACGAATCACGTAATTCTGAATATCGCTATTGAAAATACCCGGTTTGATATTGAGTTCGGGACGCTTGTTGGAGATATCCTGCAAAAGCGTTTTCATTTTCAGATTGGCAAGCGGCAGAATATTATTAGAAAAGTAAAATGCCGATATACTCAAGAAAAGAGCGAAAATGAGTACCGAGCGCATAGCCCGTTGAAGCGAAATTCCAGATGATTTCATGGCTGTTAGTTCCATGTATTCACCCAAATTACCAAACGTCATTAAAGAAGAAAGCAAGACTGCAAGCGGCAATGCTAACGATATCATCGTTATAGCAACCAAGCCAAGCAACTTGAAAATGATAAACCACTCAAGCCCTTTACCGACCAAATCATCCACGTACTTCCAAACAAATTGCATAAGCAAAATGAAAAGCGCGATGAAAAAGGTCAGGATGAACGGACCGATATAAGATTTAAATACAAAGGAGTCGATTCGCTTCAAGGATCGATACAATCAAGCCACAAAGATAGGCATCAAGAACCAATCACACGATGCAAACGTTGCATGGCTGAATTCCAGCTAAGCACGGTTTCATCTTCATCGTCTTCTTCACAAAAGTCGGTAATGGTCATAGCCGTTTCTCCGGTTATGTCGTCGACTTCAATTCGAAATTCAAAATAAGTTTCATCTGGCTCATCAAGCCAATGATACTTAACAAAAACGTTCTCCTTAAAGCTAACCAGTTTCGCCTTTTGTTCAGAATCCTTATTCCAAACAAATGTGTAAACACTGCTACGAATATTCACATCGTCACAAAACCACTCCGATAATCCACTAGGCTCCGTCAGAAAAGAGAACAACACGCCCGGTGATGACTTCAGAATATATTCGATTTCTATTTTTTTGTATCCTCCCATTTTCAGGTATTGGATGTATAACTATTGGTTGCGATTATACGAAAAGGTAGGTTGCCTACAAATTATTTCAGATAAAAGTTTGAAACATAGTGTTAGAAATATAGTTGATAAACAGATGCTGAAAAGATTACTAATTTCGCGGCATGTTTAACGGGAAGAAAGTCGTGGTGGTTTTACCCGCCTACAATGCTGCATTAACACTGGAAAAAACCTATTCGGAGATTCCATTTGAGATTGTAGATGAAGTGGTTTTGGTAGATGATCATAGCAAGGATAACACCTCCGAATTAGGTCGAAAACTTGGTATTCAACACATCATTCGTCACGAACAAAACAAAGGATACGGCGGAAATCAGAAAACTTGCTACGCTAAAGCACTCGAATTGAATGCTGATGTCGTCGTAATGCTTCACCCCGACTATCAATATACTCCCCTACTCATCCATTCGATGGTCGCAATCATTGCTAATGGTTTGTATCCTGTAGTGTTTGGATCACGAATTCTCGGAAAAGGTGCGCTCAAAGGTGGAATGCCTATGTATAAATATGTAGCAAACCGCTTTCTAACACTCAGTCAGAATTTATTGATGAACCAGAAATTGTCGGAATACCATACCGGTTTTCGTGCGTTTTCGGGTGAAGTGCTGCGTAGTTTAGATTTTAGCCACAATTCGGATGATTTCATTTTCGACAATGAAATGATTGCTCAAATCTTCAACAAAGGTTTCGAAATAGCCGAAATCACTTGTCCGACTAAATATTTCGAAGAAGCATCATCCATCAACTTCAAACGTTCGTCGATTTATGGATTGGGTGTGTTGAAGGTTTCGATGAAATACATGCTTCACCGGAATAAAATCATCCGCTGGAATATTTTATCGGCTTAATTACAAAATTCCGAAAATCAAGAGTAATGCAATAACAAGCAACAGAATAGCAACTGTTGTTTGAACAAATCCTATTTGCACTTTCTTGAGCAATTTACTTCCAGCATAAGCTCCTATAAAGGCACAAAACGTAGGTAAAATCCACAGTAAGGTTTGATTATTTGCTGAACTCTGCCCGAATGAATACAAATAATACGGTATTCGAGTTGCATCAATCACCAATGCAATCACGATTCCGGTTGCAATAAATGCTTCTTTGCTCAGTCCTGCACGGACTAAAAAAGCACTTCTCAAAGCACCTTGGTGACCACTTAATCCACCAAAAAATCCTGATAAAACGGCACCTACAGGAAGTAATTTAGTTGGGAATTGAAATGCTTTCCAACGCGGTATCACTTCGAAACCAGCAAATACGAGCATTAACAAGCCAATCAATACGTTTACAAAGGTAATTTCATGTAATTCGCTACCCAACATGTAGGCGTAAATGGGTTTGATATCTTCCAAATAATCCAAAGCATAACTGCCCAGAAATGAAGCTGGAATGGTAAACAAAGAAAACTTAAGTGCTAAATCGAAGGCTACGTGTTTGCCAATCAATATCAGCTTAAACAGATTGTTCAGCATGTGAACCAATGCTGTCAATAAAATGGCATCCTGCACCGGGACAAAAAAAGCAAATGCAGGTAAAAGCAAAGTGCCTAAACCGAAACCACTAAAAAACGTGAGTATCGAGGCAAGTAGGGCAACAATGCAAGGAATCAAAATCTCCATTGCCCAAATATACAAGCATTCGAATCATCTTCCAGCCAACTGCCTGAGCGGTAATTGCTCGGTATAGAGAAAACTATTTTGCGAAGATTCAAACGGTCGATACACGTAAAACACTTCGTTATTCCGAATTCGAATATGTTCTACATACTTGTAATACAAAGGAATTTCATTTCCTTCGGATGCATCCACATAAGAAACTGGCGCTAAAGTATAGGTTCCGCCGTGCATGTGTAAAGCATACAATTCCTTCGTTACTTCATCCTGAATGAGCTGCTTCTTATAGGTTTTATCTTTATGAAACTTCATCTCCAGTTTTTGATCTAATGCACCATCTTCGGTAAAACAAAAAACACTATCCCGATAATGATCATATACATAAATAGCCGAATCAGTGTGTATCAAAGGTGAATACAAAGTGCGCCACCACAGCGATTGAGTGAATCCTGAAAATTGAGCTGCTATATCGTATTTACTTTGTCCGGTTCCTCGACTTAAGCGCTTGATTGCACACTGAGTTTTAAAAGGC
>DAOOQW010000094.1:0-8197 GCA_035388945.1 Flavobacteriales bacterium
GAATGAGCAAATCAACATCCTACGAAGCGGTTCTGCTAAAGCTACTCTTGAGCTTTGTGACGTAGCCGGAAAAATTGTAATGAGCTCTCTGCTTGTCGATAAAGTGACTTCCATTAACACCACTCAACTCGAAGCGGGAACATACATGGCAACAATTCGCCAGAACGGATCAGTGAAAACACTCAAAGTTTTAGTCATTCATTAAGCATCAAAGAAAGTAGTTGTGGTTAAGTTTCAATTTGAAATACGCGTGGCAGTAGCCTAACCGCTGTCACGTGTAATTTCTAAAATTCACAATTATTTTTCTTGCATAAGAAATCTAATCATCTTACATTTGCCGTCCATTTTTGAGAATACCTATGAAAGCAGAAATCCATCCTTCAAATTATCGTCTTGTAGTATTTAAAGACATGTCAGACGAAACATTGACTTTAACTAAGTCATGCATTGACTCTAAAGAAACAATTGTTTGGGAAGATGGTAATGAATATCCACTAGCCAAATTGGAGATTTCTTCTTCTTCTCACCCATTCTACACAGGAAAAATTAAACTGGTAGATACTGCAGGTCGTGTGGATAAATTCCGTAACCGTTACAAAGGACATCAGAGCAAAATCAACATGTGATTTTACTCCAATATTCATCACACAAAAGCCTTCCAAATGGAAGGCTTTTTTATTTTTGTCCTACTTATGAATATTATCCTATTTGATGATTCCCGGCGAGATCATTTGCTGCCATTAACATTTACCCGACCTATTGCAGACTTGCGAATAGGTATATTAAGTATTCGAGAAAAATGGGAGCATCATGGATTTGATCGAGCGTCTTATTTAACACAAGATTACCTAAAGGCGAAGTTTCCTAGTCGTCGTTTTGCTGAAAATCTAATGATTGCAGGAAGTATAATGCCCGAATCAGACATATTGGACGCAGTTCGAAGATTATCAAAAGGACAAGCCTTAATACAACAAGGAGAGCTTATCGCTGCATTTGATACAGAGAATAGCTTATCTACCAAAAAAGAAAATTACGAATGTGTGGAATACAAGAAACCATTGTTTCGAATCCAGCATTTATGGGATATTTTTTCATTGAATGCCCGAGCATTAGAAGATGATTTTGAATTGCTTACTAAAGGCAGAAAATCGGCCGAGATAGACAGTTCAAATACTATAATTGGTGATCGTTTCTTTGCCGAAGAAGGCGCAAAAGCATGGTGTTCGGTTTTCAATACCCAATCTGGTCCTATTTATTTAGGAAAAGACACAGAAGTTTGGGAAGGAAGTATGATTCGCGGAGGATTTGCTTTGTGTGAAGGTAGTTCGGTAAAAATGGGAGCTAAAATTTACGGAGCAACAACCGTAGGACCACATTCACGAGTTGGTGGCGAGGTAAGCAACAGTGTCATTCAAGGTTATTCCAACAAAGGACATGATGGCTTCCTCGGAAATTCAGTTATAGGAGAATGGTGCAACTTAGGAGCTGATACGAATAATTCTAATTTAAAGAATAATTACTCTACTGTTAAGCTTTGGAATTATGTAGAGGAAAAGCAGATTTCTACCGGATTGCAGTTTTGCGGATTAATCATGGGTGATCACAGTAAATGTGGAATCAATACCATGTTCAATACGGGTACAGTAGTCGGAGTTAGCGCTAATATATACGGAGCCGGATTCCCTAAGAACTTCATCCCATCCTTTAGCTGGGGCGGCCCACAGGGAATTACCGAATACCGCCTTGACAAAGCCTCCGAAACCGCTGCATTGGTTATGGAAAGAAGGCATAAGGTGTTTGACGATATTGAATCCCGCTTATTAGAAGATGTTTATGAATTAACGCGACAATATCGTCAGGGTTAAGTCGTATATTTCATGTATTATTCCTTTGGCACATAGCTTGACCAAAGTCGCCCCCCGTTGGATATTCCTGATTTTGTGCGGCAGTCTGACGAAATGTCACTTGATAGAAATTTATGAACGAAAATACACCCTTCGAAAACTTTCGCTTTAACCCGATGATTGAAGATGATTCGGAATTTATCCCGCTTTTATCGAGTGAGGATGAAGAGCAAATGAATACCGAAGAAATCCCCAAAGAGGTTTCCATATTACCCTTGCGTAATACCGTTCTTTTTCCAGGAGTTGTTATTCCCATTACTGTTGGAAGAGATAAGTCGATAAAACTCATTAAAGACGCCTACAAAGCCGATAAGATTATTGGAGTTGTTTCCCAGAAAGATGTTGGGATAGAAGATCCTCGTTTTGAAGATTTAAATAAAGTTGGAACCATTGCGCTTATCATAAAAATGTTGCGTATGCCCGATGGTAACACTACCGTTATCATTCAAGGTAAAAAACGCTTCCAGCTCGAAGAGGTAACTCAGGAAGATCCATATATCAAGGCTCGAATCAAAGCATTCGAAGAAACTCGTCCAGCAAAAGATGACAAAGAATTTGCTGCCATGGTGTCTTCTTTAAAAGACATCTCATTACAAATCATTCAGCAATCGCCAAATATTCCTTCGGAGGCGGCTTTTGCAATTAAGAATATCGATAGTCCATCTTTCCTCATCAATTTTATCTCTTCCAACATGAATGCGGAAGTAGCTGAAAAACAGCAGATGTTGGAAGTGGCCGATTTGAAAGCTCGTGCTGAATTAGTGTTGAAAAATCTCACTAAAGAACTTCAACTACAAGAGCTTAAAAACCAAATCCAAAGCAAGGTTAAGATTGATATCGACCAACAACAACGCGAGTATTTCCTTCATCAGCAATTAAAAACTATCCAAGAAGAATTGGGAGGAAACGTTTATGAAGAAGAACTCGATGAAATCCGCTTAAAAGCTGGAGAAATGAAATGGGGTGATGGGGTGAAAAAGCATTTCTTCAAGGAAATGGATAAGCTTCAACGCATCAACCCAAACTCAGCTGAATATTCCGTACAGCGCAATTACCTCGATCTATTGCTCGAGTTGCCTTGGAATAAGTTCACAACCGATACATTCGACTTAAAAGGCGCCCAAAAAATCCTCGATAAAGATCACTACGGTCTCGAAAAAGTGAAAGAACGAATTTTAGAATACCTCGCTGTTCTGAAACTCAAAGGCGACATGCGTTCTCCTATCCTTTGCTTTTATGGTCCTCCAGGAGTTGGTAAAACATCTTTGGGTAAATCAATCGCAAAAGCACTTGGTCGTGAATACATTCGTATGTCATTAGGTGGAGTACGTGATGAGGCTGAAATTCGTGGTCACCGCAAGACATACATTGGTGCGATGCCCGGACGTATCATCCAAAATTTACGCAAAGCAAAAGCTGCCAATCCTGTTTTTGTATTGGATGAAATCGACAAAGTAGGAAGCGACTATCACGGAGATCCTTCATCTGCATTGCTAGAAGTATTGGATCCAGAACAAAACAGCACGTTCTACGACAATTACGTAGAGCAAGATTTTGACTTAAGTCGTGCTATGTTCATTGCTACAGCTAATAACCTCAACACTATCCAACCTGCCCTACTCGACCGAATGGAATTGATTGAAGTTACTGGATATACTCAAGAAGAAAAGATTGAGATTGCCAAACAGCATTTAATTCCAAAACAATTGGAAGAACATGGTGTAACGAAAAATCAAGTGAAGTTTTCGAAAAAAGCGCTGGACAAACTAATCGAAGATTATACACGTGAATCGGGTGTGCGCGCTTTAGAGAAACGTATAGCTAAAGTGATTCGTTCGGTAGCTAAATCGATAGCAATGGATGAAGTGACTAACCCTAAAATTGATGCAGAAGATGTAGAACGCATCATGGGACCAGCACGCTATCACCGCGACAAATACGAAAACAATGAAGTAGCAGGTGTGGTAACTGGTCTAGCTTGGACTTCGGTTGGTGGCGACATCTTATTTATCGAAACGCTACTCAGCAAAGGAAACGGTAAACTATCGCTCACTGGAAATTTAGGTGATGTAATGAAGGAAAGTGCTGTAATCGCGCTCGAATTCTTGAAGTCGCACGCCGAAAGCTACTTGGGAATTTCACCGGAGATTTTCGATCATTATAACGTGCATATTCACGTTCCTGAAGGCGCAACTCCTAAAGATGGACCATCGGCTGGTATTGCTATGTTAACGGCTCTTTCTTCGGCCTTTACGCAGAAAAAAGTGAAGTCGCAATTAGCCATGACGGGTGAGATTACTTTACGTGGTGTAGTATTACCGGTTGGTGGAATTAAGGAGAAGATTCTTGCCGCTAAACGGGCAAACATCCAAACCGTTATTCTTTCGGATGAAAACCGAAAAGATGTTGAGGAAATCAACTCTGAATACCTCAAAGGAATGGAGTTCCACTATGTTTCTACTATGCGTGAAGTGTTAAAGCTAGCTTTGACCAATCAATTGGTGAAGAATCCAATTAAAATAGAACTTCCCAAAGACAAACAAAAGTCAACCTCAAGCGTTAATTGAGTATGAAAGCCTCTAATAATTCCGACCAACCGAAACAAAAACTTGTTGTGGTGGGAGGAGGATTTGGAGGTATTGAACTCATCAAGCGACTTCGAAACTCTGATTTTGAAATTACATTAGTCGACAAGCACAATTACCATACGTTTCAGCCGCTCTTGTATCAGGTGGCATCGGGAGGTTTGAGTGCAGATTCGATTGGCTATCCGTTTCGGTTGATTTTTCGGAATCAGAAGAATTTCCGATTTCGAATGGCGGAAGTGCAGAAAGTAGATTCGAGTAAAAAACAGCTCGAAACTTCTACCGGAATCATTCCCTATGACCATTTAGTATTAGCAACAGGTTCAACATCGAACTATTTTGGAAATACCGAAGTGGAACGCTATGGCCGTCCACTGAAAAGTATTCCTGAAGCATTAAACTTAAGAAGTGAGATTCTTCAAGAATTAGAAAAAGCCACCTTAACTGCCAAACATTCCGATCAAAAGCAACACATGACTTTTGTGATAGTTGGTGGCGGTCCTACAGGTGTTGAAACAGCAGGAGCTTTAGCTGAATTCAAGAAGTTTGTCCTACCACACGATTACCCCGAGCTCGACCCAAAATTGATGCGTGTTTATTTGGTTGAAGCTGGACCACGCCTGCTAAATGGCATGTCGGAGAAATCGGGTAACAATGCTGTCAAGTACTTGCAAAATCTCGGAGTAGAGGTTTTGTTAAATGTAGCAGTATTGAAATACGATGGACACAAAGTAGTTTTTAGCGATCAGAGCGAATTGGAATCCACCACTTTAGTTTGGTCGGCAGGAGTGAAAGGCTTTATCGTTTCTGGATTGCCGGAGGAATCGGTGAAAGGAAATCGATATGTGGTAGATGAGTTCAATCGAGTTGCTGGAACGGATGCGATTTATTCGATAGGTGATTCAGCTGGAATGGTAACAACAGAAAAGCCGAGAGGATTTCCAATGGTTGCTCCAGTTGCTGTTCAACAAGGGACGAATTTGGCTAAAAATCTCCTTCGACTTAAGGATGAAAAAGCTTGGAAACCCTTTCAATACAAGGATAAAGGTTCGATGGCAACAGTTGGTCGGAACAAGGCTGTAGTAGATATGCCCAACTTTAGTTTCGGAGGATTTTTCGCTTGGTTAGTGTGGATGTTTTTACACCTCATGTTGTTGGCTGGATTCCGGAACCGAGTAATCGTATTTGTCGATTGGATGTGGAGTTATCTCACGTATGAACGAGCATTACGCTTGATTGTACGTCGCGCCGAAACCCCGAAATAATCTTGTTTTATTGAAACCAACCTTGCTTATGAGCCAAACTGATGATTTGGGCTTTAGAGCATACATGTAGCTTTTCATAAACGTTTGCGATGTGCTTTCGAACAGTATGCACGCTTAAGTTCATATGTGCAGAAATGCTTTTAGCATCCATTCCAGAGACCATAAGTTGAAGCACTTCGGTTTCGCGGTCGCTGATGTTTTCGGGAATACTCGAATGTTTTGGTTGTAAATGTGACTCATAATATTCCGAACGCTGAAGCATCTTCAAGGCTTTACGCGCAATAGCTGGACTCATCGGAACGCCCCCAAATTCAATCACATTATGAACCGCGTCTTCCAAAATTTGAGCGCTTTCGTGTTTCAATAAATAGCCTTCTGCACCCGCTTTAATAGCCTCAAAAACTTTGTCATCATCATCAAAAACAGTCAACACCAAAAAATGAATCGAAGGATATAGAAGATGTGCTCGAGCTATTGTTTCAATCCCATTCATGCCAGGCATTTCAATATCCATGAAAAGTACATCCGGCTTGTTGTTTTCGGGTAAACCATTCAGCTTTTCGAGGCAGTCGTTACCATTATTTGCAATGAAAATCAGTTCACATCCATTCATCTGATCCACTTTGCGAATGAATGTATTGCGATTTACAGCTTGATCTTCGGCGAGTGCTAACTTGATTTTACGTTCCTGGATTACCATATATCAAATTTGAATAGAATCCTCTGGTTAGGAAATAACTAATTTGTAGTAGGGCGAATACATACTTCCGTTCCGGATGGACTTATCTGATTCCATTGAATAGAACAACTCATATTCTCAGCACGGGTTTGCATATTGGCTAAGCCATTTCCATCCTCATTCCATGATTCTGTTTTACTGAAGCCTCGACCATTATCGTTGATTCGGATTTCCCAGCTATCCTTACAATTTATACTAATCTTAATTTCTGTTCCTTGACTGTGTTTGAGCGCATTATTGACTGCTTCCTGCACAATCATAAATAGGTGAAATGCTTGATTGGGTTGAAATTCCCAGTCGTTTTGTAAATCTTCTAGCACACGCATATTCACTTGAGGATAATTCGGTCGAAGACGGTTTAGGAAGACTTTAATTCGATCGCTGATATCACTCAGATTCATCTTTTCTTTTCGCAAAGCCCAAATGGTATCACCTAAAAGAGCAACCATTTGTTGAGAATTGGATTGTAGAAGTTCTAAACTTGATTTAGAGATGGAGTTGCTAGTTAAAATCTCATCTGCATTAGCTTTAATACTGGCAGCATAACTTCCAAGGCTATCGTGCAAATCGGCTGCGATACGTTTACGTTCCTTTTCTTCTGCATCTTTTACGGCTTGTTGAGCGTGACGTTTTTCTTCTTCCTGCATAAAGAAGAGTTTATGCTCCGATTTTCGACGGTAATTAGTAAAAATCAACCAACCAATTAAGAGCACTAATGCCAATAAAATAAGTGAACCGTAAAACATGAAGTTCTTGCGGACCAAATCGTATTCCTGTTGAATGATGAGGTTTTCCTTCTTTTGAACCTCATATTTTGTTTCCATTTCGGCTATTGCCTCCACCGAATTTTCCTGATAGAAACTTTCTTTTGCCTGAATATATTCTTCAATAGTTAAGCTGTATTCAGCCCAGTTTTTTTGAGCTTTGTATGCATCAGCAAGTGCTTTCAAATAAGAATGACGAATGCTTTCGTTTGGACTTGCATTTTCACCATATAAATGCTCCCGACAGCTTGCAATAACACGATCGTATTCGCCTGTTAGCAACCAATATTGAATAAAACTGAGGTAATAATTGATATCGCCCTCGCCAAATTTTATTTGCTGATTTAAAGCAGAAAGTTCATCTAGAATTTTCTTGGCTTCGGACACTTTCTTATCCTGGATATATACATTTGACTGGCGCTGTAAAACAACTCCTAGATTATATAAATCCTGTTCTCTTCGAAAAATTTCGATGGCTTTTAAGTGATAAAAGGTAGCATAATTGGGCTGATTGAGTTGGAAATATGCTTTCCCGATTGTAGCAAATATGGTAGCAGATATAATGCGAGAAACGGTGTCGCTATGGGGTAAAACGTTCAATGCTTTTTGCTCCCAAGCAATGAGTTTTTGAGGATTAGTTTGTTGTCCCTCAATAACAGCAATTTGATGCATCGTTTGAGCAATGTATAAGCTGTCGTTATTCTGCTCAGCCTCTGTTAACAAAGGATACAACAGTTGCAGGGCTTCGGAATTTTTGCGTTGTCCTTGATAAGTGGTGGCTTTGAATCCTTTCAGTTTGTAATAGATTTTTCGTTGCTCTGGAGTTTTAGCGGGAAGGTTTTTTAAGGCTTCATCAATGACCAAACGAGCGCTATCGTTCGCATTAGAGAAATAATACGCATAAGCTACATTATACTGAGCATAAGCAACTTTCACAGGA
>DAOOQW010000095.1:0-8191 GCA_035388945.1 Flavobacteriales bacterium
ACCAGGGACACATGGATTTTCAGTCCATTGCTCTACCATCTGAGCTAAGGCACCAAGCCTTTCTTGCTGTTGAGCGGGTGCAAAAATAGTTTTTTTAGTTTCTCAGCAAAAAATTTTTTTACGCTTTGGGCGTTTTTCTAATTCTATCTTTGCGGCTGAAACTATTCAGAATGGTTCATTTAGTTCTCGACATCGGTAATACTGCTCTCAAAGCAGCTTGTTTTCAGGGGCGTACGCTTTTGAAGGCTAGTCGTACAGCTTGGACTTCCCCTCAAGAAATTGAAGAGTCACTTTTAAGAATGATTGCATTAAATCCTTCGAAAGTGCTCATCAGTTCGGTAACTGGGAAGAAAAAAGAGGTTGATGATTTTTTAAAACGAGCAGGATTGGAGCAGGATTATTTCAATCCCAAAACACCTGTACCTATCAGTAACAAATATGAAACTCCCGAAACATTGGGGCGTGATCGTTTGTCGAATGCAGTTGCTGCTACTGTGATGTTTCCTCAACTACCTGTCGTGGTGATAGATGCTGGTACATGTATCAAATTCGATTTCATTACTCGAAACAATGAATATTTTGGAGGATCTATTTCTCCAGGAATTGACATGAGATTTCGTGCTTTGCATGAATTTACCGCTCGTTTGCCTTTACTTAGCCGCGCCGAAATGGTTTATCTCATTGGTAAAAACACCACTGAATCGATACATTCGGGTGTAATTAACGGTGCTTTGGCTGAAGTGAAAGGAATCTTAGAACAATACCAAATGACTCATAAAGACCTTCAAGTAATTATTACTGGAGGTGATTACACGCTATTAGAACGAAATTTGAAAACCAGTGTTCATATTGAACCTTGGCTCACACTTAAAGGACTCAATGAAATTCTTCTCCATCAGGCACGCTAGTTCTATCTTTTTCCTGTCGTGCTTCCTGGCACCTGCTTGTACTATTCAAGCACAAACACTTAGTCAATCTCCATACGGACGTTTCGGATTGGGCGATCATGTGGGTAATTCATCCGCTTACATTCAAGGTATTGGAGGAAGTACTCAAGCTGTATCCGATTCTAATTCGCTCAATTTATCTCAACCTGCTTCTTTAGCTTCTCTTGAGGGCGGTGTGACGATTTTAGAGTTTGGCTTTTCAGGATTAACTTCTAAATATCAAGGGCTTCAAAACACCAAAATGGGGCGTACGGCTGGATTTGGATATTTTGGTTTGGCATTTCCTATCATGAAAAATAAGTGGAATCTTTCACTTAGCTTAACTCCCTTAACAAATGCTGGTTACACATTACGTGACAGTATATTGGATGATGAAATAGGAAAAATCAATCTGAATTACAAAGGACAAGGTGGTTTTTCAGCATTTACCATAGGAAATGGTTTTCATATTGGGAAGAATTTGAATCTTGGCGTTCAACTTCAATATTTATTCGGAAAAACAGACTATAGTTCTGAAGTATTATACTCAGGTGATACAATTACTCAACGTAATTCACTGGTTACTAATTCGAATCGCTTGAGTGATGTGGATTTAGTCTTTGGTGCTCAATACCTAATTCGATTCCACAAAATAAAATCGACTGTCAAATCTAGTTCAGACTCTTCTCAAGTTTCTGCCCGAAAAGCTCGACTTAGAAACGATTCTTTACATGTTTTGTTAGGTGGGACATTCCGTCCAGCAACATTCATTAATGGTTCAACATCGTACTTAGCACAAACATTTTTTGGTAATACGCCTGGTACATCTTATACCGACACGGTATTATTTAAAGATCAGGAAAAAGGTACTGTTGCTATGCCTATGCAAGTAGGAGGAGGAATTACATTTGGAAGTAGCAGTCGTTCTTGGATGCTAACTACAGAATATATCCATACAGACTGGAATGGTTTCCGATTATTTGATCGTATCGATTCCGTAAGAACATCCTATCGTATCGGGATGGGCTTAGAGATTAATCCAACTCCTATAAATCGCAGCACTTCAGCCAAAACAGCCTATTGGAAGAAAATAAGATATCGGGTTGGTGGATATTATTCGGATGGATATTTACACATCAATGGTCAAGCTATTCCTGAATTTGGAGTGAGTTTAGGTTTTGGATTACCTATCACTATTCGAACGTATAATACACGTACTGCAACTAGTGTATTGAACTTTGCAGTAACTGCCGGTCAGCGTGGTGTTTCTGGAACGAATTCGCTTCAAGAACAATTCATCCGAGGAACAGTATCTTTTTCACTGAACGACAGGTGGTTCAGGAAATTCCAGTATGACTAAGCTGTATTGCATTTTTGTTGGATTATTACTGTTGTTCATGTATTCCTGTGGGAATGATTTGAATGAGGTAAAGAAATTTGCCAACGAAGAGCGAGTTCCAATTTCTTCGACTCGAAATGTGGAGATGCTCTATTCGGATTCGGCACGATTGCGAGCGAAGATTAATGCACCGTTGAGAGAAACGTATGTTGGGAAGGATGGATTCATTGAGTTTCCCAAAGGCATAAAAGTGGAGTTTTATGGTGTTAACTCCAAGTTGGAATCGAAGTTAAAAGCCAATTATGCAAAGAGTTATACCGGACAGGAGCGGATGGAAGCTAAGAATAATGTGGTAATTGAAAGTACAAGTGGAGATAAGCTTGAAACAGAGCATTTAATTTGGGATCAACGCGAGGATCGTATTTTCTCGAATGTATTCACACGAATCACTTCACCCGATCGAGTAATATATGGTGATGGTTTTGAGTCGAATCAAGACTTCAGCAAATACAGGATTTTAAAAGTCAAAGGAATCATCAATTTGAATGAATAAAATATGAATCAAGCACGCATTTTTCGAATCATGGAGCTTGTCTGGCTCAGCATTGCAATCATGGCAGCTATATCGAGTACTTGGCTAATCACCAAAGGAGATTTTGATGCAGCTCGTTTTCCATTGTTTGTCGCTTTTTGTGCTGCTATATTATTCGCTTTACGACGTTATCAGCGCAAACGCATTGAGAAAGTAGAAGCCTTTGAAAAGGAAAATCCTAAGTCAACCACCACGAAAAAATAAGCATACAGGCACAAAATCAACCATATTTAGGTTTTTTTTGATTTAGTCGTATATTCGCACCCCTAAAAAACCAAAGATTTAGCTTCCACAAATGGCAGTTCTTGAACGCATCCGCTCCAAAGCCGGAACAATCGTAGTAGTAGTTATTGGTCTTGCACTCTTCTCATTCGTTATGCAAGATTTATTTTCAAATGGAAGTTCCATCTTCTCTGGATCAGATAGAGAAATAGGTGAAATTAACGGTCATTCCGTTGATGGCGAAGAGTTTAGTCGCCGCTTATCAAAGGCGGAAGACAATGTTAAACAGAGCCAAGGAACTTCTGGCGTTGACGATAATACACGTCAGCAATTAGTTAATCAAATCTGGAATGAATACTTAGATGAGTATTTGTTTAACGAACAGATGGAAGAAGCTGGTGTTGCTGTATCGGATGATGAAATTTTCGATATGATTCAAGGAGAAAACATTCACCCACAGGTGATGCAAATCCCTTTGTTTCAAGACAGCTTAACTAAGCAATTTGATCGTAACAAGGTGCTTAAGTTTTTACAAACACAATTGTCGGAAGAGAACGATCCTGACGGTAAATACCGTGAATCATGGGCTGAATTCGAAAAGTCAATTGCTAAACAACGTCTTAAAACCAAGTATAACAACTTGCTACGTAAGGCAGTTTATGTGACTAAAGCACAAGCGAAATTTGATTTCAACAACAAAAACACAGCTGCTGCTTATCGTGTCATTGTTAAGAAATATGATACTGTTGCCGATTCAACAATCACGGTTACAGATGAAGAAATGAAAAAATACTACGACGAGCATAACTTCGAATTTGAACAAAAAGAAGAGACTCGTAAATTGGAATATGTAGTATTTCAAGTGAATCCAACTCCAGAAGACCGTGCTGAATTATTCAAATCGATGGAAGAATTGAAAGCAGGTTTCATGGCCAGTACTGATGATACTTCCTTTGTTAATGCAAATTCATCTGAAGGATTCCGTATTGAAAGTATCAAACGTGGAAAAATCGCTCCTCAAATTGATTCTGCTGTGTTCAGTGGAACTCCAGGTTCGGTTTATGGCCCGTTTGCAGATGATGCATCTTTGAAATTGGTAAAGCTTCAAGGATTTAAAGCTACCTCCGATTCAGTTATGGCTCGTCACATTCTTATTTCTACACAAGGTGGTATGAGTATAGCTGCAGCTACTGCAAAAGCTGATTCGTTGAAAGCTGCTATTAAGGCAGGTGCAGACTTCTCACTTCTTGCCATGCAATTCAGTGAAGATCCAGGTTCTAAAACAAAAGGTGGAGATTTAGGGTGGTTTACCGAAGGAACGATGGTTCCTGAATTCAACGATGCTTGCTTCAATGGTAATGTTGGTGATATGGTTACCGTTAATACACAATACGGTGCTCACTTAATCAATATCACCAATAAAACTCGTTCTTCTAACAAAGCTCAGGTAGTTTACTTGTCTAAGAAAATCGAACCAAGTACTCGTACAGTTGATGAGTATTATGCTAAAGCAAATGATTTTGCAGTAGCTGCTCAAGACTACGATGCATTTAAAAAACAAGCTGAAGAAAAAGGAATGTTTATCGTTTCATATGATCGTTTGCTTCCAAATGATCGTCAGGTTAACGATTTAACTAATTCTCGTGAGATGGTACAATGGGCATATAACCCAGAACGTGCATTGAAAGAAGTATCAAAAGTATTCGACATCGAAGGTCGTTATGTTGTTGCTTCCCTTACTGGAATTAAGAATAAAGGAATTCCTCCTTTTGATCAATTGAAGGAAACCTTGAAACCACTTGCAATTCGTGAGAAGAAAGCAGCCACTTTCACTAAAGAATTTAGTGATGCTATGGCTGGCGCTACTACTATTGAAGCTTTAGCTGGTAAAATGAATTTGCAACTTGATACTGTTGATGCCACGCTAACTTTCTCAACGAATTCAATTCCAATGTTTGGAATTGAACCTCAAGTAATTGGAAGAACATTCTCTTTGCCTGTTAAGAAATTAAGTAAGCCTATCAAAGGGAATACTGGTGTATTTGTAGTTGTTGTTAATTCAATCACTCCTGGAGTTCTTCCAACCGACTTAACTGAAACACGTAAACAATACGCACAATCAATGTCTGGACGTGTTGAGAACAGTGTTTACAACGCTTTAATTAAGAAAGGTAATGTAGAAGATAAACGCTACCGTTTCTTCTAAACCGATATAATCGCATTTTGAAACGCGCTTCTTAATTGGAGCGCGTTTTTTTTTTGCCCTCTTTTTCTACCGATTGAATGATTGATTGAATTTGTATGTGGTGTTTGATTTGTAAAAGTTGAATCAACCGTTTTAATTCACCCGAATAATTCAGGATTAACAACATCGCTTTAGCAGCTTATAGTTGCTCTAACTTGCTTAAATAACTATATTGTATTGATATTCTAGGGATAGTTTAGTCTAAACCTTTGTTTCAATCCTAGAAAAAGAAAATTGACAGGGAGTTTTGATGCTTATCAGTTAGCAAACACAAGAAAATTAATCAAGTGTTACTTTGATAAGGCTTTTGCCATGACCGGCAATATAAAGTGTTTCCGAACCAACTAAAAGTGCTTCGTAGAAAGCAGATGCGTTTGAAGCTTGCAACATTTGTTCTGCTTCGTTCCCATTAAGGGCATATAGAATTCCTTGTTGACTGAAACCATAAATGCGACCTTTGATTTGAACGAGGTTGCAGATAATTCCGGCATTCTTTACTACTGTATGCGAGTTAGGATTATTTTCAAAGCCCCAAATGCCACTTCGGTGGTAACGAATAGAACGACAACCACTATAAGCCATTTGTCCATCGATCGATTTCAATGCGTGAATGAGTCCTTTTACTTTGCGACCTTTAACTAAATCGGCCGATTGATTTGGATTATGATGATAGATTGTGGTTGAAACACCATTGAAAACGGCTGCTGCAAATCCCGATTCACCTTCGTTAGCTAATGCCCAAACAAACTTTCGTGTGTTTTTCCAAATCACCTGAGGTTGTTGTGCAAGCGAAGTATCTATTGTTGCAATGAAGCCATTAGGAATACGTTTTTTACCGCGCCCTATACCACTACTTCCTCCACAAACAACTAAATGACCTTGATTGTCATACGAAAGATCATAAAAACAACGGTGTCGAAATGCGTGGAATTCGGTTTTTGTGCAGGTTGAATCTTTCAGATTGTATTTGTAAATCGTCCCGTGATCTGCCGATATGTAAACAAAATCACCCAAACGAAGGAATTTCAAAATGTTTGATCCGTTGTTAGGAATAGAAATATTGCTTAATGAACCATCCTGTTTCAGACGTTTTAATACTCCATATTCACCACCAATCCAGATATCGTTTTCGGCAACTTGATAGATATCGTAATAACTACTATCGATATCACTGCCCTGATACAAAGCATCTACCTTTTGTGCATGCACATTTATCCCGCTATTAGATAGCAAGAGTAGGGCAAACAAATAAATAGACGTTTTCAAATTCACAGGGCGTAAAACTAAACAATTAGCACGAAGCACAAACCTATACCGATTACTTACCAAAAGGTTTTAATTTCTTTCACATATTGTTGATATAATACCAAGGATTCTACCATCAATGCAGTTGTATATACATCCGATTTCCAATATAGCGTATTCCTTATTACCGTTCCTCCCGAAAAGAAAACTCCTCCATCCCAACAGGTATTTCCATCCATAAATGAAGCCTGATTGATTAAGTAATGTATCGCATTGTTGACTTGTATCTCAGTACCAATCAAATATGGATTTCCTAAACGTAAAATGGAATTGAGCGCATAAGCTGTCGATTGTACTTTGTCTTTATGATTTACGATTCTGCGCGAATGAAAAGAACCATCAGCGTATTGACTACTTAATAAATGCTTTTTTAAGCGCAAAGCACTTTCATCTAAATCTCGAATTCCTTTCGACCATGCTTTAAGGGTGGCATAATGTAAATGGTAGCGATTGGGATAATATATTCCAGCTCGACTCCAATCTTTTCGTCTTATTTTCCGTTCTATAAACTTTGAAGCTTTTGAAACTCCCGCAGCTTTAGTTTCCCCATTTTCGGCTAAGGCAGTCAATACATTCGCATTTACTACAGCATCAACATCATTGCATCCATAGGGAATATAGGGTACAAAAGCTCGAGGATATAATGTACTGAGTGGAGTTAAGAAAAAAGCATTATTGACCAACATTCTTGGTACATTCCAATTGGGGAATGGTATTTCTTGAGCTCTCCAAGTAAGGAAAGCGCCACTTTCACGTTTATCAAAATGGATGATGTTATAATAATGTTGTGAGCTTCTTGCAGAATCTCTCCAAGCTCCTAAAATGGGTGAAATCCGAAACGATACATCTACCTTGTTTCCTAAAGTTTTTTGGACTTTTACATAATTCATCAAGGCTGAAAAACCTTGAGAAGTATCATCATTATCGTTCACTACATTGGCAGCTTTTCGGATATACGGATTATTCAAAGGAAAACGTATCGGACGCCGCACCATTCCATTTTCCTGATTCTTTTTGAATTTGTATAATTTCCCATTAGGTGGAAGCAAAGGCCAAAAATTAAAGCCATTTCCACTGTAAAAATCCATCATCCTTATTATTGCCTTGTCGAGCATAGGCGGTATGGATGTCAAATCGGGACGAATCAAAAATGCTGCGGAAAGAGAATTCTGAATGGAGGCATTCGAAAAACAATTGGAATCGTATGACCTTTCTTGTTTACCAAGCATTACAAACGAAGAACGCATCGTCATAAATGCTGGCCATTCTCCTTCATACTGATGCTCTGGTATCGTTTTCTTGACTTGCTCCTGTTCTATAAACCTCAATGCTCCTTGAATAACCATCTCAATACTATCAGTTGAAATTGGTTTTATCTGTTGAGCTCCAAGTGGCAAAACTAAAAAGAGACTAAATAGCAATAATATGCGCAATGACATGCTTCAAAGATAATCAAGAGCCACACTTATTCTGAATGCTAATTAGCGCAGAATCTCAAAACGATAAGCATCCAACCGGACGAAAATAAAAGTCAAAACAGTAAAGGACCAAAGGGATGATCC
>DAOOQW010000096.1:0-1517 GCA_035388945.1 Flavobacteriales bacterium
TATGTTGTTGGCGTTTGGGTTGGAAATGCAAGTGGAGAAGGAAAGCCATTACTTACAGGCGTTGGTGCAGCAGCGCCTGTTCTGTTTGATGTTTTAGCTTTATTGCCACATTCGGGTTGGTTTGAACGACCTTATGATGATGAAAAACAGGTAGTTACTTGTCGGGAATCGGGATTTATTGCAGGTCCTTTTTGCACTCTGCCCGACACGATTTGGGTGCCTAAATCGTGTTTGCATACTTCTGTTTGTCCCTATCACCAACGAGTTCACTTAAATTCGACAGGTCAGTTTCGAGCTGATGCCGGTTGTTTAGAAGCAGATCAATTGCAAGCGCGAAATTGGTTTGTATTGCCTCCGGTGATGGAGTATTATTATCGGAATTCACATCCAGAATATGTGACACTTCCTACTTGGATGCCCGGTTGCGGGATAGAACAACAGCAAAGTAGAATGGAGTTTATCTATCCTCGGATAAATTCAGAAATAAAAGTTCCCCGATCATTTGATGGTTTGCCAACCCGTGTGGTAATGGAGATAGCTCACCGAGATGCAGCGTCGACAGTATATTGGCATTTGGATGGAAAATTTCTCGGTCAAACCCGTCAGATTCATCAAATGGCTGTTCAGTCAGAACTGGGCGAACACCTTTTAGTGGCTGTGGATGAACACGGTGAACAGATTCAACGCCGATTTAAGCTAATCAAAAACTGAAGAGAAGAGCTTTCGTGTATTTTTGGAAAAAAAATTTCGGATGGATATCTTAAATACAGTTCACAACCTACTTCGTTGGATTATCATACCAGTCATGTTATTCGTGCTTATTCGCAGCTACATGGGATGGATGGGGAAGAAGCCTTTTGCCAAATTAGATAATGCACTTGGCGGAGCTTTAATAGGTTTAGCACATTCTCAATTGTTGATTGGATTGGTGCTGTATTTTACCAGTCCTCGCGGTTATGCACTTTTTTCAACTCCCGGAGTGATGAAAGATGCGTATTCTCGTTTATTAGCTTTGGAACATCCCTTAATGATGATTATTGCCGTTGTGCTTATTCAATTGGGACGCACCTTTTCTAAGAAAGCTGCAGATGATGAAAAACGATTTAAGACTGTTGCGATCTATACGACAATCGCATTGGTATTAATTCTTTCCCGCCAAATCCATTGGAATTTTATTTTCTGATTTAGCGTTTTTTCGGTCCTGGTCTTTTCTTGGGACCTGATGAGCTTGAACTTCCATTGAGTAAGAAGCAAATACCCGCATTGGCGAACAACATGGTTGTAACCGAATGTTTAGGTAAGGCTTGAATATTCACATCATCGGAGCCTAACTGATGTTCATTGTTAGTTGAGGTAAGAGCAGAAGAATTCAACTCAATATTCCATTGACTAATCTGCTCTTTGTCAAAATAATCGAGCTTCCCACCTAACATATAGTTAGCGCCTAGATTCAAGTAAACAGTACTGCTTAATCGCGCCATTACTCCAACACCTGCGCCTCCGCTCCAAGCGATATC
>DAOOQW010000096.1:1617-8168 GCA_035388945.1 Flavobacteriales bacterium
AGTGTAATATCGGCAGTTAGGTCTTTCTTAATGTCTTTGCTACCAGCGGATAAATACGTTAATCCTCCACCAAAAAGGAAAGGAACTTTACTAGATGGTTGAAAAAGGTAATTACATGAAAGTCCGAATGGAAGTGAAGTGGTAGTAGATGCAAAATCATCCATAGGGACGCCCATGGTAAGTGTTAAATCTAGGAAATTTTGCATGCTAGCAGAAGGACCTTTTTTGCGGGTCATCATTTTAGATCCGACTTGCGCAAAACACACCGTATGAAATGTTAAACCAAAGATGAGCATCGAAATGTAACGGAGCATCAGGAGAAATTTAGGTTTTAAAAGGGCAAAATAATTAAAAAGGAATGTCAATTCGGGTTTAGCAGAATCAATTGATTTATTTCTTGGTGATGTTGGCTGTTAGACCTATTTGAGCAACTAACATATTACTTAAACTGGTTTTTACTGGTGCGGTTACATTTAAGTCAGATTCATAAAACTTTTCAATGAATTTTGTTAGTTGAACATCTGAATTATTGAGCGTTACGTTCCAGCTTTCTGCAGATGTTTTATCTACGTATGTGAGTTTGCCACCAAATAAGAAAGCTAAACTAGAGTTGAGGTACAGATTTGAATTCAATTTCCAAAGCACACCAAAGCTTCCTCCCGCGATCCAAGATAAATCGGAAGTATGTGTTTCATAATAGGCTCTACTTTTCGAATCCGTTTGAAAGTACTTACCAATTTCATTTTCGTTTAATGTTACTTGAGTCCATGCATATTGCATTCCAGCAATAAGATCTACAAAGGGCTTTAAGTGCGATTGTTCACCTTGGATTCGAGCCATAAGGTGTACGCTAAACAATTGGTTAACGCTGCTTAGTTTTAACAGGATAGGCTGAGAGTATAAGAATGCCGATTCATTATAGATAGATGGATTGATGTTTTTGTTCGCCTTTAAACGCCCTGTTTGATAATATGAAAATCCAAATCCGGGAATGAAAGGACTTGTTTGAGGATTCTTAAACAGGAAATTGTAGGTAAGTCCGATAGGTTGCAAACTACTTGAGCGGTCAAATTCATTCCGAGGAAATCCAACACTAAAGCAAAAATCAGAGATTCGACTTTTTTCAGAATTCTGTACCTGAGCTTGAATTGTCGGGCAGATTAGTACGATAAGTAAGCTAATAAGGTAGAATTTAGACATAGGTCATTTTAAGAGGATAAAGCAACGAAATATACACTTAGAGGACATCTTCCAGAGGATGATTTTTGAGCATTTATAACACAATTCGAAATGCAAGTATTTGGTCTTCACGGCTATATTATAAAACCTCAAATTTTATTTGGTTGTAATACAAAACCTCCCTACTTTTGCACTCCTTTTTAATTAAGATCCATGCGGATGTGGCGTAATTGGTAGCCGCACCAGACTTAGGATCTGGTGCCGAGAGGCGTGGGGGTTCGAGTCCCTTCATCCGCACATTGCTTCTCCTTCGGGAGAAGCATTTTTTATTGTAAAGAAGTTCCAATGAACGTAACACAAGAGAATGTTGACGCGCTCAACGC
Source organism: Flavobacteriales bacterium (assembly GCA_035388945.1). Taxonomy (GTDB): domain Bacteria; phylum Bacteroidota; class Bacteroidia; order M30B66; family M30B66; genus CALQRR01. The sequence continues at coordinate 3,180 of DAOOQW010000096.1, forward strand.
AGTAGTCCGGATCCAATTTTCACCGGCTGATTACCAACCCAAAATAGACGAGCAACTCCGCGATTACGCTAAAAAAGTACAAATGCCAGGATTTCGTCCGGGTAAAGTACCTGCGGGCATGGTAAAGAAGATGTATGGTAAATCCATTTTAGTGGATGAACTCAACAAACTAACATCCGATACCTTATTCAATTACCTACGCGATCAGCAATTAGATGTATTAGGTAATCCGCTTCCAAAAGCTGAAAACGATTCTGCTATCGACTTGGATAATCCAGGTGAGATCAATTTATCGTTTGAAGTAGGTTTAGCTCCAAAATTCGATTTAGATCTTTCAGCAAATCATCGTTTCAATCATTACAAAGTAAAATTGGATGATTCATACGTGAACGATATCATTGCTGATTACCGTAAGCGTCTAGGTGAATTAGAAGAAACGTCTGTTTCGGCAGAAGGAGATCAAATTCATGGCGTTGCTGTTGAATTAGATTCAGATGGCAACGAAAAAGAAGGTGGTTTGCACAAACACATCACACTTCAGTTTGAAGATTTGAAAGAAGGTAATCAACAAGCCTTGTTTACAGGTCTGAGTAAAGATTCCCAAATCACGATTGACTTCCAAACAGCTGTTGTTAATCCAACCGTTATCGGTGCCATTTTAGCAATCAGTAAAGAAGAAGCTGAAGCATTAACTAGCACATTCCGTTTTACTGTTGAATGGGTAAAGCGTGGAACTCTTGCAGAAGTAAATCAGGATTTCTTCGATAAACTTCTAGGTCCAGGTGTAATCAGCAGCGAAGAAGAACTTCGTGCTCGCATTAAAGAAGATGGAGAAGCTCGTTATCGTAAAGATGCTGATAACCGTTTGTTTAACGAAGCAGTTGAGCACTTAGTAAATAATACTCGTTTTGAATTACCTAACGACTTTTTGAAACGTTGGTTAGTTTCTCAAAATGAAGGGAAAGTAAATCCTTCTGATATTGAATCAAACTACGAAAACTATTCAAAAGGAATTCGTTGGCAGTTGATTGAAGGAAAAATCATCAAAGACCACAACATCACAGTAAGCAGCGATCAAGTTTTGGATTCTTTCACAGAAGATTTCCTTGCTTATATGGGAGCTCCTGGAACACAAGACGAAACATTACGTGGTCGTGCTCGTGAGATTGCTCAAGGCATGATGAAAAATGAAAAAGAAGTGAATAAGGTGTACGACCGACTTTATAATGAAGCCATGACAACTTTATTTCTCAGCAGCTTTGATGTTCATTCAGTTGAGCTTCCTTTTGAAGCTTGGGTGGAACAATTGAACAAGCCGTTGAATTGATTTTTGATTGAGTGTGTGAAACGGCGTCAGGGGAAACTTGGGCGCCGTTTTTATTTTATACCATTTCTGTATTTGCTATTATTTCAAATTACCCTTTAGGTAATCGTAAACTGCCTGATACACCACCTCTCGTCTAGACTTATTAAAATTCTCCTGATTACTACTGGTATCGGCCATTCTAACAAGATTACAGAAGTAAACTACACGTTCGGGCGTTTCGGCATAGCCAACAAACCAGCCAACATCCATTCGGTCTTGATGTCCCCAACCTGATTTGCCATGGAAAACCACATCGGCAGAATCTTTTGTAATCATCACCTTTTTAACGATATCCATCGAACGTTTAGAAAATGGTAACTCATCGTTATGTAGTTTTTTAACGAAGTTCAATTGTTCTTCCGGACTAATACGCAATCCACCCCTTAACCAGAATGAATCAATTCCTCCTGTTGTATCAGCATTTCCATAAGCTGCTTTATCAAGCCAATACTTCATTTGTTTACCACCAATTTTCCTAGCCAATTCCTGATAATACCAAACAGTTGAATGCTGAAATGCTTCAGCCATGTTTTGTGAATGATTCCAATCGGGATTATCACGCATAACGCTGTCCCATTCAAAAACAGTTTTCTCATCCTTTAGTACACCTGTTTCCAGTCCAATTAATGAATTGCAAATTTTGAAAGTGGATGCAGGAGTATACTTTCCTCTAAATACTTCTCGATCAGAAATCAAATTGGTTTCTCTTAAAGGATCTTGCAAGGCTAAGAATCCATTTATTCGATATGGTTCATAATAATGGCGCATGGACGTTCTTACCAAAGGCTCTTGATTTCCGCCGCAGGAACTCAATAAAATAACAAACACAATTAGAAATCGGTACATAATCAAGAAGAAATCAATCCGTTGGAACGTGTTCGAAATTACATGGATTGAAGGAATAAACTCGCGTTATTGCTCATAAGATTTTGCGCATTTATCAAAATAACCTGCTTTATTTGTTCCAATATAAATCGTACACATATCCTAACAGAATCATGCAATTAAATGTTCTTGGGGGAGAATTAGCTCCTTGTTGTTTGGATCCGATAACTGGATTTTATCGGGATGGACATTGTCATACAGGCGATGAGGATCATGGTTCTCACACCGTTTGTGCAAAAGTGGATGCTGTATTTTTAGATTTCTCTAAACGCACCGGCAACGATTTGAGCACACCTCGGCCGGAATTCGATTTCCCTGGATTGAAACCGGGTGATTCTTGGTGTGTTTGTGCAGCTCGTTGGCTTCAAGCCCAAGAGTTTGGAACCGCTTGTCCGATTATACTTTCATCTACTCACGAACGCGCATTAGAACTGATTCCACTTGAAATTCTCATGGAACATGCAGCTGATTTGTTGAGTTAAATTAAGACAATCGCAACAAAAAGTACCCAAGCTGAAATCCAAAAATGCGATAAGGTTGATATACCGTTAAGGTTGGATAAGGAATATACAATTTGCTTGAAAGCATCGTCAAGCTTGCTGAATAGCGATTTTTATAAACTAAACCTGCTGCCAATGAATTGGTAAATCCATTTCCATTTACAATATCAATTGTATAAAGATATCCGTTGGTAGCAAAGAAACGTACTTCGGGTGTTTGAACACGAATTAGCCCTATTTGTGCTTGAAGGTAAAGTTGGAAATCGACGTTTAGTTCGGTAGTCCATGTTAAACCGGTATTGATATGAATAGCTTTCCACGAACCCGTATTGATTTGGAAAACATCCACATTTAAGTTCTTTTCTTCATATAACTCAAATTCATCCCGATTGAATGAATTTTGAGCATAAGCAAACTGAGTACTCCAAAACCATTGGTTCTTCGTTCGAACCCATGCAGATGCCTGAAACATTCCTCCTGGCTTTGCAAAACCTGGATATGAACCCGAATTGCCTCCAAATTCTCCTCCCGGAATTCCTAAACCTCCATGAATAGAAAAGTTGAATTGATCATCAATTAGCGTTTTCTGGTGAGGTTTATCACTTTTAACAGGACTTCGAGATTCAGGCGGCAGTTTAACAGCCATTCGAACAATTTGAGATTCAGAAATATAAAGTACAGAATTTCCAGATGTTCGAACTTGAATGTTTCCTTCTGCTTCCGGATTTAGAATACGACCAGTTATAATGTTCCCATTTTTCAGATAGACAGAATCTTGAACGACCGGTTCATCTTGCGAAAATGCAATTTGATTAAATAAAAAACTTGCAAATAGGAGGAGGGATATTCTCACGACTGCAAGATACATCCATTCTAACAATATGGATAATGAGGCTAAATTGATTTTTTAGGATACATATTCAGGAAAATGAACCCGAAAATTAGAATCAAAAAACTAGCAAGTTTCCAATATTTAGATAACAAATTTGCCCAAGAGCTTTTAGGATAATTGTACCCTAAAATCAACGCTTCAAGCGTTAATTGCGATGCTTTTTCTTGTGCCGGTTTAAAAGCACTATATTGATGTTCAGGCTCAAATCGTAAAGAAGTTGCTAAGATTGTTAGGTCATTCTTTAGTTTCTCTAATACTTCCTTAACACAAACCGACGAAAATCGAATATAACCTGAACGGCCAAGAATGCACAAATTGGCACTTAATCTCGATTCGGAATTTTGTCCTAGTGCAATATCTTCAATCCAATATAAAGCATGTGATTGAGTATCGAATTTGGGTTTTAGTGCCCAACCTTTAAGACTAACAGCTTCCAATCCAGCTTCTTTACGCTTCTTGTTAGAACTGTCGATCGAATTCTTAAAATGATTTAAGAAATCTTCATCCATAAACACTTCGTCGCGATCTTCAAGGATATGTCCTGCCTTTACATAATCAATAGTAAATACTACAGCCTCAGGAGCAAATACAGATAAATTTCTGCTAGAAATCAATCCTAAATGATGAGCATTTTCTTCTGCTTCACCCCAATAGTTAATCAATAAATCTTTGGTTTGTTTTGAGTCAAGAAAGTGAAAGTGTGCAGGGACATGAATACTAACCATGTCTTCAATCAAGTTTATCTGACCTTGTTGAAAAGTGTAGTTTGATTCAATCTCTTTACTTACTTCTTGAAAACCTTCGGAATGTATTGTTGAATCAACATTTTCCTGTGCTAAAACTGGAGTAAATATCAAACTACAAAATAACACTCTTACAAGTGAGAAACTGCTCTTTACTGAACTAATCATTTTAATACCCCTTTAATTCAAGCAAGATTACCTGAAAATTAAATAGGCTTGTTGAATTGTCCTAAATATACTCCAAAAGGATGAGAGAAACGAGCATTTTTAAGCGTGACGATCTCGTTCGCGTTCCCTTCTCTGCATGACCTGAAGAGGATTAGAACTCATTTCCTGATACTGTTTGCGATTCCGGAAAATATCGATAGCTGTATAAATAGCTTCTCGGAATGAATCAGGACTAGCTAGATCTTTTCCGGCAATGTCGTAACCTGTTCCATGATCGGGTGATGTACGAATTACAGGTAAACCAGCCGTAAAATTCACCCCATGATGAAAGGCAATCGATTTGAATGGTACAAGTCCTTGATCATGATACATAGCCATCACCGCATCAAACTTTTTCCACGTCCCACTTCCAAAAAATCCATCAGCCGAATAAGG
>DAOOQW010000097.1:0-8068 GCA_035388945.1 Flavobacteriales bacterium
ATCCGGACCAACTCTATTTTTATACCCTATTTTAAAACGTCTTGGACGGGTGTGGTAATTAATATATTACTTATTAAGTTAACCCAATCGTTCGACATCCAAGAATAACCACTAATTAGTTGAGATTGCTGTCCCGTATTTTCATCTGAAAGTCCTTCTGAACTAAGGTATTTGGCTTGAAACACAGAACCAATAATACTATCTAATAACATTCCTATGAAACCTAAACTAATCAATAAAATACACGTGAAAATGGATAATTCGGTTAAATAAATACTAATAAATACAATCAATACAGAGCCAAATAAACCAGCTAAACTTCCTCCAAGAGAAACACCGCCCGACACGCCAACTGGCAATGATTTCCATCGAATTATATCATAGGTTTTCCCTTTTAAACCAATACCTATTTCAGAAGCCCAAGTATCGGATGTAGCAATAGCCATCGACACTATCATGGCTAAACTCAATTCCGGGAAATAAGGAAGCAGTAAAGCCATCACCCAATAAACACCTCCATTACAAACTACCTGAACAGCATCACGCGCTTTGCCTTGCTTAGCATCTCCATGTGATGTCTTCCCTTTGAAAATTCGACCAATGAGCGTACTACTTAAGAAAAAAGCAGCAGGCAAAATCAACCATTCAGCACCAGCAAATTCAGCTACTGAAATTCCCATGAATGCAGCTGTAAAAGCACCACTCGGACTCAAGGATTTTTTTCGAATGGTAATAAATATGAATAATCCAGCAAGTAAGACAAGAATCGAAAAAGCGTGAATCTGCGCGAGAATTTCATCCATGCGCAAAAACAATAATAAAGCTGCAATGGGAATAAATAAATTATCGGAACCTTGAGAACCAAGCGCTTCAACAGCAGACAGAATAATAGAAAATAAAGCAGCAACTAGTATAAAGCTGGTAAATGGAACATCAATCCAATTAGGAAAAAGTGGAAAAAATCCGAAACGAACTAATAGAAATAAAAATACACTCGAAATAAAAAATGCCAAACTACCTGCCAGTGATTTGGGATCACCACTCATAAAGAAGTACTTTTTAGCTAATGCAATTCCAACAATAGCAGCTACTGCATCACACCAGGCAAGTATCAACATGGGAAAAGAAATCAACCAACGTTGTTCCTCAAACAAAAATAGGAAAGCTATGAATGGTAAAGGAAACAAGGCAATGCCCCAACTTTTACGTTTATGTTCTTCTTCAAATAAAAATCCTTTCCACACTAAATAAATCAAGAATAATTCGGCGATGACAACTATCCATTGAAGAAGCATTAAATCTTCCAGATACAAAGGCACCAATGCACAAGTGCTGACAGCCGATATGTGCAGCAGTTTCCGCCCAATCCATTGGGGTAATATTCGTTTACGAGACAGCACTTCGAGTGTTATGGAAATAAATAACACCAGTAATCCCGAAAAAACTAAAATGACTGAATCCTTATGCATAGGTTTGTGTAAGATAACCCATAGTTGCTCAGGATGTTTGAATGGGAGGATAAATCGTGGTTTCCAAAAGTATTTCGAGACATGCAAACAGCTTACATCGGCTGGCTGGTGGCTCAATTTGGTGTGTATAAACCAATCCAAGAAAAATTCGCTGATGCGGCAACTTTGTCCCAAGCAACCTGTTGGACCGATCTAGCATCAGGCAATGGTGGACCAGCGCTGTCGCTATTAAGTGAACTGAAAAAATCGAATAAAAAATGGGAGCAATTTCCATTGGAGTTAACCGATTTATATCCAGGTTTTCCAACAAAACTACCACATCATGTAATAACAAATAATTCTGCAATTGATGCGATAACTTGGCAATCTCAGCAAAAAGATATTCGCACACTTTTTAATGCTTACCATCATTTCGATGCTAATCAAAAGGCTCAATTAATCCAACAACATGGTAAAAAGGGATTTTTTGTGGCAGAAGTATTACAGCCCAATGTGCTGGTGTTAATCAAAATTATTTTCACCACTACGATAGGTCAAATTCTCCTAGCTACTTTCGTAAAACCCTTTTCCTGGACGAGATTATTATTCACTTACATATTTCCAATAAACCTTTTAACTATTACTTGGGATGGAATAGTAAGTGTTTTAAAATCAGAAAGTCATACTAAAATGAGTGCTCATGCTAAACAACATCTACCAGCTGGATGTTTGATAAAATCTGGAATTCATGGGCCTTGGTGGGCACCTGTCAGTTGGTTTTACATAGTGCCTGCAAATCATGAATAAACTCAAAATTCTTTGGCAATTTAGTCGCCCACATACCATTATTGGAAGCACACTCAGCATTTTAGCTCTCTATATAATTGCGTTAAATGGAAGTGCATTTTCAATTGAACAACTCGTAATTGTAGGTATTAGTTTAATTAGTGCTTGGGGCTGCAATATTTATATCACCGGTTTAAATCAATGGTCCGATGTGGAAGTTGACAAAGTCAATAAACCTTGGTTACCCATTGCATCCGGCGAATTAAGTCGACCAGCAGCGTTGAATATCGTTCTTGTTTGTGGAGGGATTTCCTTGATTTCAGCTGCGTATTTGTCGCTACCTTTCTTAGGATTAATTGCCAGCATTATGCTCATTGGGACAGCATATTCTCTTCCTCCATTGAAACTAAAAAGAAGTCATTTAGCTGCAGCTTCGGCCATTGCATTAGTTCGAGGTGTGCTTATCAATTTGGGATTTTATTGGCATTTCCAACACGCATTTTTACTTCAAAATGAATTCAATCCATTTATCGGATCGCTCATCTTTTTCGTAGTAGCATTTAGTCTCGGAATAGCTTGGTTTAAAGATATTCCTGATACACGAGGTGATGCAGAATATTCGTTTCAAACATTGGCTGTAAAAACCGGACGAACAGGTGCTTTTAGAGCTGGGTTGTTTGTGGTTTCACTAGCATATTTGAGTGTAATTATTCTAGCAGCTATAAGTCAAATCCCTGCTCCCATCTTCATGATTTCGAGCCATGCAATTCTATGGGGAATTTTTCTTTTCATGGCTTACCGACTCGATTTAACAAACGATACATCCATCAAACAATTCTACATGCTTTTTTGGGGTTTATTCTTTGTTGAATATGTGGTATATGCTCTTGCTACTTGTATTTAAGCAGCGCTCTTCAGGTGATTACCGTCTTTGACATGTTTCGGTACCTCTCGTATATCCCATACAATTCTGAAAAAACCGAGTAGCCGAATGATGTAATAGGTGATATCAATTTCCCACCAATAAAATCCTTGTCGTGCAGTACTTTGATAGTAATGGTGATTGTTGTGCCAGCCTTCACCTAATGTTACCAAAGCTAGAATGACGCTGTTCTTACTCTCGTCGGTTGTTTTGTAGCGAGGAAAGCCCATTTCGTGCATGAGTGAATTGATCGTGAAAGTTCCATGATAAAGGACAGCCGTACTCAAAAAGAACCCGATTAATAGCGTGCTAACACCTGCCTGAAAATCGAGTATTCCAGCTCCATTCACATAATTCCCGAGGAATAAACAAAAAACCATTAACGATGCAGCTGGAACCCAATGGTATTTATTGAGCCAAACTAGTTCAGGATATTTAGCCATGTCTTTTATCAGATCATAGCGGGTTTCTTTAAAGTCGGGACCAACAATCCAGCCCACATGAGCATACCAGAAACCGAACAACTTCGCCGAATGTGGATCGGCAGGAGTATCGCTGTATTTGTGGTGAATACGATGATTGGCAGCCCACCACAATGCACCTTTTTGCATGCTTGTTTGTGCCATGTATGCCAGTATGAACTGAAATACACGAGATGTCTTAAATGTTCGGTGTGAAAAATACCGGTGATAACCAGCTGTTATAAAGAACATCCGAATTAAATACAGCGCAAGTGCTAAATACCAATCGAATGCAAACGTTCCTGTGAAAATGGCTAAAAGTGGAACAAAGTGAATTCCTATAAATCCCCAATAATCCAGAAGCTTAATTTTACCTCTTTGATGTGTCGTCATGCGTAGTTTTCCTAACCAAATCTCACCGAATTAGTGGTATACTTAATTCTTTCAACCTAAACGGGCGCAAACATAACACAGAACATCTTCGTATGTTGAATTTATGCCTTTATTTAAAGACCCCAATAACTATATATCAGATAATCAGCACGTTTGATTCTTTAACTCTAAAAGATTATTCATTCCCTAATTAGACATTTCTAGAATTGACTAAATAGCAAACCAGCACATCATCAAACCAGCACGCTTCGACATGCTCAGCGCGCGGTCATTGTGGCTTAGAAACTCCGCTCCCTGAGCCTGTCGAAGGGAGCAAACCAGCATATCTTCAAATTTTCAACTCTTCACATCTTCAAATTTTCAACTCTTCAAATTAAAACTTGTCCCACAGACATAACATTCAGCCCCAAATACCTCAACCAAACCAGCACATCAGCCCGCCTGATTGGCGGGCAAGCAAACCATCACACCAGCACATCAACACATCAGCACATCATCAATGTTCCTCCCAGAATACCTTCTTCATTCCAGTATGGTACAAAACCATTTTGCTACCTGCAGTAAATTGAAATACTTCTTTATCGCTGGTACGACGGATTTCATCCCAAGTAACTTCCGATTGGGGTTTTAGCTGCGAATCAAATAAAACCTGCTTGCCATTTTTCACACCTATATACCAACCAGCATCTTCTTGTAATTCATCCCATTCGAATGGTAATAACACAGTTCCATCGGTTGCAATAAGTCCGAATTTACCTTTCTTCTTCACTCGGGCTCGACTATCTACAAAAGGATATGCCTCATCAAATTGAGCTTCAACAGCGACTTTGCCTTGGGTAGTTAAATAGCCCCAGCGATTCTTCTTTTTAAATGGAGCTCTTCCCCAAATAAAATATCCGCTTTCCTCCCACTCCATTGGGATTACCAATTTTCCTTTCCGGTTGATGTAGCCCTTTTTTCCTTTCTTTTCCACTCGGGCCAATCCTTCACTAAAGCCATCTATGCCTAAAATTGGAGAAGAACAGGTTGGTTGAAACGGTATGATTTCTTTCCCGTTGATGTCATAAAATGCACATTTCCCATCTCGACTAACACGAGCTAATCCTTCTTGAAACTTACCTATTCGATCATTTTTGAGTGAGATGATTTCTTTCCCGGTTTGATCGATTAATCCAACACGATCGTTTTTCATTACTCGAACGCGACCATTTTCAAACAATATCACATCCTCATACAAAAATGGAATAACCAATTTTCCAGTAGTATCAACAAATCCGGTCAGTCCTTCTTTTGTCACGGCAGCTAATCCTTCCGAAAACGGATCCATGTTTTCATAAACAGGTTCCTGAATGATTTTTCCTTTCGCATCCGCAAAACCATAAAATTCTCCTTTGCTGATGATGTAGAAACCATTGTCGGGCCCATCAACAATTTCATACTCAATAGGTAGAACAACCTTTCCTCTTTGATCAATGATACCGTATAAACCATCCTTTTCAACTATGGCAACTTGATTGTGGAATGGTTCTCCATCGTTGTAAATAGGCTGTACAACACGAATTCCAGCTTTGTTGATATACCCAACTTTTCCATCTAATCGCACCATGGCGAGATTTTCCGAAAACGACCAAACTTCTTCGTACTGATAACTTAGAACTACTTTCCCTGTTGAGTCAACAAATCCCCACAATTCTCCTTGAACAGCAGGATATAGTTTAATTCCAGCTAAATTAAAATCACGATTTAATCGGTCTGGATAGGGATATTCGGGATAGGCTTTTTTGAATGCTTCGAAACTTTCCACTCGTTGATCAGAAGTGAAATCAGCATAAATCAAATCCCAAGCTTCATCGGCATTTCGGTTTTGTGGGAATGCCTTGACAAATTCATATAATGTTTCTCGGCTACGTTGCGGTGCCATCAATGCATACAACGCATCTTCGGCTTCTCCTTTATGAGCTGAAGAAGGGTATTTAGAGATAAATGCCGCAAATTGATCACGCGATTGCTCTTTAGTTTCTTCTAAGAATAGCACATCATCGAGCCGACGTAATGCTTGTTCCTTTTGAATCGCTTCAGGATAATTGCTGAGAAATGCTTTCAAATCATCCGATTTCCCCAAACTATCAGCAAGGAAAAATGCACGAGCCATTTCTAGTTTATAGGCCTCATCTAAGCGAGTAGATTGCTTGAAAAATGTGCGAAAATAGGCGTAGCTGGATGGTGTATTTTGCTGTTTGGCACGAACAAAAGCTGCTTCTAAAATTCGATTAGTCAATCCAGAAATTGCAGTGTCTGAAATACCGTATTCCAAAAGATCTATCTTCTTAGAAGGACTTAACAATTTCCAGGCAGAATCAGCTTTGAGCATATTCACGTATGCCGAATCGAGCGAATGAAAATGATTCAATCGATCATATCGTACTTGAGCTAAACCGAAATGTGCAGGTACGGGATTTTTTTTCAGTTTAGCTGTAAATACCTTTTTTGCTAAAAAGAAATCATACTGTTTTAATGCCGCGAAGCCCTTTTCTAATGACTGAGATGAAGCCGATAGACTAAGAAAAAGCGATAAAAAAACTATGATAATGCGAAATATCATGCTGCAAATATAGGGTTTGAGATTATAGTGCAGCTAATTTTGAATAGTTAGTGTCTTCTATAACTTAATAAATTTAACATACTGACTTGAATGCAGGAAATTCACTTGCAAAATATAAAATCCTGGATTTCCATTAAAATCGAAGGATGATAAAGAATCATTCACAATCCAATGGTTGTTAATTTGACGCCCCTGCATGTCATACAATTTAAGCTCAGTAATATTTGACTTATCCTGTAATAGAATATCGAAATGTTCATGCCCCGGATTAGGAAATATTCCGATATTTTGACTATATATATCTTCAATTCCAGAAAGAACAAACGAATAACACATCGTTGTATCTACGCATCCATCCTGACTTAATATTAAAGCGTAGTCACCGTTTTCACTTGGGAAAAAAGTAGAATTAATGGCATTGGGAATAATTTCAAAAACATTAGTACATAAAGCCCATTGATACTGAGAGTTAACTGAAAGGGAAGTTAAATTAGAATCAGTAACAAGAATAGCTGTATTTAAATTATGGATTACTAAATTAGTATAGATAACACTATCACAACCGAAAGAATTTGGTATGATTGAAGAAATCAAACCGGATGTATAATAGATGGTACTATCGGGAGCTGTATATGAATGACAAGTATTAACCAGATTGATAGATGACGAATTTAAAATGGTTAAATGGAGTGAAATAATACTATCACACCCCATTGAATTTTGTATGACAAAATCATAAGAACCAGAATGATTTAAAATAGTACCATCTGGAGCTAAGTAAGAACTACATTCTTGAATATTAGGGCTACTGTATGATTTTAATAGAGTGAGATTAATTGTTAATATAGAATCGCATCCTAAATGATTAGGAATAGTATCTTGATAAGATCCTGAAAAGAAAACCTCTCTTCCACTTGGTAAATGATAAGAATTGCAATCAACAATATTATATTGGAGAAATGTATTAAAACAGGGTGAATATTTTGCAATAAAAACATCAAATCCACCATATGAATCTTGTATATAATTATTTGAGCTCATATCAAAATCGGCAGATGAACTAAACATACCACCAAGATACAATTCTGAATTAGCCATTTCAATAGTATGTATAGTGTTCATCCCAAAATTAACAATGAATTTATTTGCCCACACTAAATTTCCAGAACTGTCAAGTTTTAGAATGAAATCAGTTGTATAATTTACATTAGATAGAATATTAACTAAACTATCCGTTGCATATAATTCCCCTCTATAACTTCCAGAAATAAGTATATTATCATTATTATCAACTGCAAGTAAACCACCATATTGTAAAGAACTATTAGATGATACAAATGTTCTGTTCCAAATTAATTCTATATCAGGTGAATATTTAGAAATTGATAAATAATACTCCCCATGTGTATTTATAATATACTGATTTTCTGTAATATCTACATCACAAATTCCGAAT
>DAOOQW010000098.1:0-4027 GCA_035388945.1 Flavobacteriales bacterium
GAAAAAATTCCGCCTTACATACCCGGAACATTCCTTTTGGAGTGTTCCGGGTTTACTGTTGTTTAGCTGCCTTTTTATCGGCTTTAATTCATGTAAACAACCGGACCTCGGTCTTGAAGTTCAAAATCCTTCTGATGCAATTAATCTTCAGAAGAAAGATGACTTTACAGTTCGTACCACATTAGAGCGGGAAGATTCTGTAAAAACGGATGAATTATCACTCAACTTGCTCGGCGCTTATAACGATCCTTACCTAGGTTCGATGCGTGCCGGTTTTTATACCCAGCTTCGACCAAGTGTTAGTAATGTGAGTTTAGGCGAAGGTTTTATCGCCGATTCCATTGTATTAGTTCTCCCATATCGAGGTTTTTACGGGGATATCACCAAACTCAACGGACTGCAAAAATTTTCAGTTTATCGGGTAACTCAGGATTTTCTTCAAAGTACTGCGTATTACAGCAACGATTCACTTACTGTAAACACAGTTCCACTTGGAGAGAGTGGATTAATCGTACCTGTTTTAAGTGATTCCGTTCGTGTTACGGGGAAAAAAGAAGCTCCTCAATTGAGAATACGATTGGATATGGCTTTAGCCCAGGATATTTACAATAATCCTTCATCCTTGGTTGATGGCGATGCGTTTGTGCAGTTTTTCAAAGGCATCTATGTGCGTTCTGAAACTCCTACAACACTAGAAGGTACCGGAGCAATTCTTGATTTCTCACTTACTTCGGGTGCACGTATTGACTTGTTTTATAAAAATAATGCGAACGATAGTCTGCGAACTTCCTTCAGTGTGAACGAAAGCTGTGCTCGTTTTTCTCGATTCAATCACACCTACTCCACACTTGTTTCTAACTTAATTTCAACTCCGGCTCTGGCAAACGAACAAAGTTTTTGTCAAACTATGGCTGGATTAAGAACTCGAATCGATTTCCCTGATTTGAAATCTTGGCAAGCAGGACGAAACATTTTGGTAAACGAAGCTTTGTTGATTGTTCCGGTGGATGAATCTAAGATTGGAAAATACCTTCCCAATCCTCAATTAAATTTGATTACTAAAGGAGAATCGGGGGATTTGCAGAATACGTTAGATTTAATAATTGGAGATACTTGGGCAGGAGGAACTTATAATTCAACCGAAAAACAATATGTTTTCAATATTTCCCGACATGTTCAGGGATTATTAAATAACCTCATTACCGATAGAGGATTGTTTATTCAAGCAACAGGTACCGGGGTTAGTTCGTATCGGGTACCTTTGAAAGGCGGAGCATCTGCCGACAGGCCAATACGGTTTGAAATAATGTATCAAGTTTTACCTCAATAATACAACAAATACTATGTGCGGAATTGTAGCATACATGGGCGAACGGGAAGCTTACCCGATCTTGCTTAAAGGACTTCACCGACTCGAATACCGAGGATATGACAGTGCTGGTGTGGCATTACTTACGCCGGGACAAGATATCCGACTCTTTAAGTGCAAAGGAAAAGTCTCTGATTTGGAGAATTTTGTAGTGAGCAAAGATGTTTCAGGACACGTTGGAGTTGGTCATACACGTTGGGCTACTCATGGAGTTCCTGACGATAAAAATGCACATCCTCACTTTTCTGAATCAGGAAAGTTGGTCATCATTCACAATGGTATTATCGAGAATTATGCTTCTTTGAAGAAAGAACTCGAAAACCGTGGACATGTTTTCAAGAGTGATACGGATACGGAAGTGTTGATTTACCTCATCGAAAACGTCTTAGAAAACGAAAAAACAGATCTTGTTACTGCGGTACAAATTGCTCTTTCTCAAGTGGTAGGAGCATACGCTATCGTGATTCTATCGAAAGAAAATCCCGATTTGATGATTGGGGCAAAGAAAGGTAGTCCGCTAGTGGTGGGCGTTGGTCCAAACCACGAATATTTTATTGCTTCTGATGCAACTCCAATCATTGAATACACGCGTAATGTGGTGTACTTAGATGATGAAGAGATTGTGATTTTGGAAACGGGTAAGGAGATGAAAATCAAAACCATCCGCAACCAAGATAAAACACCTTATGTTCAGGCTTTAGAAATGCAATTGGAGACCATCGAAAAAGGTGGATTCGAGCATTTCATGTTGAAGGAAATTTATGAGCAACCACGCTCCATTCGTGATAACATGCGAGGTCGATTAAACATCGAACTTGGTGAAGTTACATTGGGCGGTATCATCGATTATCAAAGTAAGATTATGAATGCACACCGCATCATTATTGTTGCTTGTGGTACATCTTGGCATGCTGGATTAGTGGGAGAATATTTGTTCGAAGATTGGGCACGTATTCCTGTAGAAGTTGAATATGCTTCTGAATTCCGCTACCGCAATCCAATCATCACCGAAAACGATGTGGTAATTGCTATCAGTCAATCGGGCGAAACTGCCGATACGCTTGCTGCAATTGAGTTAGCTAAATCGAAAGGTGCTACCATCTTCGGAATTTGTAATGTTGTTGGATCTTCCATCGCACGTGCAACTCATGCTGGTTCATATACACATGCTGGTCCTGAGATTGGAGTTGCTTCTACCAAAGCTTTCACAGCTCAGGTTACCGTGTTAACGCTAATGGCATTGGTTATTGCGAATAAGAAAGGAACAATCACTCAAGCTAAATATCACTTGATGTTGAATAGCTTGGATCAAATCCCTGCTAAGATTGAGGAAATGTTGAAACTGGATGATCAAATCCGCTACATCAGCTCTATCTATAAGGATGCGAATAACTTCCTATACCTTGGACGTAGTTACAACTTCCCAATCGCGCTCGAAGGTGCATTAAAACTGAAAGAAATCTCCTACATCCACGCAGAAGGTTACCCTGCTGCTGAGATGAAACATGGTCCGATTGCCCTTATCGACGAAAACATGCCAGTGGTGGTAATCGCTCCAAGTCGTGGTTCGTATGAGAAGATTTTAAGCAATGTGCAGGAAGTAAAAGCTCGTGGTGGTAAAATCATTGCTATCGTTACTCAAGGCGATAAAGATGTATCTGCATTAGCTGATCATACTATCGAAATTCCAGATGTTGAAGAAGAATTAACTCCACTTATGAGTGTGATTCCATTGCAATTATTGGCATACCACATTGCCATTATGCGTGGATGTAACGTAGACCAACCAAGAAATTTGGCCAAATCGGTTACCGTGGAATAACGAAATACCAAAAACAAGAAAGCCCGAAAGATTAAGTTCCTTCGGGCTTTTTTATGTGTTCAAATCAGACTAAACAGTCATGATTTCTTTCTCTTTTGCTTCGAGATGTTTTTCCGTTTTCGCGATATACGAATCGGTAAGTTGCTGAATTTTAACTTCTGCATCTTTCGCCACATCTTCAGCTAAACCGTCTTTTACTAGTTTACGGATAGCTTCATTCGCATCTCGGCGAACATTACGAATACTAACCTTTGCGTTTTCAGCTTCGCCTTTTGATTGTTTAACCAAGTTTAAACGACGTTCTTCCGTAACAGGAGGAATGTTCAAGCGAATCATAACACCATCGTTTTGAGGTGTTAATCCGATGTTAGAACCGAAAATAGCTTTCTCAATTGGACCTAACATTTGCTTTTCCCAAGGCTGAACAGCTAAGGTTCGTGCATCAGGAGTGTTGATGTTGGCAACTTGACTCAATGGTGTATTGGAACCGTAATAGTCCACATAAATACCATCAAGCATAGCAGGACTAGCTTTACCGGCGCGAATTTTAGCCAATTCTGCTTCTAAGTGAGCAATTGCTTTATCCATCAGCTGAGTAGCTGAATCAATTTGGGGCTTAACGAGTTCGTTCATGACAATTCAAAAAGGTGTGCAAAGAAACAAGATTTCGGCTGTATTTTCAATACGTATCAGAATTCAACCAATGTTCCAACGCGTTCACCATCGATTAAGCGTTTTAGGTTTCCGCTCGAATCCATATCAAACACGATAATGGGCAGTTTGTTATCGTTACACAAAGTAAATGCAGTCATATCCATTACGTTTAGTCCTTTTTC
>DAOOQW010000098.1:4127-7998 GCA_035388945.1 Flavobacteriales bacterium
CTATTGATAACGGTTGCAAGCATTCCCATATAATCGCCTTGAACACGATCCATTCCACCCTCGGCAGCTTGTATTCCACGGAAAATATTACCTCCGCCAATAACAACAGCTACTTCCACTCCAGTAGCTTGGATTTCTTTTATTTCTTGTGCGTATTGCGATAGACGATCGGAGTCGATTCCGAAATTCTTGTTACCCATCAGGGATTCACCGCTAAGTTTCAGGAGGATACGTTTATATTTCATGGTTGTGAGGTTCAGTAGTTCAAAAAAAATCCCGCTACGAAGAACGGGATGAAAGAGCAAAAAAAAAGAGAGAATTACTTCTCTCTTTTCAATTCGATTAATTACCTAAAGCGTGACGTTTGAAAGCGGTAACGGTTAGGTCTTTATCAATTGTCTGAATATATTGGCGAACAGACATTTTGTTATCCTTCACAAATTCCTGATTAAGGAGTGTGTTGTCTTTGTAAAACTTATTGAGTTTACCCGCAGCGATTTTCTCAACCATTTCTTCTGGTTTACCTTCTGCACGGATTTGCTCACGAGCGATGTCTAACTCACGCTCTAAAGTATGCGTATCAACATCGTCTTTGTCAACAGCTACAGGAGCCATTGCTGCAGCTTGCATAGAAACGTCTTTAGCAACAGTTTCAATTCCAGCAACACCAGCTTTGTTAAAAGCAACGATAGTAGCTAGGCGGTTACCTGGGTGATTGTAAGCAACAACGAAAGGAGCTTCTAATTGAGAGTAATGAAGTTCCATTTTCTCTCCGATTTTACCAACTTGCTCGTTGATACGCTCGCTGATAGGAAGGCCATCAAATGAAGCCGCTAGTAAAGCGTCAACATCAGCTGGTTTCGTGTTAAGGGCGATATCAGAGATTTTAGTTGTGAAATCGATGAAGTCTTGATTCTTAGCTACGAAATCTGTTTCGCAATTAAGAACAACTAGAACAGCACGAGAATTATCAGCAGAAACGCGAGCAATAACAACACCTTCATTAGCATCGCGATCGGCACGGTTACCAGCTACCTTCTGACCTTTTTTGCGAAGAAAATCAACTGCTGCTTCGAAGTCACCATTGGCTTCAGTAAGCGCTTTTTTGCAGTCCATCATTCCCGCACCAGTCATTTGGCGGAGTTTATTTACATCACTAGCAGTAATTGCTACACTTGACATGATATGCGTGTTTCGAGATTATTATTAGTCTTTTGGAGTTGAGTCAGCAGCTGCAGCAGTTTCTGCTTTAGCATGTTGTTCGTCATCACCTTTTTCTTTCTCTTGTTTGCGTTCGCTCAATCCTTCTTGAACAGCAGCAATAACTACATCCATAATAAGAGAGATAGATTTTGCAGCATCATCATTTGCAGGGATTGGATAGTCAACCAAATTAGGATTTGAGTTGGTATCTACGATAGCAAATGTTGGGATATTCAGGCGACGAGCTTCTGCTACTGCGATATGCTCTTTAGAGATATCTACAATGAACAAGGCAGCTGGAAGGCGACTCATATCGGTAATAGAACCGAATTGAGTTTCCAATTTTTCACGCTCACGAGAAATAGTTAATTTCTCTTTTTTAGAAATGGTTTCGTATGTACCGTCAGCAGCCATTTTATCGATGGTAGCCATTTTCTTAACTGCTTTGCGGATAGTTGCAAAGTTAGTTAGCATTCCACCTGGCCAACGTTCAGTAACATAAGGCATGTTCACCTTTTTCACCGACTCAGCTACAATCTCTTTCGCTTGTTTCTTAGTAGCAACGAAAAGGATTTTTTTACCCGATTTAGCGACTTGTTTCAAAGCAGCTGCAGCTTCTTCAAGCTTAACAACAGTTTTGTTTAGGTCAATAACGTGAATCCCGTTACGCTCCATGAAGATATACGGAGCCATGTTTGGATTCCACTTACTTTTCAAGTGACCGAAATGTACTCCGGCCTCTAAAAGTTGATCAGTTGATATTCTTGCCATGGTAATAGGAGGGTCGGATGATTAACGTTTACTGAACTGGAAGCGTTTACGAGCTTTCTTCTGACCTGGTTTTTTACGCTCCACCATACGTGGGTCACGTGTAACAAGTCCATTGGTACGAAGTGCTGGTTTGTTTGCAGCATCAAGTTCAACTAGTGCTTTTGCAATAGCAAGACTCAAAGCTCCGGCTTGACCAGTAATTCCACCACCCTGAATGTTAGCAGTTACATCGAACTTGCCTTCATGCTCAGTAACTAGGAATGGTTGAAGAACCTTTCCACGAAGAGTTGGAACAGTAAAGTAATCAGAGATATCGCGTTTGTTGATCGTAATCTTTCCAGTACCTGGTTTAAGATAAACACGTGCAACAGCAGTTTTTCTTCTTCCGCTAGTGTTGATAGTTTCCATTATCGAAGATCGTTAATGTTAATTGTTTTTGGTTGCTGCGCTGCATGTGGATGCTCGCTTCCAGTATACACGAATAAGTTACCGAATAAAGCACGGCCTAGACGGCTTTTTGGAAGCATACCTTTCACCGCTTTTTCGATGATAGCCTCCGGCTTTTTATTCAACAACTCACGTGGAGTCTGAAAACGCTGTCCGCCCGGATAACCGGTGTAGCGGGTGTAGACCTTCTCGTCGGTTTTATTACCGGAGAGAACGATCTTCTCAGCATTGATAATGATTACATTATCACCACAATCAACGTGCGGTGTATAATTGGGCTTTTTCTTGCCACGGATCAGCATTGCGACCTGTGAGCTCAAACGCCCAAGGACCATGTTCTCGGCGTCTACCAGTACCCATTCCTTGGTTACTGTAGCCTTGTTGGCCGAAACTGTTTTATAACTCAGTGTATCCACTTGTTTCTTAGGATTTAAGAATACGATTTTCCAAACGGGCTGCAAAGATAGGAATAGAATCGTTATGCGCAAATTTTATCAACAGTAAAATTCACACGGTTTAATTCAATACGTCTATTTCCTCCGCAAATGCCTGTAATGAACCGATTCAGCGATTTCGATTTCTTTTATTTTTATTAACACTGTGGTAAATTTTTAGCTCACCAAGAGATTACAGCCGCGTAAATCGCTCGTATCAAACCGCCCAATTACATCAAACGTCCCATCTTTCCCCTTAACTCCCAAATCTTGGGTCGCAATGAATGAACAAGAATCCAGATTGGCTAAATCAATCACATTAATTCCTCCACTCTTTCCTGCTTCTACATATGTAAATGGATCGTTCGCATCCCGAATATGAATGTCCATCCAAGGCGGACAATGAAATCTTCCCGAATCATTCATCCATGCCTGACTGAATAATTCCGTCATACCATATTCGCTGTGCAAATGTGCAACGGGCCAGGTTTCGCGGATAGTTGAGTGTAATTCTTCTCGAATCATCTCCTTGCGCCTTCCTTTCATCCCTCCTGTTTCTACTACAGTAAGCTCGCGCCAAACGGGTGGTGCAAGTAATGCTAAATCGAGCAGGGCGAAACTCACTCCGATAAGCCAAACACGTTGATTCTGGCTTGCCATTCGTTTCAATACGTCCAATAATTCACTCAGATTATTCAAATAGAATCCACTTTCTGCCCTACCCGACTGACGAATCAATCCTTCAGTCATATATACTAAGGAAGAACCTGGGCGTTCGAGGTATGCTGGAAGCAATCCTAAAATAACGGAATTGGATGGTGAGCCATATTCACGAATAAAGCCCTCTGTGAAACTCTCCTCATATAATAAGGTGTCGGCGACGTGATGAATGGAGGTAGTCATGCCGGTTGTTCCCGAACTGCTGAATTCCAATACCGACGAAGTTTGTGAGTTGAATACTCGTTGATCCTTGAAAAACTGAATCGGTAAATAGGGAATGTCGTTCGGATGTGTGA
>DAOOQW010000099.1:0-7930 GCA_035388945.1 Flavobacteriales bacterium
CCGCGTTCTTCGAACCAACGAACGGTGTCGTCTTGTCCAAATTGATGTAACAAACGAAACACATGTTTTTCGCCTCGCGGATAGCGTTTGGAAAACTCTTTTTTGTCGGACAAACTATTGGTTACATTGCATCTTCCGCCACCCGAAACCTTGACTTTCGCCAGTAGTTTCGTCGATTTCTCAATTAACAATACACGTGCTTTGGGTTTTCGGCTCAAGGTTTGAAGTGCCCCGAAAAATCCAGCGGCACCTCCACCAATCACGACCAGGTCGAAAGTGTATTTGTCTGTATTATTGCCCATTAGGTTTTTATTAACATCAATTAACATTTCAATCGCTAATCGCACGGCGAAGTTCTGTATTTTTAAATGTTTTCAATTGTTTTTCATTTTTGTTTCTATTTGATTCCAGTTCAAACTCTCGGTCTTCCCACCGGGAGTTTTTTTGTTTTGGGCGGTTTGAATCCAGATAGGTTATTGAAATTTCTCTAGAAAAAGATTGCAGATTCACGAATTGTGCGCAATAGCAAGCGGTTGCAGAAAACCAGAAATCAATCTTGATTCATCATCCGAACAAGTCTTTTTTTCCGTACGTTTGCCCCCGAAATTTCGAACATACTCATGAGCGTTTTAGTCAACAAAAACAGTAAAATCATCGTACAAGGATTTACCGGTAGCGAAGGAACATTTCACGCCGGACAAATGATCGATTACGGTACACTGGTAGTCGGCGGAGTTACTCCAGGAAAAGGTGGAAGTTCTCATCTCGATCGCCCAGTTTTTAATACTGTAGCCGAAGCCGTTTCTAAAACAGGCGCTGATGTGTCTATCATTTTCGTTCCGCCAGCATTTGCTGCCGATGCGATTATGGAAGCTGCCGATGCTGGAATTAAAGTGATTATCTGCATCACCGAAGGAATTCCGGTGAAAGATATGATCATGGCGAAGGAATATTTGAATGGGAAAGAGTGTCGCTTGATTGGACCAAATTGTCCGGGAGTGATTACTCCAGAAGAAGCGAAAGTGGGCATCATGCCAGGATTTGTGTTTAAGAAAGGGAAAGTGGGAATTGTTTCTAAATCGGGAACATTGACTTACGAAGCTGCCGATCAAGTGGTAAAAGCCGGAATGGGAATTTCTACTGCGATTGGAATTGGTGGAGATCCGATTATTGGAACTACCACTTTAGAAGCTGTTCAACTATTGATGGCTGATCCAGAAACTGCCGGTATTGTGATGATTGGTGAGATTGGTGGAAATTTAGAAGCCGATGCTGCTCGTTGGATTAAAGCAAACGGAACTAAACCTGTTGTCGGATTTATTGCTGGTAAAACAGCTCCAGCAGGTCGTCGTATGGGTCACGCCGGTGCTATTGTTGGCGGTGCAGATGATACAGCTGAAGCTAAAATGCGCATCATGCGTGAATGTGGAATTACGGTAGTTGATTCGCCTGCAGTCATTGGTATTACGATGGCTCAAGTGCTTAACAACTAATTGAATTTAACTAACCTTCTTTACGGTTGAATTAACAGTTTAGTATTTCATATCAATCCTTGAAATAAGGCTGTTAAAGCATCTTGTCATTCAATCATACATGATTGTCTACGACGTGTTAATTCTTGTCTTGACACACACTTCGACAAGCTCAGTGTGCGAGCTAAGAAGGTCAAGCTTGGACGATGCTGCTTACGCGCAGGTGTATTCACTAAACGACCTCACCCCCAACCCCTCTCCTCGAGGAGAGGGGAGCTTGATTGTCTTAAATGAAAAGTCCCTCTACCGTGGAGAGGGATTTAGGGAGAGGTCAACGCTGGGAAACACACCCTCGCCGCCCAGACATAGCCTTCGCACTGATCCGTTTCTAAACCTAAAATAGGTTAATTTAATTTTATATAATAGTCATCTACTTACCTTGAGTATTGGACTTGCTATTAGAATCAATGAAGAATAATATTAAATTTTAAACTGCTCAACAGGTTCTAACTTATATAATTAATGCCTGTTCTTATCCATCGTGTTTTTCTATTTCTATAAGTCACCAAGTAAACGTTTTTTTTGACGTTACTTTGCACCTTACATACTACCATGACAACATCTTTGGAAGCGCTTTCACCCATCGACGGTCGATATTTACGCTATACCGCTTCATTACGCCCTTATTTTTCTGAGCTCGCCTTATTTAAATACCGCGTTCAGGTTGAAATAGAATACCTCATTGCTTTATCGGAAATAGGATTGAAGGGATTTGAACCGTTTACGGATTCGGAGAAAGCGCAGCTTCGGTTGATTTATCAAGAATTTGGAAAGGATCACGGTGCTGCGATTAAGGAAATTGAGAAGCGTACCAATCACGATATTAAAGCGGTTGAATATTTCATCAAGGAACAACTGGAGCAGCTTGGTTTAGGGGCGAAAATGGAATGGGTGCATTTCGGCTTAACTTCTCAGGATATCAATAATACCGCGATTCCACTTTCGATGAAAGAAGCGGCTGAGCAAGTTATTTTCCCCGCTTTAGAAGAATTATGTGCTGAGTTGAAAAAGCTTGCAAACACTTGGAAAGACTTACCCATGCTCGCTCGTACTCACGGACAGGCGGCTTCACCTACTACATTAGGAAAAGAGATTTACGTTTTTGCGGAGCGAATTGAGATTCAAATTCAGCAACTCAAGCAAACTGTTTGGGCAGCTAAATTTGGCGGTGCAACGGGGAATTTCAATGCGCATCATGTAGCATTTCCTTCGACCGATTGGTTGAATTTTGCCCATGGATTTGTGAGTTCACTAGGATTGTCTCGAAGCCGCACCACGACTCAGATTGAGCATTATGATCATCTGGCTGCGTATTGTCAGAATATGATGCGTGTGCATACCATACTCATCGATTTTTGTCGGGATATTTGGATGTATATCTCGATGGAATATTTTCGTCAGCGAGTAAATCCGGGCGAGACAGGTTCTTCGGCTATGCCACATAAAGTGAATCCGATTGATTTCGAAAATGCCGAAGGAAATTTGGGAATTGCAAATGCCTTGTTAGATCATTTTGCTCAAAAGCTTCCTATTTCAAGACTTCAGCGCGATTTAACCGATTCAACCGTATTGCGAAATATCGGAGTTCCATTTGCGCATAGTTTAATTTCGATTCATTCAATTCAGCGTGGATTAGGTAAGCTTTTATTGAATGAATCAGCCATTGCAGCCGATTTGAATCATCATACAGCCGTGATTGCCGAAGCCATCCAAACCATTTTGCGTCGCGAAGGATATCCTCAACCTTACGAAGCGCTAAAAGGCTTGACACGTGGGAATAACACGATTGATTTGCCACTCATTCACGAATTCATCCGAAACTTAAATGTAAGTGATGCAGTGAAAGCGGAATTGCTTCAAATTACACCTGCCAATTACACCGGAATTATTCGTTTCGAGGCATGAAAGTAAGCGGTTTCACCTTTATCCGGAATGCTGTAAAATTCGATTATCCGGTAGTTGAAGCTATTACCTCTGTCTTGCCGATGGTGGATGAATTTATCGTCATGGCGGGCAATTCGGAAGATTCCACCAATGAATTAATTGCCTCCATTCCTTCCGATAAGATTAAGATTTTCCACTCGGTTTGGGATGATAGTTTACGCAGCGGAGGACGAGTGTTGGCGTTAGAAACCGATAAAGCCATGGAGCATATTTCGGCCGACAGTGATTGGGCGTTTTACATTCAGGCCGATGAAGTGGTGCATGAAACCTTCCATGCTCAAGCCCTTGAAAGTATGAGACGTTGGAAGGATGATAAACGAGTAGAAGGCTTGCTTTTTAACTACACCCATTTTTATGGATCGTACGATTTCATTGGCGATTCGAGACGTTGGTACCGGAAAGAAGTGCGCATTATTCGTCCGCATATTGGTGTTCAATCTTGGAAAGATGCTCAAGGCTTTCGGATTGATGGCAAGCCATTGAAAGTAAAAGAAAGCGGAGCTAGTATTTATCACTACGGTTGGGTGAAACCACCCGAACAACAACAAGCTAAGCAAGAATATTTTCACAAACTCTGGCACGATGACCAGTGGATGAAAGAGAACATTCCCGAAGTAGCTGAATTTGATTATTCAAGTATCGATTCAGTAGCTCGTTTTGAAGGTACTCATCCATCGGTGATGCAAGCCCGAGTTGACCGTCAGAACTGGAAAGTAAACATCGATCCAGCTAAAAAGAAATTGTCTGTTCGCTATAAATTTCTGCTGTTTATCGAGCGACTAACAGGTTGGCGCGCGGGTGAATACAAGAACTACCGAATTCTGAAATAGCGATTTTTCTCAGTTATCGACTAAGTTTCTAACAGCACTGTTCATATTCCTTTGTTGTTTCGACTATGTTCCGCTTGGTGCTTTTCGTAGGTTTGCAAACCGATCTTCGTCATGCAAACAACCAACGCCAATACCGCCCTTACAACTGTTGATACCGCTAAAAAACTCGGATTACTTCCGGAGGAGTTTGAGCGCATCTGTACCATTCTCGGACGAACACCCAATTTTACGGAGCTGAGTATTTTCTCGGTAATGTGGAGTGAGCACTGTTCTTACAAAAATTCGATTACCTGGTTAAAGACTTTACCCCGCGATGGGGAAGCGTTATTAGCTAAGGCAGGAGAAGAGAATGCCGGATTGATTGATATTGGTGATGGCTGGGCGTGTTGTTTCAAGATAGAATCGCACAATCACCCTTCGGCATTGGAACCTTATCAAGGAGCAGCTACCGGAGTTGGTGGAATTAACCGCGATATTTTTACCATGGGCGCTCGTCCAGTGGCGCAATTAAACTCGCTACGTTTTGGTGATCCAGCTTTAGCTAAAACTCAGTGGCTCGTTCGTGGTGTGGTGAAAGGAATTGGAAATTATGGGAATGCCTTTGGGATTCCAGTTGTGGGTGGAGAAGTATTCTTTGACGAATGCTACAATGTGAATCCATTGGTGAATGCGATGTCGGTTGGATTGGTTCGTCATGGCGAAACAGCATCTGCCACATCCGAAGGTGTTGGAAATCCAGTTTACATTGTTGGTTCATCCACAGGAAAAGACGGGATTCATGGAGCAACATTCGCTTCAGGTGATTTAACAGAAGAATCAGCTAAAGATTTACCAGCCGTTCAGGTAGGTGATCCATTCCAAGAGAAACTATTGTTGGAAGCTACCTTAGAGGTAATTAAGACAGGAGCTATTATCGGAATGCAAGACATGGGAGCAGCAGGTATTACTTGTTCAACTTCGGAAATGTCGGCTAAAGGTGAGCATGGAATGGATATTTGGTTGGATAAAGTTCCAACTCGTCAGGATGGAATGCATGGTTGGGAGATTTTACTTTCCGAATCTCAGGAACGCATGCTGATGGTGGTAAAGAAGGGTAGAGAAGAGGAAGTAGAAGCCGTATTTGCTAAATGGGATTTGCATTATGCAGTAATAGGAATTGTGACGGAAGGCAATCGTTTGCGTTATTATATGAAAGGTGAATTGGAGGCTGATGTTCCAGCATTTGATTTAGTATTAGGTGGCGGTGCACCGGTTTACAAACGTGAGTATACAGAACCAGCCTATTTCGCAGAAGCACAGAAGTTTTCGATTGATCAAATTACAGAGCCAAGCGATTTGAATCAGGTAGCCAAGCATTTGTTAGCTAATCCAAACATTGCCAGCAAGCGTTGGGTGTATGAGCAATACGATTCGATGGTAGGAACTGCGAATATGAGCACCAATCGACCATCTGATGCAGCCTTGGTAAATGTGAAAGGAACTAACAGAGCATTGGCTTTAACGGTAGATTGTAATTCACGTTATGTGAATGCAGATCCAGAAAAAGGAGCTTCTATTGCTGTTGCAGAAGCCGCACGAAACATTGTCTGCTCAGGCGGAAAGCCAATGGCCATAACCAATTGCTTGAATTTTGGGAATCCGTATGTGCCCGAAGTTTACTGGCAGTTTGTGAAAGCAATTCAAGGTATGGGAGCTGCTTGTAAAGCATTTGGAACACCCGTTACTGGTGGAAATGTGAGTTTCTACAATCAGACTCAGGTGGGTAAAGAAACAATCCCTGTTTTCCCAACTCCTACTATTGGAATGTTAGGTTTATTGGAAGATAAAACACAAGGAATGGGGCTAGCATTTCAAAATGAAGGTGATTTGATTTACCTCATTGGTGCGAGTCGTAACGATATCAATGCTTCGGAGTATTTAGCATCCTGGCATAATGTGCGTCAAAGTCCGGTTCCATATTTCCACATGGAGGAAGAGCTCGACATGCAGCAAACCGTTTCTCAATTGATTGGAGCTGAATTGGTGAATTCGGCGCACGATGTTTCTGATGGAGGTTTGTTTACCACCTTGGCTGAATCGGGCTTTGTGAATAATCTAGGATTTACCATTAGTACAGATGAGGATTTCCGTAAGGATGCATTCTTATTTGGTGAAGCGCAAGGGCGAGTTGTAGTAAGCATTGCACCAGGTAAACAAGAAGAATTTGTTGAGTTTATGGCAATGGGTGAAGTACCATTTAGCCTTTTAGGAACGGTAACGACTGGTGAAGTTTGGGTAGATGATGAATTCTGGGGCTCATTAAGTGAATTTGCCGAAGGATATGATTCTGCTTTAGGGAAGATCATGGATCAGCATGTCTGAGAACGACAATTACCGGCCAATTCGTGAGTGGAACGAGGATGATCGTCCGCGGGAAAAACTCCAATTGAAAGGTAAAAGTAATCTCAGTGATGCCGAACTAGTTGCAATTTTATTGGGAAGCGGAACACGTCGGGAAAGTGCGGTGGAGTTGGCAAGACGGGTTTTGCATTTGGCTGACAATAATTTGTTGGAGCTAGGGAAATTAAGTTTGACTCAGCTTCAGAAGTTACCCGGAATTGGTCCTGTTAAAGCAATAACCTTAACAGCAGCTTTTGAACTGGGGCGCAGAAGACAAGAATCTGAGCCAGTAAGACGCGGACAGGTTTTGAATAGTCGTGATATCTACAACATTTTCGGTCCACGATTAGGAGATTTAAGGCACGAAGAGTTTTGGATTATGTGCTTAAATCGGAATAACCGAATTCTAGGAACCAGCCGAATTGGAGCCGGAGGAATTTCGGCCACTGTAGCAGATGTGCGATTAATACTTCATTATGCTATTGAACGCCACGCGAGTTGTTTGATTCTATGTCATAATCATCCTTCGGGAAACACCACACCGAGTGATGCAGATATCAAACTAACTCACTCCATTCAACAGGCTGCGAAGTATATGGACATCGTACTTTTGGACCACTTGATTGTTACCGATTCCTCGTATTTTAGTTTCGCTGACGAAAGCAAGCTCTAACATGGCCAAAGCACCGCAAAATATTCATAGCAAGGAGGTTATTGAAAAAATTAAAGCGAGTCGTGCCGTTCGGGAAACTGTTGACCAGCTTGGAAAGAGCGTAATTCAAGGTGATACAAACGCATTAGCTAGAGCGATTACACTTATAGAAAGTTCGCACGAAGGAGATAGCAAACAAGCGGAGGAATTGCTTCGAATGGTATTACCATTTTCGGGGAAGTCTGTACGGGTTGGAATTAGTGGAGTACCAGGAGCTGGAAAAAGTACATTCATTGAAGCATTTGGAATGCATCTGATTAGACAAGGGAAGAAGGTTGCAGTTTTGGCTGTTGATCCCAGTTCAGAAGCTGGAAAAGGAAGCATTTTGGGAGATAAAACTCGTATGAATAGTTTGGCTTCCAGTGAGTTGGCATTTATTCGTCCGAGTCCGAGTTCAGGAGCGTTGGGAGGAGTTGCCCGCAAAACACGTGAAGCAATTTTCTTATGTGAAGCTGCAGGTTTCGAATATATTCTGGTCGAAACTGTTGGCGTTGGACAAAGTGAAACAGCAGTGCATTCGATGGTCGATTTCT
>DAOOQW010000100.1:0-1382 GCA_035388945.1 Flavobacteriales bacterium
GCTTGAGCAACCGACATTTTCCCTAAAACTTCGAGCGTTTGATCGTTGAGGATGATACCATTTTCGTAGATGCCATCGTGTCCATCGCTACTGTATGGATCCATTGCCACATCAGTCGTTACGGAGCAATCTGGAAGTGCTGTTTTAAAAGCTTGAATGGCCTTTAGATAGAAGCAATCGGGATGATAACTCCAAGTAGCGTATTTATCTTTTTTCGATTCGTCGATAGCTGGGAATAGGATGAAATTTCGGATTCCAAGTGTCATACATTCGGCTGCTTCTTTCACGGCTAAGTCGATGGTCCAGCGGAAAACACCGGGCATAGATGCGATTTCGACTTTACGATTTTCTCCTTCGATGAGGAAGAAAGGCAAGATGAGTTGAGATGGATGAAGACGAGTTTCCTGAATCATGCTGCGAACAGCTTCGGAACGACGGTTTCGGCGAGGGCGACGAGTATTAAGTTGCATGGTGCAAAGATGAGAAAGGGAAGCGGCCTTCGACAAGCTCAGGCAACAAAAAATGTTTTAGTACAAAGTATAGAGTACAAAGTATAAAGTACAAAGTATGAAGTACAAAGTAGAAAGGGAAAAGTACAAAGTAGTCCATGCATAAAATAGGTTGACTCAATACTTAATACACAATACTAAATACTTCATACTCATTTATGCAGTATTTTTCGCGGCCCAATTCAAGACAATTATGAATATACATAGCCATTCCGGATTTAAGAAAGTTGAAGATAGTTCGATTTATGAAAATTGGGTTGAGCGGGTTGAAAAGCAGAATGGTATTCGGTATGAACGATTGAGTTTAACTACAACATTAGGTAATACGACCGTTTATGTTCGACCTTCAGATGCTCAAGAATCGCTGGTGATTTTTCCGGGATTTCGGACTTCGTCTCTATTTTGGGATTTAGATAATGGATTAGTTGAATTGGCTAAGCATTTTCGAATTTATCTGGTCGAAACAAATGGCCAACCCAATACTAGTGAAGGCAATACTCCCAAGATAAAAACACTTGAATATGGAGATTGGGCATTGGAAGTATTAAAAGGATTGGGTTTGACTAAAACGCATATAGCAGGAGCTTCATTTGGTGGAACGGTTGCATTGAAATTAGCGTCTGTAGCACCCGAATTTATAGATAAAGTCATTTTATTGAATCCGGGATGTTTGCAAAATTTCTCTCTAAAATGGAAGAATTTGTGGTTAAACATGCTACCGATACTTTCTCCAAAACGTGCTAACATTGTGCGATTTCTAAATGAAATAGTATTATGTCCGCCAACTCAAACACTTTCAAACGAAGCTTTTGAATTACTTGTTGAATACCAAGAAATGGCCTTAAAACTTTGGTCTGATAAAGCACAAAAGCC
>DAOOQW010000100.1:1482-7882 GCA_035388945.1 Flavobacteriales bacterium
ATTTTTTTTATCTATGAAGCGAAAACTACTCAGTCGCCCCTTTCTAATTACCTATGCTGTTGTTTTAGTTTTGATAGCTTGGTTTGTCCTGAGTGGTGAAGCAGCAGGAGAGAAGCAGCCAATTTTTGCTGATGTTCAATCGGGTGATTTTGAGATATCTGTTACCACAACTGGGGAGATTCGAACGAAAACACAGACTGATATTGACGCACCTGGACCAGAAATGCAAGAAGCTGGTTTATGGAATGGGACAAAGATTGAGGACTTAGTACCCGAGGGAACGGTAGTTAAAGCGGGAGAATTTGTAGCTTCCTTAGATAAATCGGCCTTGATGACCAAGCTTCAAGAAATTAGTTTGGAGTTCGACAAGAAGAATTCAGAATTAAAGCAGGCAAGATTAGATACATCCATTACTTTACGAGATGCGCGAGATGAGTTATTGAATTTAAAATCGGCTAAAGAGGAAGCTCGCTTGGAATTGGAACAAAGTGCCTATGAAGCACCTGCCATTCAACGTCAAAAGCAATTGGCATTAGAAAAAGCAGATCGTAATTACACGCAAAAAGTAGATAATTACAAAACTAAAGTGGAGCAATCGGCTACTAAAGTTGCCATTATTCATGCGGATATGATGAAGGCTCAAAATAGTTTGAATCGCGTGAATTCGCTTCTAAATAAAATGGTTATTACTGCTCCCAAAGATGGAATGGTGATTTATGTAAAAGATTGGAATGGGAAGAAAAGAGGCGTTGGAAGTACGGTAAATCCTTGGGAATCGTCAGTTGCTACTTTACCTGATTTACGTGAGATGCAAGTGATTACCTATGTAAATGAGGTTGATATTAGAAAGATAAAAGCAGGACAAGCAGTAAGTATAAAGTTGGATTCCGATCCATCGAAGAATTTAAAAGGTGTTGTTGTTCAAGTAGCTAACATAGGAGAACAGCGACCAAATCAAGATTCTAAAGTTTTCGAGGTACTCATTGATGTTTTAACTAAAGATCCTAGTTTAAGACCATCCATGACAACAAGCAACATCATCCATATTGATGCATTCAAAAATGTGTTGTCGGTTCCACTAGAAGCTATTACGACAGAAAAGAAGCATTCGTATGTGTGGGTTAAAGATGGAGCAAGCTATCGAAAACAAGAGGTTAGAGTAGGAGCGGTGAATGACATGGCAGCAATGGTATACTCGGGATTGAAATCCGAAGAGACTGTGTTTTTAACTGTTCCATCCGACACATCTGGTTCAGAATTAATTCGAACCGACACTACCATCAAACCTCCTGCGCCATTCATCGATAAAAAGGAACAAGAGCTTTTACAAAATCACTTGAAAACTAGTGTCACAGCTACTAAGCGTGGAGCAGGTGAAATTAGTGGTGGAATGACTATCGTAATTGAATAAGGCGCATGGAATTCGAGCGTTTTATATTCAATTTTCGAATTGGTGCTGAAGCATTAATAACCAATCGATTTAGAGCAATCCTAACTTCTCTGGGAATTATTTTCGGAGTTGCTGCCGTAATTGCCATGTTGGCTATTGGAGCAGGAACAGAGAAGGAAATAATTGAGCAGATTAAGCAGATTGGTTCTAATAATATTGTTATTAAATCGCGGGTTGAAAAGAAGAAAAATTTAGAGGAAGATCCAACGGTTCAGGCTAAGCAAGAAAATGGGAAGTATAGTCCTGGCTTAACATTGGCCGATGCTGAAAATATACTTCAAACCATTCCTAACGTCAATTTTGTAAGTCCCGAAATAGAATCAGAAATGCAGTTCTATTCGGAAGGATTGATTACCAGTGGGAATTTAATTGGCATTACGAACCACTATTTTGAAACGAATAATTTATTGGTCAATGAAGGTTTGATGTTTTCAGATGATCAATTAGCTAGTTCTGCTCCAGTATGCATTATTGGCAGAGGTGTTAAAGCCAAACTTTTTTCTAAAACGGAACCTATTGGACAACGATTGAAGTGTGGTGGAACCTGGTTAACAGTTGTTGGAGTTCTTGAAAATAGAGATGTTAGTCAATCTGCTTCGCAAAAATTATCCATCCGAAATGTAAATACCGAAGTTTACATTCCTGTGAGAACGATGCTCATGCGATTTATCAATCGGTCAAATGTCACGGTGACCGATATCAAACGTGCCAATCAACAAAGTATGGATGATGATGGAAGTCAACAAAAACAAGTTGTTGATGAGAATTATCATCAAATAGATAGGATGATTGTGAATGTGAAAGACAGCAAGCATATTTCAGCCACTGTCGAATTATTAGAAAAAATGCTGAGTCGTAGACATAATGAAGTTGATGACTACGAAATTCAAGTTCCTGAGCTTTTGCTCAAGCAAGAACAGCGTACTCGGAAATTATTCAATATTGTATTGGCTGTAATTGCAGGAATTTCTCTGCTCGTAGGTGGAATTGGAATTATGAATATTATGCTAGCCTCTGTTCTAGAACGAACTAAAGAAATTGGTCTACGATTATCGATAGGTGCTCGAAGAAGAGATATTGTATTTCAATTTATAGCTGAAGCTGTAATGATAAGTTTGAGTGGAGGATTATTAGGAATTGTGATGGGAGTTGTCATTAGTATATTAATTGAAAAAGTTGCTGGTATTCAAACAATTATCTCAGGAGCATCTGTGATGTTATCGTTTGTGGTATCCGTTTCGGTGGGTTTATTATTTGGGATTTTCCCTGCTAAACGTGCTTCTGAACAAAGTCCAATGGAATCGTTACGATATGAATAAAAAGCTTCTATTTTTCTTCCTAGTGCTGCTTTCAAGTGGTTTGTCTGCCCAGTCTTCGCTTAGTTTGCAAGAAGCAATCCGACTGGGTATGGAGAGCAGTCCAATTGGTAAACAAATACGTGCTTCATACGAAAGTAATCGTTGGCAATATAGAGCTGCTCGAGCGAGTCGTTTACCACAATTGAGTTTATCGGGTTCTGCACCTGGTTATACTAGACGAATTAATCAAGTATTTCAACCCGATGGATCATTTGTATTTGCGCCAATTCAACAGGCTTTTTCTAGTGGAAACTTGTCGTTAAGCCAAAATATTTTAGCCACAGGAGGTACTTTGAGTGTTGGAAGTGGTGTTAGCCGGGGAGATATTTTTAGTGGTGTTAATTCTACCTTTTACCAATCTAACCCATTGGCGATTAATTTATCTCAGCCATTAGTGCGATTTAATAGTATGAAATGGCAATGGAAGCAAAACCAGCTTCAAATGAATATGGCTACTCGACAACAGATTGAGAATTTAGAGGATTTATCAATTACCATTACTCAACGATATTTCGACTTATATACAGCTAATTTGCAATTGAAAAATGCAGAGCTCAATCAAGCTATTAATGATACAATTTACAAAATAGCTAAAGGTCGATATGGTGTTGGCAAAATTGCTGAAAATGAGCTTTTGCAGGTAGAACTAAGTTATACTAATGCTAGAAATGAAGTTGAAAAACAGAAACTAAATATCGTATTAGCAGAAAGGCAGCTTGAATTATTGATTGGTCGCCCGATTAAAAGTTCCGATGTTAGTCCACCCATTGAAATTCCTAAAATCGATCCTGAGCCACAACTTGCAGTTTCAGAAGCAAAGAATAATCGGAGTGATTTAATTGGTTGGCAGATGAATGAGAATCAAGCTCAACGAGCGTTTCGAGAAGCACAGTTAAGTCGTCGATTATCAGCCGATATGAATATAAGTTACGGGCTAAATCAAACAGGAAATACATTTGATGCAGCTACTAAGAATCCACTAGAATCTCAGTTTGCAGGAATTAATTTTACCATTCCAATTGCATCGATGGGAGCTAATCGAGCATTGCAAAAATCTGCTCAATATAACTTAGAAGCTCAACGTGAACAGAATCAAAATAATATCAATAATTTGGAACAAGAAGTCTATGCTTCTACCTTACAGTTTCTTCAATTAAAATCAAGTTTAAAGATTTCTTCAAAAGCCGACACAATCGCACAAAAACGATACGAAGTAGCTCGTAATCGTTACAGAATAGGAACTGTCGACATAACCAATTTACTCATTGCACAGAACGAGAAAGATCAGGCATTGATAACTTACGTAAGCACTTTACGTGATTTTTGGGTAGCCTATTTCCGATTGAGAAGGCTAACTCTGTATGATTTCGAAAATAAAGTTCGGCTGGTTACTGAATCTTCGTATTAATTCATTTGTTCAAATTTAGGTGCTTTTTTCACCACCTAAAATACGCTACCTTGAAATCGCATTTTGCGACATCAAGTTCTGGAATCATTGATATTATTGAGTTGTAAGAGTTTTTGTTAATCTATTATAAACATAGAAGATCAAATTCGGTAGTTATTGATACTGGCTATTCTGATTTTTATATTTTTCATTGAACTTACATTTTAAGGGATTGATTTTCTGGTTGATACTTATTTTAAACGTTTATAAACGTATATAAATGTTTCATTATAAGCATATTAATTTCAGATTTTTCAAATTGCCCTCTTTAGTTTTATCCAATGGAAGAAAATCAAGAACTCGTAAACAGAATATTTCTAATTCGTAACCAACGTGTGATGTTGGACAGTGATTTAGCTGAAATTTATGGAGTAGAAACGCGCAGGTTAAATGAACAATTTAAACGAAATGAAATACGCTTTCCTAAAGATTTTGCCTTTAGGTTAACAGCTGCTGAATGGACGAATTTAAAATCACAAATGTTAGTCAACTCAACAGAATCTATTGATTCTATTATTGAAGCTGATGACAATTCATCTCAAGATTGGGGTGGACGAAGAAAAATGCCCTTAGTATTTACAGAACATGGGGCAGTAATGTTAGCCAGTATTCTAAGCAGTGAGAAAGCTGTTGAAGCTAGCATTTTTGTAGTGCGAACTTTTATACGCTTTCGCCACATGATAAGTACGCAAGATCATTTGGCCACGAAAATTCTTCAGCTTGAGGAGAAATTTGATGGACAATTCAATATTGTATTTGATGCATTACGTGATTTACTCGAACATCCTCCTTTACCTAAAATACGTCAACGAATTGGATTTAAGAAAGATGAGGTAGGGTAAACCTAATGGTATTGACTGATTATTAAGCATTAAGAACTTTCTTTAGAACATTAATCACATTTTACCAACATTCCCGTTTTCTCATCTTCAAACCATTTACTTTTGCTCTCCGGTTAAACCGGTCCCCAATGCCCAAAAAATCAGAAATCCGCTCCGTTCTAATAATCGGTAGCGGTCCGATTATCATCGGTCAAGCATGTGAATTTGATTATTCAGGTTCTCAAGCAGCTCGTTCACTTCGTGAAGAAGGAATTGAAGTTTCCCTGATAAACAGTAATCCAGCTACTATAATGACCGACAAAGTTTCTGCCGATCATGTGTATTTGCTGCCTTTGACTGTTGCTTCGATTGTCAAAATTCTGGAAGAAAGGAAGATTGATGCTGTACTACCTACAATGGGCGGACAAACAGCATTGAACTTGGCTAAAAAAGCCGACGAGATGGGGATTTGGGCTAAATATGGGGTGAAGATTATTGGGGTTGAAATTGATGCTATCGAAACGACTGAGAATCGTGAAGCATTTCGTCAACTATGCGTCGATCTTAATGTTGGAGTACCGCCATCTCAAATAGCTAATTCCTTTTTAGAAGGTAAAGAAATAGCTCAACGAATTGGATATCCATTAGTCATTCGTCCATCCTATACATTAGGTGGAACAGGTGGTGCATTTGTTCATCGTAAAGAAGATTTTGATGAGTTATTGAACCGAGGCTTGCATGCTTCTCCCACTCATGAAGTATTAATTGAAAAGGCCCTTTTTGGCTGGAAAGAATTTGAATTAGAATTATTACGCGATAACAATCAGAACATCATCATAATATGTTCTATTGAGAATTTCGATCCAATGGGAATTCATACTGGAGATTCCATTACTGTTGCTCCAGCCATGACATTAAGCGATACTGCCTATCAACATATGCGTGATATGGCAATCAAACTTATGCGTCATATTGGAACTTTTGCAGGAGGATGTAATGTTCAGTTTGCCATGAATCCTGAAAATGAAGATATCATCGCTATTGAAATTAATCCAAGAGTTTCTCGTTCATCAGCTCTAGCTTCAAAAGCTACAGGTTATCCAATTGCTAAAATAGCGGCTAAGCTTGCAATCGGTTATAATCTCGATGAATTAAGCAATCAAATTACAGGTACAACATCCGCTTATTTTGAACCAACACTTGACTACGTTATTGTAAAAATACCTCGGTGGAATTTCGACAAGTTTAAAGGTGCCGATAAATCTCTTGGCCTTCAAATGAAGTCAGTGGGTGAAGTAATGGGAATTGGTAGAAACTTCCAGGA
>DAOOQW010000101.1:0-7879 GCA_035388945.1 Flavobacteriales bacterium
TACTTTTTTCGCAAATGAGGAGAGCGAACAAAGAAGAAATAGCGAGAGCAGAATATGTTTCATGACAAAGTTTGAGATCAAAATCAATGAGCTAGAAGGAGTTTTTGAGAGTAGGTAGGTGTACCATTTACAGTAGCTCGAATAACATAAACACCATCAGGCAAGAAAGAAACATCAAGGTTCGTAACATTACTTTTAAGATCGACTAGTTGACCAGTCATATTGAACAGAGATACAAGAACAGATGCTCCAGAAGGAATTCCAGCAATTTGGATAATATCGTTTGCCGGATTTGGGTAAATGCTTAATTCTGATTTTGAAGGATTGGAAGTAGTTAGTATAGTTGAATACCGAAATCCAACTGAGTAATTGAATTGGCAAGCGTTTGGTTCACCGACTTTTACGAGATATACACCATTTTGAGTTGGTGTGTATGATTGAGAAGTAGCGCCGGGAATTAGGGAGCCATTTAAATACCATTGATAGCTAGTTGCTGAAGAGCTCGTTAATACATTTCCAGAAAGTGAAATTGTAGGAACTGTAGGTCGAGGAGTTGTTAAATAGCAGTTGTCGTAGCGAAATGCTTGAGCCATTGTGCCTGAAGCAGTATAAGACCAAAGTTGAGTTCCTGCAGCATTTACCTCATAAATCAACCCTGATTGAGCAACACAAACTATCAAGTTTCCGTTGGGTAGCGACTGAGAGCTTCCCATGTTGTTATTATGTCCGCTACATGCATGTCGAAGTGTGTAGGTTGAGGGGCTAAAAGCAGAACCAGCAGTATGAGAGTAGCTGTAATTTTCGGCATAAGGAGGAGCTACAAATTCGACAGATGATTGATTGTTTGAAATTCCGTTATTGTTGTAACCAACCATGTATCCTGCATTTGGATAATTTTCTGGGATCCAATGGGCATCATGAACAGTATGAAAGATATTGGTTCCAGAAGCACCATAAGCAGCAGGATTTCCCCAACGATAAAGAATATCACCACCATGACCTGAATTTCCACCTTGATGGGAAGCGGCTTCTACTGTAGTAGTACTGTGATCGATTACATAGAATTCATTGAGGTTGTGCGAGCTCAGGATGATTTGATCAAGTAAAGGATTATAGTCAATCCCATTTGCATGCATCCAATCTTTTGTATTCGCGTTATTGTTATAGTTGATATTTAATAATTCGGGATGCTCAGCCACCACACCGAAGTTGTCTTTAGTAGCATCAACACTTTGCACGAGATGATCCCAAGCATGCCATTCCCAAACTACAGTTCCGCCCGTTGCGCCATTCGGTTGTACTTCGACAATTTTATCTGGCCACATAATATGGCTAGTTGAACTTCCTGCTTGTGTAACCTCAGAGGCAGTTTTAAGTTCGTAGGCAATTAGTAGGACATTTCCATTTGGCATCGGACAGAAGTCATGATGCATACTGTAGGAAGGAGTAGAATAGTTGTATTGCCAAGTAACGTTATTGTTCCAGTCAACTTTTTGGATACCACCAGTCATTCCGCCACCAGTAAACGTTGGGTTTGAAACAGAAATTGAGCGAATGTATTCTCCGCCAGGCAAAATGAAAGCTGAATAAGCAGAAGAACCGGATCCGGGAGTATAAGTATGATAAGTTGCATTAAGCGTATCAATCAATTTGGCTGTTGATTGACCTTGCAAGGAAACAAGTGTGTAATTACCCCATTGTTGGGCTGTAAGCGGAAAAATAAAAGCAAAGAAAAGGGTAAAGAGAAGTGTTCTATTTAGATTCATAGAAAGAAGTTGTCAGACCGCCTATGAATAAGAACGAACTTGAAGGTTTAATTTAATGTTAAAAATATGTTACCTAAAATGAGAGGAATAAGTGGCGTCGGTAAATCCAGAAAGATGAAAGACGCTTCTCATCAAACCATCCGGGATAGTCTCAACCAAAAAACACGACCCATGCGACTACCGAACGCCACTCAAAGATTAAAAGTAGAGAAAGCAATATATACTTTCAAGACTTGGCAAAAATAATCTCTTTTAAAATGAAAAAACAGTTCTTTAACTGGAATATTGTTTTTACCAAATTTTAAAGTGGCGGAACTGCGTTGTTCTAGCTTACTCATTTACTGTGCATTATAACTGAATACGCCCAAAAGAAACACAGGAAACATTTTTATTGCAATTTGTTTCCAAGGTTCCCAATTCGTTTTACCTTTGCGGCGATGAACGAAAAGCTTGAACATATCATTCAACAAGCACGATCTATTTTCATGCGTTGCGGAATTCGTAGTGTTACTATGGATGATGTTTGCCGGGAGATGCGGATTTCGAAAAAGACACTATACCAACATGTGCATGACAAGACCGATTTGGTGAATCAAACCATGCGTTCTGAGATTGCCAAAGATGAAGTAGAAGTGAGCACGCTTATTTCACTCGGATTAAGCGCAATAGATGAGATGTTTGAAATCACACGGATTGTTTCAGAGAAAATCAGGAACATTCACCCATCCATTCTGTTCGACATGCAGAAATATTATCCAGAAGCTTGGGAAATGATGCGTATACATCGGAATGATTTCATCGAACGGGTGATTCAAAAAAACATACAAAAAGGCCAAGATGAAGGAGTTTACCGCAGCAATATGAATGCGATAATTGTATCCCGATTGTTTGCTATTAAAATTGACGTACTCTCTGATAATCACTTCTTTGAAGGAACAGGATTGTCCATGACACAAGTGAATTTTGAACACTTGACCTATCATTTATATGGCATATCAACCCCCAAAGGCATTTACTACCTAGAACAAAAACTTTCAAATCTTAATCCCCAATCCTTATGAAAAACAAAGTGCTGCTGCTCTTGCTGATACTCTCAGCCGGACTTCATGCGCAAACGAACGACCAAGGAAGTTTTACACTTCCACAAGCGATCGATTTTGCCTTGAAGAATGGATACAGTGTCAAGAATGCTGCAACGGATATTGAAATAGCCAAAAAGAAAGTGGCTGAAATCCGTGGAATTGGTATTCCACAGTTGAAAACAGAAGCTTCTTTCCAAGATTTTGTTGAAGTACCTGTCAGCATTATTTCTGCAAACGCTTTCAATCCGCTTGCTCCACCAGGAACTTATTTGCGAATTCCTTTTGGTGTGAAATACAATGCTAGTATAGGCTATACCGCTTCATGGCTGGCTTTTAGTGGAGAATACATCGTTGGTTTACAAGCATCTAAAACATACGTAGATATTTCAAAAGCCAATTTGAGGAAAAGTGAAATCGAAGTAAAAGAAAGCGTTACCAAGGCTTATAACCTGGTGTTAATTCTCAAAGAGAACAAACGAATTCTTTCGGAAAACATCGCTTCACTTGAACAATCGATTGAACAAACATCAGCCTATAACAAAGAAGGATTTGTGGAAGAGATGGATGTAGATCGTTTGCGCTTGCTGAAAAACAACTTAAGTACAACGCTTACCACATTGGAACAGCAAACCATCATTGCTGAAAAACTGCTCAAATTCCAAATGGGTTATGATGTGAATGCGGCAATTACACTAACCGAAACGCTCGACAACTTAATATCAAATGCTAAATCGGGAGTAGATGTGGAACCTAAATTTGATCCGGCTAACAACATCGACCGAATATTAATTGGCAAAGCACTTAACCTTCAAAAACTGGAAGTTAAACGCCAAAAAGCCAATTACCTGCCTACACTGAGCACATTCTATACTTGGAAAGAAAGTCGGATTACTAATGAATTCGATCAACTCAGCAACAATTTATTTCGAGTTCCCGGCGGTACAATCTTAGGTGTAAACTTGAGTATGCCTGTTTTCCAAGGAATGAGCCAGTCGGCACGTGTTAAACAAGCTAAACTGAATCTTAAGAAGTTAGAA
This sequence comes from Flavobacteriales bacterium, assembly GCA_035388945.1. Classification (GTDB taxonomy): domain Bacteria; phylum Bacteroidota; class Bacteroidia; order M30B66; family M30B66; genus CALQRR01. The sequence goes on from DAOOQW010000101.1 coordinate 3,886, forward strand.
GTTCAGCAAATTCAAGCAGAACAAGGCATTGCATTACAATCGTCTCAAAGTTGGACTGCATATGCAACAGCACTTAGTGGCTTAAGAAACACACAAGAATCGGTTGGATTAGCAACACGTATTCGTGATCGAGCAAAAATAAAATATCAAGAAGGAGTGGGATCGAGCTTAGAGGTTATACAAGCCGAAAATGATCTGCTTTCTTCTCAATCAAATTACATCAACGCAGTTCAGCAATTGTTGGAGACACGCGTAACCTTGGATAAAAACCTGAACAAATTCTGATACCCGAATTCGAACAAATGAAAAAGCTCCTTTATATCTCCATAACGCTGTTAGTTGCAGCATGTTCATCCGGAAATGATCTGGAAAAAAAGAAAGCTCAGCTTGCCGAATATCAAGCTCAGCATGATGAATTAAAAGTAAAGATTGCAGAACTCGAAAAAGAAATTGCTCTACTCGATACTGCAGCAGAAGTGCGTAAACCTAAACTCGTCACCCTCACTCCTATCGTTTCTGGTGAGTTTAACCACTTTATTGATGTTCAAGGAACAGTAGATTCAGAAGAGAATATCGCTATTCAACCTGGAATGCCAGGATTAGTTACCCGTGTGACTGTTCACGAAGGTGACATGGTTTCGGCCGGACAAATTTTAGCTGAGGTAGATAACAAAACCATTCGTGAGAGCATGGCTCAATTGCAAACCAATTTAGATTTTGCTAAGACTGCTTTCGAGAAACAACAACGCCTTTGGAACCAAAAGATTGGTACAGAAATTCAATTTTTACAAAGCAAAACACAGTATGAATCGCTCCAGAAAAGCATGGCAACTTTGCAAGCGCAGCTGGATATGAGCCGTATTAAATCACCAATTTCGGGTGTGGTTGATGCAGTGAATGTGAAAGTAGGCGAGTTTGCAGCACCAGGTATTAACGGAGCTTTCCGCGTGGTAAATTTTAGCAAAATGAAAGTAAAAGCTAAAGTGGCTGATTCATACATCGGTAAAGTGAAGGCTGGAAATCCTGTTCGTATTGTTTTGTCAGACATCAACGATACCATCCAAGGTAAAATCAGCTATGTGAGCAAAGTCGTTAATCCAATGACACGCACATTTGATATCGAAATTGCTTTGGGTGTGACCAATTCAGATGTTCGTCCGAATATGTTGGCAACATTAAATATCAACGATGAAAATCTACCGGGAGCAATGAGTGTATTGTCGAATCTAGTTCAGAAAGACGCATCGGGTAACTATTACATGATGGTGGCTGAAGGAGCTGGAGATAAGATGACTGCTCATAAGAAAATTGTTTCTACAGGTATTTCCTATGGTGATCGCATTGTGATTACTGAAGGACTTAATGGAAGTGAAAAACTGATTCTATCGGGCTATCAGGAAGTTGTTGACGGACAATTAATCTCCCTTAAATAATTCCCGGATTTAATCCCAACCCATCATGGAAAAGGAACATATAAAGTATTTCAAACCCACCAACTGGGCGATTAATAACAGTACCGCGATTTACATTTTCACGGTATTGATTTCCCTAGCTGGTATCATCATATTCCAACGGATTCCGAAAGAGAAATTTCCGGATATCGTGGTTCCGACCATTTTCGTTTCGACGATTTATCCAGGAGCTAGTCCAGAGGATATTGAAAACCTGATTACCAAGCCTGTTGAGAAAGAGGTGAAATCGGTATCGGGTATTAAGAAAGTTACATCGAATTCGATTCAGGATTTTTCGCTCGTAGTAGTGGAATTTAATACTGGAATTGATGTGGATGTGGCTAAGCAAAAGATTTCGAACGCGGTAGATAAAGCGAAGAAAGATTTGCCTAGTGATATGAAAACAGATCCGAGTGTTCAGGAGGTAAACTTCTCTGAGTTCCCGATCATGAATATCAACGTAAATGGGGAGTTTCCGCTTGATCAGTTGAAGCGTTATGCGGAAGATTTGAAGGATAAAATCGAGACTCTACCTGAAATTACTCGAGTAGACATTATTGGAGCATTAACACGCGAAGTGCAAGTGAATGTTGACTTGTATCGTATGCAGGCTCTTGGAATAACCTTTACAGATATTGAACGAGCTGTTGCAAGTGAAAACGTCAATATTTCGGGTGGTGAAATTCGAATAGATGAGTTGCGCAGAACCCTTCGTGTACGAGGTGAATTTAGTGATGTGAGTCAAATTGGTAACATTCTAATCCGTTCTGCACGAGGTAATTTAGCGTATTTGAAAGATATCGCTGAGGTGAAAGATGGTTATAAAGACAAACAGGACTTTGCCCGTTTGGAAGGTAAGCCTGTTATAACCATGAATGTTATTAAGCGTTCGGGTGAAAACCTCATTGATGCAGCCGATAAGATTAAAGTGATAATTGATGAATATAAAGCAACTAAATTCCCTAAAGGACTGGATGTTACCTTAACAGGAGATACTTCGATTGAAACCAAAACCCAGTTGAACGACTTGGTTAATACCGTGATCATTGGGTTTGTTTTGGTTGTTATTATTCTGATGTTCTTTATGGGCTTGCAGAGTGCGTTTTTCGTAGGATTGGCGGTTCCTTTATCGGTTTTGGTGGCTTTATTATTTATGCCTTCGTTAGGATTCTCGATGAACGTAATTGTGCTTTTTTCGTTCTTGTTGGCACTGGGAATTATTGTGGATGATGCCATTGTGGTAATTGAAAATACCCACAGGATATTCCATAAGTACGATTTCGATATAAAGACGGCTGCCAAAGCTGCTGCAGGTGAGGTGTTTGTGCCTGTGTTGGCTGGTACATTAACGACCATTGCTCCATTCTTCCCATTGCTTTTCTGGCCGGGAATTGTGGGTGATTTCATGGGTTATTTACCAATTACCTTGATTCTAACCCTATTTGCTTCTTTGTTTGTGGCATTTATCATGAACTCGGTGTTTGCAGTGAGTTTCATGAAACGCGATGAGCATGATCATAAAACATCAGCAAAAGAACTGGTTCGTCCTGCAATCATTTTTGGTGCGGTGGCTTTATTATGTCATGCAGCTGGAATGACCGCTGTTGGTAATGTGAGTTTCTTGCTATTAGCATTAACTCCACTTTACCTATACATTTTGCGTCCGATGACGGTGAGATTTCAAATGGACATTTGGCCACAATTTGTTGCAGCATACAAACGTGCCATTAAAGTTGTTTTGATTGGTCGTCGTCCTATATTGATGCTTGTTGGCGTGGTTGTATTGTTCATTTTATCGATTGTCACATTCGTAGCATCTAATCCTAAAATTGAGTTCTTTCCAAACGGACAGCCCAATTTTGCATACGTATATCTTGAACTACCCATTGGAACAGACGCAGAGGTAACCGATTCGGTAACACGCATCGTGGAGAAGCGCGTTTTTGAGGTGATTGGAGAAAATAATCCAAATGTGGAGTCGGTAATTTCAAATGTTGGAATTGGTGCAGGAGATCCACGAAACCCTGATCGGGTAGCAACACCACACAAAGGAAAAGTATCTGTTGCATTTGTTGATTTTAGCGAGCGGGGCGACTTTTCTACACTTGAGTGTTTGGAAGCAATCCGAAACAATATGAAAGGCATTCCGGGTGTTCGAATCACGGTAGATAAAGAAGCCAATGGTCCACCTACAGGGAAACCAGTAAACGTTGAGATTAGCGGTGATGATTTTGATCAATTACAGTTGATTGAAACCAAAATGCGCGCAGCTATTTCGAAAGCGAAAATTCAAGGTATTGAGGATTTGCAATCGGATTTACAGCGAAACAAACCAGAGATTATCGTGACGATTGATCCTGATCGTGCTTTGTCTTTAGGTATGAGTAAAGCTCAAATTGCGATGGAACTTCGTACAGCATTGTTTGGGAAAGAGATTTCCAAATTTCGCGATGCAGATGATGATGCTGAAATCACACTACGATTGGCTTCTAACTACCGCGATAAAGTGGACGATTTGTTAAACATGCAAATTGCTTTCATGG
>DAOOQW010000102.1:0-7875 GCA_035388945.1 Flavobacteriales bacterium
CCATCATAAACAGTTAATTGATCACAACAAGCCTCTGTTCCAAATTCAGTAAAGGTTAGTTGAATACATTGTCCATTTCCCGAACAAATCGTTTGTGTTACATCCTGATTAATAGTGTAAGACCCAAATCCTCCGGGGTTTTCAATTATTCCAGAGCAGGTTGTTATTACTCCACTTGTTTCTCCCATGATATAGGTTTGACCATAAATGGTGGAGGATAAAAACAGAAATAAAACCCCAATTAATAGGCTAGTTAAACGTGAATTCATAGGCTTTTAAATTAAAATATATAGAACTATAGGGGTAGGATTAATGCTAAAATATCAAGCATTAACGGTATAATTCTATACAAGTATAGTTAAATATTGAATTCAATTCAGCGACTGTTTAAATGATTTGTTGTGATTGAATTTACTAGGTCTTTTTCTGTTAAGGCGGCTAAAAATATCCAATTTCTTGTCTGTCGTCGTATATGTGAGCATTACTAAATTCAATTCTGGGACCTAATAATTTCTCTACATATTAATTCACGGTCAGGTTCGTATCAACGGTATATTGAGCGTTTATTATCGTTGGAAAAATTAAAAAGTACTCTTAAAAGTAAAATGAGCCTTTTCATAATTCACGAATTAATTATGCTCAACAATAACTTTCGCTAACCGAACACCTGAATTTGAGTGGAATTGAAAAAGATAAATTCCTTCAGCTAATTCATTCACAGAAATTGTGTTCACGCCTAATTGTAATTTATATTCTTTTAAACGTTTTCCTGCTAAATCAAACACTTCTAAAACGCCCAATTCTGGCACTAACACTTGAATATAAGCCTTTGCGGGATTGGGCTGCAGTGCTAATCTAGAAATGGGCAATTCTGGAATTCCAGTAGGATCAAAATAAAAATTCTCGGATGAAATAACACACCCAAAATCGTTCGACACAGTTACACTGTAATTACCTTGTTGTTCGAGATGTATATGATATTGTGTTTGTCCAATAATTGGGACATTATTTAAAAACCACTGAAAATTCCCTGCTGATTGCATCGCGTATAACTCATTTGTCAATGGATTAAAATCAAAATATGGAATTAATGGATTTTGATAAATTATTACGTCTTCGTCTTGCGAAGTATTGATACATCCTTCAATATTAATTGTACACGAATAAATTCCCATATCCTGCAAAATTGCTGGTTGCAAATAATAAGTTGAACTAGAGCTGGAGATTAAAGTACTATCTGATTTAGTCCAAGTATAAATTGCATTTGAATAATCGGGAACATCCAAGATGATTGAGCCGCCCGAACAAATAGGCTCATTACCAGTCATACTTGCATCAACTGGAAATTGATGAACAAGCACATTCACCAAAGCAATACTGTGACAACTATCAATGGGATTATAAACGTCCAATTGATAAACTCCATTCATATTTAATTCTGCATTGGCTATTATTGGATTTTGTTCAGAAGATGTAAATCCATTGGGGCCAATCCATGAATAAGTTACACTAGGTAATTCAGAGGCTTGCAAGTGAATAGGAAAGCCTGTACAAGAAACTGAATCTAGCAAGGATGCTGAAACAGCACAGGCATTGCATGCTAAAGGAGCAGTATAAAAGAATGAATTAGTACAATTGGGTTGATCCGAAAAGGAAACTTCAATGGAATGTTGTAAACCATCGGAAGCAAGGTGATCAAAACTAAAATTTAAGGAATCAGGAAATGGAGCTTCGAAACTTAAGATTCCTCCAGAAGAGTTGATTATTTCCACATTTCCCGAAAGCGGCGGATGCGGCAAATAAATCGTGCAATGAATTGAATAGGTATTGTTTGTGGAATCGCATTCTGTTACTAGTGTGTTTATTGTATGATCACAAAGTGAGCTACAATTAGTAGTTCCAATACCGTCGATTTGTTGAATATTAATTATTGAAGATTTATTAGAGATATTTGATACTAAAAGCACATAATACTCTCCTGATTGTGTATTTGAAATATCACAATGTTCTATTGGACTAGCTGAATAACTGCAAGAAACACTATTCAAATTATCATTTGCCCATACTGGATCTAATACCATTGAACAAACACCATTACTCCATTGTGCTTGATTGAAGGGTCCCCAACAAATAAAATCTACATCAAAACCGGAGGTTATTTCTATGTCAATTGGACCTGAATCTTGAACCTGAAAATAAAACCAAGCTGGATTGGGAGTTGCACCGAGACATCCAATTGGACCTGGGCTGCCAAATTCAGAATCAAGTTGAGTTGAAGCAACGTAATTATTTTCACCTTGACCTAGACAAAGTGCCTGAGATATCTGACAATATAATGGATTATTAATGAATGGATCATCACAAATTCCACAATTGATATCAGCAGAAAACCCTTCTAGATTAACAGAACCATTTGATGTAAAAACTAATGTTAAACAGCCTTCCGAATTTGTAGAACTTGAAATGATAGGTGGAATAGAATTTCCTGAAAAAATAGATATTAAATTACTCGTATTACTTGGGCCATCATAAACGGATAGCCGATCGTATACAGCTTCTGTATTGAAACTGTTAAAACTTAATGAAACACATTGTCCTGGTGTTTCGGAACAAATTGTTTGGGTGATATTTTGATTTGAATTGTAATCGTTCAATGAACCTGGGTCTAATAAACGTCCGCCACAAGTATAAATTGTATCACCTCCATGTCCTAGTATTAGATCAGGGTAAGAACAATTTCCACAATTCAAGTATGCATGAAAACCATTAAAATTAATTGAATTATTAGTGTTAAACAACAAAGTCAAACATCCTCCAGAATTGCTGGATGACGATATTGGTTCAGGAATTTCCGATCCAGAAAAATGCCCAAATAATTCCGAATTTGTATTTGGTCCATCGTATATGGATAGTACATCAAAATTTAATTCCGTATTGAAACTGTTAAATGATAATGTTAGACATTGTCCTGAATCTGAAGAACAAAATGTTTGAGATACATTTAAACTATCCTCATAATTTAAACTTCCACCTGGATCTAAAATAATTCCTGAACAAGTAGACAATGAGTCCAGCCCTTGTCCTAAAATAAAATTTGTGGGACAATTAATACATGAAATATTTGCTCTAAAGCCTGTACTACCTACTGATCCATCTGTGAAGAATTTTAAAGTTAAACATCCTTCTGAGGCATCTGTTGATGTGACTATTCCTGGATTTGAGGTACCTGCAAATTCAATTATTTCATATGAAAATTCACTATTTCCATCATAAATTGTCAATCGATCACAACAACCTTCTGTTCCAAAATCTGTAAAGGTTAGTTGAATACATTGCCCATTCCCAGTACAAATCGTTTGAAATACATCAAGACCATCTGCATAGGAACCAAAACCACCTGGATTTTCAAGAATTCCAGAACAAGTCGTTATTGTCCCACTTGATTCTCCCATAATATAGGTTTGACCATAAATAGTAGTGGATAAAAACAGAAAAACAATCCAAATAAGTAGACTATATAATCGTGCATTCATAGGCTTTTTAATAAATTACTAAAACAAATGAGATAGAATTAATACCTAATAATTAAGCATTAACAGATTAATCCCATACAAGTATAATTAACCTAAGTAATCAATTCAGCGACAGTTTATACGATTTGTCGCAAAATAATCAACTAGCTATCGCAATAGTTAAATTAAAAAATGATGGAGCAATTCTACAAACCCGTTAATTGCAAACGAGCAGTCCAGACAGATTTACTTGAAGAAAACTTAAGCATATAAATTCCAGCAGCACGTTGTTCAGTGCTTAATACATGCTTTCCTTTCTTCAAATTATAAGAACCTGTCAACGAACCAGCAGCATTCCAAATCTCAAGCGTTCCATCCTCAGGGAGCTCAACAAAAAACTCGCTTTTTGCCGGATTAGGCCCAATTTCTAATGCTAAGGTTTTTACACCTTTAATTCCTGTTGGATCGTAAATAAAAGGAAGCGATGTGTTGGAACACCCATTCGAATACGTGCAAGTGAGCGTATATGTACCACCTATTTCACCCAAATTATAGACTTGATTTGTTGCTCCAGAAATCGGATTGCCATCTAAATTCCAAACATAGGTAACCGCATTAGCATTGGTTCCCAAGCTGTTGCTGACAGAGAAAAAATTAATATTGGGAATAGGTGCTACTCCAAATGAATAATCTAATGGCAAACTCGTTTCACCATAATCAGGACAAGTGCCGGTAAAAGCTGTTACCGTGTATGTTCCATTGGTAGTAACGGTATAAGAACTTTCTGACTGACCTTCGATTAATGAACCATTCTTGAACCAAGAAATCGAATTGGTAAATGGATTTCCAACAGTTAATATTACAGAGTCTCCCTCACACAATGTTTCTCCATTTGGGAATTCCGAAATCACATAAATAGGCAAGAAAACCCAACCATCTACCAAAACCGAAGGCGACATTTCGGTGCAACCATTTACTGTGGTTTCTACGCTGTATTGAGCACCAGCAGCTGAAAATGCATCAACAACTAAAAAAGAATCTGTCGCACCAATTAGAGCAACGCCTTCGCGATACCACTGATAAGAATCGGCGGCTTGGGTAAAAAGTGTATCGGTTGCTCCAGGACAAAGTATCAAATCTGAAGGAGTTACAATTGGATCTTGCGTGCATTCCTGAACAAAAGAGGTATAGTTATAAGGCGTAGAATAGCGAGAACATGTACCTGAAAAAATTGCTTCCACAGTGAATAACCCATTCGCTTGAGGTAAATAGGTTGAACTCGTTGCATTTGTTATTGGATTGCTATCCAAATACCATTGATAGGAACCAGCAATTGTACTTGTACTCAAAGATAAATTCCCAGAATTAAACTGAATGACTGGCGTTTGGGAAGCTGTAAAATTGAAAACCGTTGCCGCACTTGTTTGACTATACAATGGGCATTGATCAGTAAATGCAATAACCGAATATGAACCCGATTGGTTTACATTAAGCGTATCGTTGTTTTGTCCGTTAAGCTGAACCCCATTTCGAAACCAAAGAATATTCTCGTTATACGGATCATTTATGATAAGCTGACGCGGATCTCCTTCACATCCGGTTAACGGAAGATTCTCTCCGACAGAAAGAGCAATTGCAGGTGGATTATAAACTGACACAGCAGCTGCAGGAGATGCTTCAGTACAGCCATTAATAGTAGAAGCAACGATGAAATTTTGCCCTCCATCAGTCGCTGAATTAACAACCAAATAAGGATGGTTAGAATTTGCTACCGGATTTCCACCTCGATACCACTGATAAGTTGTTGCTGTCTCTGTCCACAATGTGTCGGAACTATTCGGACAAAGTTGCAAAGTTGAAGGCGTAATGGTCGGATTGAATGGACATTGTCCAAAAATGTTGACCACAATACCTACGTTAAAAAGCCAAAAAAGAAGCGTTTTCATGGCGTTAGTTTTTGTGAAAAAGGTTGAAGAGGTGAAGTTACTAAATAATAGCAGCTTTCTCAGCTCAAATTAAAACAATATTAATCTTAGCCAATTCGCTGTCTAACCACTTCGTAAACGACCAAAGCAGTTGCTACCGATACATTGAGAGAACCCGTTTTTCCAAACATGGGAATTTTCACACGTTCATCGCAGCGTTTGAGATATTCCGGACTAATCCCATCTTCCTCCGAGCCCATGATAATTCCTAATGGACCTTCAAGTTTGGTTGCGTATAGCGGACTTTCGGTTTTCTCGGTACAACCAACCAAACGAATTCCTGAGTTTTTCAGGTAGTCGAGTGTGTCTTTTAAATTAGTTGAACGACAAACAGGTAAATTCATCAATGCTCCCGCAGAGGTTTTCATCGCATCGCCACCTACACGTGCACTTCCGCGCGAAGGAATGATCACGGCATCAATTCCGGCACATTCGGCCGTCCGACAAATTGCTCCAAAATTTCTCACATCCGTTACCCGATCGAGAATGAGTAAAAAAGGATCTCGACCAGCTTCAAACACACGTTGAAGAACTTCTTCGATAGGTTGAAAAGTAACAGGAGAAATAAAACCAATCACACCTTGATGATTAGCCCGTGTCATACGATCTAGCTTTTCACGCGGTACCAATTGAAGAGGTATTTCTAACTCATCAAGCAATTCACGCAATTCGTGCAATTGAGGAGACCGCAATCCGGTTTGCATGATAACTTTATCGACATCAGCCGAACTTCGGAGTGCTTCCAACACAGGAAACATCCCAAAAATCATTTCCGATGTGTCTTGCGCAGGTTTGTGGTGAAAAGGTTTATTCATAGCTAAATGCGTTTCCATTCCTCCAGCTTTCAACGGCTTTATACCAAACGTTTGCATAGGTAGCTTTTCGTTCAAGCCGGTATTCGTCCTGATAATAAGCCTGACTAATTCGTTCGAACCGGAAACTAAGTGGAGTTGAACCCGATTTCGGATTGTAATTCCACACTTCTGCCCGACCGTTGTTATAGACGCTAGATGGAGGTCCAAATATCGTATAAATCATCCCGCGGTCGGTTCTCCAACCTGGCACGAATGAGGTAAAAAGCAAATTAGCATGTCTTATTCTATCCAGCCACATCTTCTCAACTGCTTCTGAATGAGCCTTATCAAGCTTTAGAAACTTCCATAAATGAAAATCAGAAACACCGGAAAATTGTTTTATTTCTTCTTTCTGCATCAAGTAAACCATGCATCTGAATCGCTCCGAATCATTGCTCAAACCAGGAAAATTAGAGCCTACTACAAGTAAACCTAGTCCAGAAGTGGGTGAATTTCCACTAGAAATTCTCAGAAACTCTTGCTTCTCAAATCGAAAATCAAGCAATTCATCTCGCGAAATAGACTCTTTCAAAAATGCATCAGGAAAAGGTTTTAATTCACTTGAAACAGCGAAAGGAGGAGCAGGCAAAGGGAATTCTGCCACATAATGCTCAACTATAAACCGCTGTTCTAACTTATCCACATACCGGATATTACACGGATTTCCAATTCGAACCCAAGTATGTATGCTGGGATTTCCTTTCTCAAATACCTGAAAATCGAGCGCATTTCCTTCCTTCAACCGACTCAAATTCACATATTTAAATCGAGAGCGATTCTTTTGCAAATCCCGAATATCAAGTTCCAATAATCCATCTGTTCCAGTCAACATAGGTAAATGCAATTCGGCTCCGGTAAAAATGGCGGTATCTGAAAGTCCCGATTCGAGCACCAATGGCTGACTTACAATGGGTTTCCGGCGTTTGAATTCGGGATAAAATGAAGCTCGAATTAACAATCTACGCTTGGGTTCCAAATTATCGGCATCGGGCATCAAACCTAAATCGGCATTCAGGAAACGTAAACGAATGGCCACACTATCGGTAGATATTGCCCAATACTGCAGCTCCATTGGCGGACCAGGTTGAGGAAAACGATAATCGAGATATCGATTTTGGGAAAATGGATTTCTATTCGCCGAACATCCAGCCAACAAAACAAGGAGAAATAAACTAAGCCTCGTCTTCGGCATCCGGATCGGCACGATTAAGCAATGCAGTTGGTAATACTTTGGATGAACGAGCTCCTAATTTCTTGAGTTTTTCTACGCGTGTAATCAAGTTACCACTGCCGTCGGTAAGCTTCTTCATCGATTCTTCGTAGGTCTTTTTAGCTGTATCCATCTGATTTCCCAACTTAATAAGATCCACACTAAAAGCTACAAACTTATCGTACAACTTCCCGCCTTGATCGGCAATTTCCTGGGCATTTTGATTCTGATACTCTTGACGCCAAATACTTGCAATCGTGCGTAAAGTAGCCAGTAAAGTTGTTGGGCTAACTACCACAATATTCTTATCAAAC
>DAOOQW010000103.1:0-1469 GCA_035388945.1 Flavobacteriales bacterium
TTTGTCCGTTGAATGAAGCTGATTCATAACAAGCGATTGATGGTTGAGCTGGCATATCACCCGTTACATCCCAAGAACAAGTTTGTCCGTTGAAAGAAGCTGATTCGTAACAAGCGATTGATGGTTGAGCTGGCATTGTACCAACGATATCCCAAGAACAATTAGTTGTGTTAAAAACGGCATCTTGATAACAAGCTAAACCAGTTGGCTCAGCAGGCATATCACCCGTTACATCCCAAGAACAAGTAGTAGAGTTAAACGTTGCATTTTGGTAACAAGCTAAAGTCGGTTGTTCTGGAGCTGGAGTGATATTCAAGTATAAAGTAACAACCGAATCACATCCAGCAGCATTTACTGTAGTGTAAGTATATTGTCCGCTTGATGTGTAAGTTGTACCATGCCAGAAATATGAAGCGCAAGCAGCGGCTTGTTCAACACCTGTTGTAGCAGACTTCAAAGTGAAATTGATAGTTAGGATACTATCGCAACCAGCAGCACTTGTTAATTCTTGTGTATAGCTTCCGGTTGAAGAGTAAGTAATTCCATTAACTGTTACTGGAGCACATTCAGAAAGTGTAAGTGTTTCAGTTGCGTAGCCAGATACTACACTAGCATTATCGCTTACTTGATTCGCGTTATCTGCGATTGCAGTAGCGATATTGTTGAAGTTTCCTGGAGGAACATCTACCGTTGCAGAAACAACAACAGTTGCAGTAGCATTAGCAGCTAAACTAGCTAAGTTGTAAGTTAGTGTACTGCCTGATATAGAAGCACCAGCTGGAGCAGATCCTACAAATGCAATATTTGAGAATCCGTTAGGGAATACATCTTCAATATGTACATTGAATGCTGTGAAGTTATAGTCACCACCTGTATTTGTTACTTGAATGGTGAATTGAACAGTTTCACCAGAACATACACCTGAATTAGATACTGTTTTGTTAATCATCAATTCAGTTCCACAAATACTATTTGCAGCAGCAGCTAAATTGGCAGCTAAAGTTTCAAAACCTCCAATGGTGTAATCTGCAGTAAAAATACTTCCTGAAACAGCGAAGTCATCATCACCAGAAATGTCTTTACAGTTTTCAATGTTTAAGTCGCTACCAACTGCAGCAACAAACATTAATGTCTTTACAGTTTTCAATGTTTAAGTCGCTACCAACTGCAGCAACAAACATGTGTTTGCCTTGCGCTTTTACATCGTTTGCTTCAGTAATTGCACGATTTAATGCAGTGTTTGAACTGTATGAGTTGTCATCTGCAGTCGTAACAGTTCCACCAGCACAACCATTAGCTTTAGCTACATTGTAAGCGGTAGGATTTCCATCAGTAAAGAAGATTACTAAGTCAGCATCTAATGTTTGAACGTCAACTAAGGCATCTTCCCAGTTTGTCCAACCGATACAATTTCCACTAGCAATTGGATTGTAACGAACACCTGAACTTCCATAAAGGTAGTTTTGAAA
>DAOOQW010000103.1:1569-7860 GCA_035388945.1 Flavobacteriales bacterium
ATTGTTAGTTTTAGCTTGACGGGTACTTTGGTTGATCATCGAAATGACCTGTTTTTCCGTCATGCCTTTCGGAACGATTAGCTGGTCAGGGGCCGAATAAGAAGCGCGAAAATCTTTAATCGGCGTACTAAATGTAGGACTCTGACCGCCCGTGTTTTTGGTTTCTGTTTGTGCTATTGCTGTTTGGAGAAAAGACGAAAACAAGACAAGTAGCATAGCCTTTGCCGTGTTTTTTAATTTATCCAAATTCCAGAAACGCCCAGAGGAGTTTAAGTTAGAATTGTGTTGCATAAAATTGGTTTTGGTTAGGAAATTTTTTGGGTTAGGGCAATAGTATTCCAGGACACATTTGTGTCGTTCTTTACTTATTTAAGTGCCTGAAATGGAGTATTTTAGTTCGGCTTTCGAAACGAAGTCGGAAAAGCCACCGAAGATTTAGCTGTCTTCGGATTTTAGTTTCTGAAAGTCCATAGAGTTAGGTTAAGGTTAGTAATACAAAAGTATACATAAATGATGTAAGATTTGTTACGTTTTGGTCAAAAAAAATTCATTGCCAGTGCGAATAAAACACCTGCCAAAAACGTAAGTGTCAGAATATCAATAATTAATGATTTTGAATTTCCGGAAAACGGAAGCAAAAATTTTGACAAAAAGCATGTCAGGATTATGCCTTTCGTTACATTTTTAAGTTTTAGTCCTTGTTTTTACTTATTCGACCAGTATAAAAGCTTCACGAAAAACGGATGATAGAGCCTGAATTAATACCGTAAATAATAGGTAGATAATAAGTCAAAATGGAGTATTCATTTATTGAATGCCTTATAAGAAAAATGGGAAAGGGGATATTTCAAACTTCTTAAATTATAGTTGAACAGAATAATTAATAAGGTAATTTTCTAATAGATATTTGTGGCTCCGGCAGGAATCGAACCTGCATCTAGAGTTTAGGAAACTCCTATTCTATCCATTGAACTACGGTGCCAGTATTTGCCTTATTCAAACTCAATAAGGGCGGCAAAGATAACCAAGGAATCGATTAAGCCGATTCTAAGTCAAATGAGAAAGTCGTTCCTTTTTCTGGTTCTGATTCAATTCTTAATTCAGAGCCATGCTTTAAAAGGAAATCACGCACTAATTGAAGCCCCAATCCATGGCCTTTCTCTTTATTCGTACCTGTTGTTGAGATAGAATCTCCATTCTTCAGTTTTTCCAATACTTCTGAGGGAATTCCAACTCCCGAATCTTGTACTACAAATCTCCATCTTTTACCTATCGGCTCAATTTGAATACTGATTTTTCCTCCATTGGGAGTGAATTTCAATGCGTTAGAAATAAGGTTACGTAAAATACCTTCAAGCATATCCTTATCGGCATTAACTGCTCCCGTTTCGGGTAAGTCGAATGTCATTTCAACACCCTTTTCTCCTCTATAAGTATCCGAAAATCCTTGTATTATTTTACCAATTTGATTAGTTGATATCGGTTGTGATTTATATTGAATCTGGTCGGTTTGACTGCGTGTCCACAATAGCAGATTGTCGATCAAGTTCAACGTGAGTTTAGATCGTTTGCGTAGTTCCAAACTTAAATGCTTCTTTTTGTCCTCCGGAAAGTCGTCCTCTTGTAGAACTTCTAAACCAGAATCAATAATTATTAGCGGACTTCTTAAATCATGCGAAATGATAGAGAGCATTTTGTCACGAGTTTGAATAGTAGAAGCTAGAATTTCGTTGTTTCGATTGAGATTTTTGCCGATTTCTAATAGTTCAAACTGAACAGAATTATTCAACTTAAGTAGAAAAAGCACTTCAAGAATTGTTACTCCAATGGCACCAGTCATATTTATTGTGCGAAGTGTTTCTAATGTTTCGTGCCGGACAAGGTGATTTAATCTAAATAAATCGCCCCATTTTATCAGAAATATTGTAACGCAGAAGACAAGAAAAGCCAATAAGTATCCAAGTTTTCTATCCTTACCTTGAAATACAATTAATGTACTCAGTAAAACGGGTAAATAGAGTGTTAATGCAAGTGAAAAGGGAGGCTGTAATAAAAATTGTATTCCTATTATTAGCGTTACATGTGTTAAGTTCCAAATTTTGGAAAGAGCAGTTCTGTTCGTATGATACAACCAATAAGAGAAAACTAAAGAGGGTAAAATGGTAGCACTAATAAATGCTTGAGTATAGTTGTTCTCAATGAAATCAAATAATACATAAGCAACTGCTATTATTGCAACAAGTACTAATATGATAATATGTAGTTGATTACCCTTTTTAACCAATAAATCGTTCGACTCATCCGATATCTGAGTCTTATTCTTCAGATTTGCAAATGCATCTTTAATTTTTGGAGTTTTCATGGACTTAGTTCCAATATGGATTTTAAGGCCGCGAAAAGTAGACTATAATTACTCTTCTTCTCCTTCTGATTTTTATCTAACGACAAAACCAACTTATTGATTCATAAAATAACGGAGAAATTCAAAAAGCTTATTAACAAGTCGTTGATTTCACAAACGATTCTGATTTTAATAAACTAGTTGTTTGAATTATTTTGAGCTTTAGACCAACCATCGTTTGAGCATGCCGAATAAATCAGCTTCTGTAAATGGTTTTCCTAAATGAGCATTCATTCCCGATTCCAAACATTTTTCAATGTCCTCTTTGTAGACATTAGCGGTAAGTCCTACTATCGGTAAGTTCATTCCCATGGCTCGAATGGCGGCTGTACTCTCATAGCCATTCATTACTGGCATTTGCACATCCATCAATATCAAATCGAAATCTTCTTGCTTAATTTTCTCAACACCTTGTTGACCATCATCAGCCGTTTTAACCTCTAGTCCAAAGTTCTCCAGAATTGTTACGGCAAGTAGTTGATTGATTTTATTATCCTCAACTAATAAGATGCGGTACTTCTCCGTAAAACGAAATGTCTGTATTGGTGGCGCGACAGCTGGTTTTGAAGATTTTTCATCCGTTTTTTCTGCCTTAACTCGGAATCGAAATTTAAATGTTGCACCAGGTGTTTCGGTGGCGAAAGGTTTGTTCAAAGCCGGACTGCTCAATACAATCGAACCTTTCATCAAATGGAGCAGTTGTTTTACGATAGATAATCCAAGTCCACTTCCTCCATATTTACGTGTGAAAGAACCATCGGCTTGCGTAAAGCTCTCGAAGATGAGGTTTTGTTTTTCATGCGCAACACCAATTCCAGTATCGGTTACTTCGCCTGAGATATAAAAGAAATCTTCAGTTCCCCTTGGGTCAGATTCGGCTTCGAAACTGATAGAAACTCCTCCCGTTTCGGTGAATTTTAAGGAGTTTGAAACCAGATTTATCACTAGCTGTTTAATACGAGTAGGATCTCCCTGAATAATTTCGGGAATGCGTGTATCAAAACTCATCATAAACTGTAATCCCTTCTCGTTCGCACGGTATTGATAAGGAATTAAGGTTTGTTTGATCGTTTCGATAAAATTAAAGCGGATGTTTTCAATGGTGAGCTTACCTTGTTCAATCTTATTTAAATCCAAGATATCGCTCAACAAATTCAATAAGGTATCACCCGACGAACGAATCAACTCTAAATACTTGGTATCCTCTGTGTTCTTGTTATTTCGAATTAATAAATCGGTGAATCCTAATATACCATTGAGTGGTGTACGGATTTCGTGACTCATATTCGCCAAGAATCCCGATTTGGAACGACTTGCTTTCTCAGCTGCTTCTTTAGCTGCTTGTGCTTCTTCAGTAGCGCGTTCGAGCTCGGCTGTACGCTGACGAACTTTTTCTTCCAATAACTGATTACGACTATTGATACTGCGAGTTCGTAAACGGAATCCGAAGTAAAGAATACTAGTTCCGAGTAGAATGCCAATCAACAAAAACCACCAAGTTCTCCAAAATGGGCGAGCAATATTTAAGGTAACAGTCGTTCCTTTTTCATTCCACAATCCATCACTATTAGAGCTTTTTACGTGGAAAACATATTCGCCTGGATCAAGGTTCGAATAAGATGCAAATCGACGAGAATCACAGTAAATCCAATCTTCATCAAATCCATCAAGCTTATACGCAAATTGATTTTTATCGCTTAACGCATAACTCAAAGAAGAGAATTCAAACGTGAAGAAATTCTGGTTATACGTCAATTGAACCTTATCACCCGAAAGGATAACGGGTTTGTTCAATACTTTAAACCCAGTAATGACAGTAGGTGGAATGTAATTATTTTCAAGAATGCTATCGGGATAGAACAGGTTAAATCCTGCAATACCGCCAAATAACATTTCTCCATTTTTGCATCTTAATGACGCACCAATACTAAACTCATTACTTTGTAAACCATCCAATGCATCGTAATTCCGGAATGCTTTCGATTTCGTGTCAAATTTCACCAAACCAGTATTGGTACTCATCCACAAATTTCCTTTAGGATCTTCCAGGATGCTATAAATCATATCATCTGGCAACCCGTTTCGAGCAGTGTAATTGATAAACTTGCCCGTTTTTCGGTCCATTCTATTCAATCCACCGCCAAAAGTCCCAACCCAAAAGAATCCAAACTGGTCTTCATGCAAGGATATGACTGAGTTGTGTGATAAGCTGGTCGAGTCATTTGGTATATTCAGATAGGATTTAAATTTTGTCGATTTACGGTCGAATTCACTTAATCCACCACCTAAAGTACCTACCCAAAATTTACCATAGCGGTCTTCTAAAATAGCGTAGACACTATTGGTAATTTGATTGTCCGAAACAGTAGGGTCAGGTCGATAAAGTTTAAATGTGCCTGAATCGGGATCAAATGCTGCTAATCCTTTTCTTAATCCAACCCATAATGCTCCATTCCGAGTTTCAGCAATGGTATGAACTTCATTATTTAAACTGTTGGGGTTGAAATTGTTAAAGCGGTATTGCTTGGCTTTAGAATCAGACGGATCGAATAAACAAAGACTATTAGAAGTCCCCACCCAGAATCGACCTTTTTGATCAAAATGCAAGGATTTAATTTCATTACTACACACCTCATCTTTCACCTCAGGAATCAATCGAAACACCTGAAATTGCTTGCTAGAACGATCAAAACGATTCAACCCATCACGCGTTCCTATCCAAATAGAACCGTCTGGTCCTTCAATGAAACAGTTAATGGCATTACTCGATAAGCTTTTAACTTCATTCGGATTCTTTTGGAATTTCCTGAAACGTCCGCTGAGCTTGCTGTATATGTTAATTCCATCGGCAGTTATAATGAAAATAACACCTGCACGATCGCGATATAGCAAGTGAACATCATTATTCAACAAACTATTCGGATTGTCGGGATTGTTTTGCACCAACTGCATCTCGCCCGTATTGAGATGAAGTATGTTAATACCTTCGGATGTTGCAATCCATAAATTGCCTCCATCTTCCTCCGAAAGTCCGTTTACCGTATTGTTGCTAAGCGACTGAGGATTTTTAGCATCGTGCTGATAATTCAACATTTTACCACTACGACGATCAAGTTGAATCAATCCTCCACCAAATGTCCCAAACCAGATTCTTCCTTTGCTATCCTCGAGAATACTCGAAATATTTGCCCATTGTTGATCTTCGGCAGTCGGTTCTAGGCTTTGAAACGAAGTGAATCGGGAATTTTCAGGTTCTAGTTTATTGATACCACGTCGTGTTCCTATCCATAAATCACCATTTCGATCTCGCGTAATCACGTTGATGTAATTGCTCGAAATACTGCTAGCATTGCCTGATGAATGTTGGAAAATTCGAAAGTCACCACTAGATTTATCCAAGCGATTTATACCACCACCAAATGTACCCAACCACAGATTCCCAGCTAGATCTTCTTGTATAGCTCGGATGTCGTTGTTTGATAAGGATTTGATGTTTCTAGGATCATGTTTGTAGCGCGTAAACGATTGGGTATTCGGGTCGATGCGAGTTAGCCCGCCCCATGTTCCAACCCATAAAACGCCAGCTTTATCGGCATAAATGCAGTTAACGTTATTGTGGGATAAACTATTGGTATTGTGTGCTTCGTGACGGTATTCCGTGACTGAATATCCATCGAAACGATAAAGACCATTGTTGGTTCCAAACCATAAATAACCATCTCTATCCTGCGTTAAGCAAGTAATGTTACGTTGGTATAGCCATTTCTGGCTGGGCACTCTTTCGAATGTAAGTTGTTGATTCTGTGAATAAAGGCTAGGGCTGAGCCAAAGCACTAACAGACAAAAGATACGTATGTATAGAAATGGACTTTTCATGAATCAGCGATTGC